>NZ_JBHUHR010000040.1:0-23025 GCF_042682445.1 Belliella marina
AGTAGATGGCATAAGCGTTCTTAATTTAAAGGTTAATGTTGAATTTCTCCCTTTAATATATGAAATCTAGCTTATGCCTATTTTTCAAACATAATACCTTTGTGGTAAGTTCTAACCACTAAGAACCCAAAGGATGCACTAAGGACACTAGGGGATTTCGAATTAGTGACAGCCCATTTTCCCTTGTGAACTTTGTGGAGAACTTGGTGTACCTTTGTGGTAAATCCTAACCACCAAGAACCCAAAGGATGCACTAAGGACACTAGGGGATTTCGAATTAGTGACAGCCCATTTTCCCTTGTGAACTTTGTGGAGAACTTGGTGCATTTTGTGGTAAGTTCTAACCACCAAGAGCCCAAAGGATGCACAAGGGACACTAGGAGATTTCGAATTAGTGACAGCCCATTTTCCCTTGTGAACTTTGTGGAAACCTTGGTGTACTTTGTGGTTAACCTATTTATTTAAAAAATCCCCAAAAGTCTGCATAGACATCGATTTCATGCCATATTTTTCATTCAAAAATCGATGATGTTCAAGAATTGTCTCTAACTCACGCAAAGCTCGAACCTGATCGACTGCAAAATTGTGGGGATGCCACCATAGGTGATAAACCTCTTGATTTTTGGCAGCATGCGTCATTTCACTTTTCACCCTATGGATTTTCCATGAGTTGGCAATACCATTCCCCCGCTGTATGGGTTTCAATATTCGGGAGGCTGGCATCAACTTGAGCCCCCGGCCCCAAGAAACAATGGCCCCTGCTTCGTATGAAGCGCTATTCCCAATATTTATATAGCAATCCAAAGTCCTAAAAACCTTTTTCATCAGGTTTTCATGTTGTGTTTCCTGCCAATACCAACTGGATGGATTTACCCGTACTTGCCTAAAACCTGCTTCCACACAACTTTCCAAATACAGAGGATTGATATGGTTACGGGGAAAAACCAAAGACTTCAACTCCAACCCAAACTTGGCATGTGCGATCCTCTGGGCAGCCAGCAAATCTTCCCTGAATTGAAGAGGGGTTTGGCCTTTGGACAAGGTATAGTAATGTGCAAAAGTATGGGATCCCAGTTCCTGCCCAGGGCAGTCCAATATTTCTTTGATGATTTCCGGTGCAAAAAGACAGGCAGGCTCGAAACCATGCTGCTTCACCCAATGGTATGCCGAGAGGTTACGGTCAAGGTAGGTCGGCTTCTGGGAAGGTTGAAAGCTGCGCCATTCCTCCTCATTCTCCGCAAACAGCATTCCTACGGTAGCCCAAGTTGCTTCCGCCCCGTATTTTTGAAACAATTCCAATACCTCCGGGATCAACTGCCTGGTTCTCAAGAAATAGTCTTTATCAAATCCTCCACCCACCTTATCAAACACCCCCCAAAGGAGTTCAAAATCAAGGGATATGGTGAGGATGGAATGGTTCATGGATGGGTTGGGGATCGGGTTAAGAGGTTAATTGGGTGATTAGGTGATTGGGTTAATTGGATTGAAAGGTTAAGGGTTAAACGTTGAGGGGGCTCTAGCATCTCGCATCTCTCGTCTCTTGTCTCTCGTCTCTTATCCATCATATTTCATCAAATACACTTCCTCAAGCAGCTTGACCATTTTATTCAAAGAGAATGAATCCACAACTTTTTGTCTTGCTGAAAGGGACATTTTTTGCTGTAAAATAGGATTATTGATGAGCTGTAATGCCAATGGGGCAAGTTCATGGTATTTGTCTACTTCACATAAGAAACCATCTTCCCCCTGTGTAATCACTTCCCCAACCCCCCCCGCTGCGGTGGCAACCACGGGAACCCCGCAGCTCATTGCTTCCAGCATGGCGATGGGCAAGCCTTCAAATTCTGAGGAGATCATCATGGCATCCATCAGCGAAAGATAAGGAATCACTTCCTTCTGCAAACCCACCAAATGGAAATTACTGCTTTTGCCGGAGTTTTGGACCTGCTCTGTTATCCTCTCCTTCCATGGGCCATCACCCACCAAAAGAAAATGCACTGTCGGCTCTTTATCCAATATTTCCAATGCTTGCTCCACCCAAAGCCAAAGCCTTTTCTGTACCCGAAATACGGCAACATTTCCAATTACAAATGCTTCTTTTGGTATTCCAAGCACTTCCCTGAGCTTGTTTCCTGCTTCACACTGCCCTGTAAACTTGTCGGTATTGACCCCATTTTGGATGAGTTTCAATTTAGGTTTGGCTTCTATTCTGTATGGGCTAAAGATGCTGTTTAGCCTAAATGAAAGCGCTACATCATTGGAAACGGCAATTGCCACATCCTGCTTTTTGAATGTCAGTCTGTTTGCCCAATAGGTGATTTTCTTGTATCTATCCCAGGTATTGTGTTCTGTATATACCAATGGAATGTCTAAATCCTTCACTACAAACCTTCCCAAAATGCCAGCCCAAGGCAAGTGGGCATGGATCAGGTCGATTTTATTGTCAACCACAAATTTTCTTATGCGTGAAACCTGCTTGAATATCCCCAAGTTGGTAGATGGATAATAATACACCTTGATACCAACCTGCTCCATCTCCTCCACAATATTGCCCTCCCGATGGTAAAAATGTATACAAAAAAACTCAAAATCTTCCTGATGTAAGGCTGCTGTTTCCGGGATCAATTTCTCCGCTCCCCCCCGGCCAAGCGATTTTATCAAGTGTAGTATTTTCAAGGTTTTTAGTGGTTGGGTTTGGGGTTGATTGGGTTATGAAATTGTAGATTGTAGATTGAAAGATTGAAAGATTGGAAGATTGGAATGTTGATTGGTCATTTCGACTTTACCTCACTTTAGGGAGGAAAGGGAGAAATCTCAAACTGAGTTCACACAACTCAGTAATATTTTTACTTCACCTCTTTAATTCACAACGAGACCTCTCCTATGGTCGAGGTGACTTAGTAGTCATTTCGACTGAAAGGAGAAATCTCGAACTGATTTTACACAACTCGGTAATATTTATACTTCACTTTTTTTATACGCTACGAGACCTCTCCTATTGTCGAGGTGACTTAGTAGTCATTTCGACTTTACCTCACTTTAGGGAGGAAAGGGAGAAATCTCAAACTGAGTTCACACGACTCAGTAATATTTTTACTTCACCTCTTTAATTCACTACGAGACCTCTCCTACGGTCGAGGTGACTTAGTAGTCATTTCGACTTTACCTCACTTTAGGGAGGAAAGGGAGAAATCTCGAACTGAGTTCACACAACTCAGTCATATTTTTACTTCACCTCTTTAATTCACTACGAGACCTCTCCTATGGTCGAGGTGACTTAGTAGTCATTTCGACTTTACCTCACTTTAGGGAGGAAAGGGAGAAATCTCGAACTGAGTTCACACAACTCAGTCATATTTTTACTTCACCTCTTTAATTCACTACGAGACCTCTCCTATGGTCGAGGTGACTTAGTAGTCACATTCCATAAATAGTCGACACTTGAGTCTCACGTCTTGAGTCTCACGTCTTGCATCTTGCTTCTCGCTTCTCGCTTCTCGCATCTTGTTTCTTGCTTCTCGCCTTCCGAAATCCTTCGGGACAGGCTTTGCTTCTTGGTACAACTTGTCCGGCGTGGTGGATCGTACTTGGTACTTTGTACTTTCATCCCTCCCTTCTCCTCCTTTCTTCTTCCACAATGCGGTTGTAGATGGCTGCGCGTTTTTTTATCCTAATGGTTTTTTGCCAATCCAAAAATGCGATGATCACAAATAGCATAAAGTACATGATTTGGCTTTTTTGCCTGATGATGATCCCCAAATTGGACATGATAAAGGTCATGGAAATGGAAATAGAGATAAATACTACCCCTGACATTTTGACCATCGCCGGAGCGTCTTTGATATACTTGATAAAGTCTTTGCTGATGATGCGGCTGAATAGGTAGAGGTACAGCACATTCTCAAGGGATACGATGATGCCAAGAAAATTGGGAGAGTCTATAAACAGGGGCCTAAACCAAAAGGTGAATAGCTTCATCGGCAAACTGTAGCCGGACATGTCCACGGCAGAACCTGCGGAATAACTGAGCCTGTGGGCATTCAAAGCGGATTCTTCTTCAAATGACTCCAAAAAGTTGTTTGGATCGTAGCCCAAGTACAGAAGGATCTTGTCGTACATGATGATGCTAAATACCAAACCCACGATAGACACCAAAACCTTCTGGTAAATTGGGACTTTCTCTTTCCCCAATACAAACCCGACCGCCATCCCGATCAGTACCGCCACCAATATATGAGGCCTGACCATATAGGAAACATAGGCGCCAATCAGCAAATGTGGGATTCTCTTTCCCAGCTTGGATAAGCCGTAGATCAACAAGCCCAAGCCCCCGAAAATCACTGCCCCCTTCCCCAATGATGCTGTCCAAAAATGCATATTGGGCAAGAACATGATGATGGTAATAAGGTCATAACCCCTGACTTTCAAGGTAAACCTAAGGTTCTCCTTGAAGAAAAGATAGAAATAAATAAAGCCTATAAAACCGAACCATGTGAACAAAAACATGGTCATCTCAAAGTTGAAAAAGAAGTAATTCACAAATGGATAGGCAAGCCATTCCATAAAATCCGTCCCGGTATTGTGCGCATCAAACCAATTGCTCCAACCGTTTTTTGCCCTGTAATAATAGAGTTTGGAATCGGACCTGTTGAATAAAGTGTAGATGTAGTAAACTCCCCCAAATACCATGTGGTACCAGAAGAGCTTGTTCATAAAACCCACCTTCAGGTAGGGATGGTCTCTCTGGATCCTACCCAACAATGGCTGGGTTACAAAAAACAAAAATGCAATCAGAAAGAGCGCTCCAAACATGGGTTAATCAGTAAGAATACAAATTAAGGGGATTTTCTGGTTTTATTCTACGACAGATGAACACTGGTGAACACTTTCCCATGTTCTGTGTCCCCACAGAACATTCTACTTGATGCAACCTTTCTTAAGGTCTGTGAGGACACAAACCTTGGTGTGGGTTTGATTTTACCACAGATGAACTCAGGTGAACACTGATTGGATTCAACTGACTGGAGGTGTTTGCCACTATACCCAATATCAATTAACTTCTTTCACTTTGAGTAATTCCCTTGGATAGTCGGTATAGATTCGCTGTACTCCCAACTCCAACAGTGACTCCATCACTCCAATATCATTCACTGTCCATGCCCCTATTTCCATACCACCTTCCTTGACCTTTCTTACTTTTTCTGCCGTAATTCCAGAATAATGGATAACCAAAGCCTCAAACCCAAATGCTCTCGCAGTCTCTATATCTTTTTCGATATCCGTATCAGGTAACCTATCCCAAAATACAGAAACAGCAGAATTATTCGATTTCACCTTTTTCATCAAATCAAGGTTGGCATCATTGAAACCTACCCATGCTGCTGCCTGGTATTTTTCGATCAACTCAAAAACTTCATCCACACAATCCATCTTTGGTTGGATGGAAAGTCTGGTTTTAGGTTGTGAAACAATTAATTTGAGTACGTCTTCCAAGAGTGGCACTGTCAATTTGGGAGAATCTTTCAATGAAAGCTGATGCCTGTTTCTAAAATCCCAAGTGATGTCAACTGCGGATATTTCATCAAAGGTATGTGCCGCTATCTCCATATCCACTCCCGAAACTCTCTTGAGATTCTTGTCGTGTGTGACTACCACCTTGCCATCAGCAGAAAGAAATACATCCAACTCGATCCAATCAACTCCCAATTCCAAAGCACTAACAAAAGCAGGCATGGAGTTTTCCGGAAACTCCGAAGAATTCCCTCGGTGGGCTGTGACTCCATTGTGGAGGAATGACTCTTGCGCCGATACGGCGGCTGACAGTGTGAAAACCAGCAAGCATAAGAATGAACCCTTCATAAGATTTTTCATACTGCAATTTATTTGCTTCCAAAACGATTCCTGTTACCACATGGTTACTGTATTGTTAGGATTTCCCTAAACTTGACTGTACAGCCCAACCCTGGTTTTAATTTTACCACTCCCCCATGTTCTGTGTCCCCACAGAACATTCTACTTGATGCAATCTTTCTTATTATTGTGAAATGATAGCAAGGAGCAGATAGAGTCTATCCCGAAGTGTCTACTTAAGGCTGGCATTGACCAAACTGCTGTACAATGCCTCGAATTGGGTCGTGTTGTCTTTCTCATTATGTTCTTGCAGTGCCATTTTTCTGGCGTTTTCAGCAAGTTGGTATCTCCATGAACTGTCTTTTTGAAGTGCAAGAATCCTGTCTGCAAACTGGGCTATGTCATAACTATCAACCAAAATCCCGGAAATGCCATTTGCCACCAATTCTTCTGTCCCCGGAATTTTGATTGCAACTGTTGGGGTTGATTGTAGTGCCGCTTCAATAACAACTCCTGGTATCCCTTCTACCAAAGATGTTAACACTAACAGATCAGCCCCAGCAAGCATCTCCCTTACTTCCTTTTGGTGACCACAAAAAACCACATGCCCACTTATCGCCAATGCCTCACTTTTTGATCTCAAGAACTCTTCCTCAGCCCCAGCCCCAACCAGGAGCAACTTGACTTGTGGCAACTCTTTTTTTAATGTTGCGATCACATCCAAACTGAAGGCGATATTTTTCTCCATACCCAGACTTCCTACTTGTATCAAAATAAAATCATCATCACTTAGACCCCATTTTTCCTGAACAATCCCCCTTGACTTCACCTTATCCGAAAAACCAATTTCAAACCCTCTTTTGATCACTGAAGATTTGCTTTTGGGCAATCCCAATGTCTTCTGCAAATCTACGGCTGCATGCTGTCCGACTGAAACAAAATGATCGATACGATATGACAACAACTTATAAATCCATTTTAAAACACCTCTGTCTCCAATCCAATAAGAAAATACGGAAATATTTCTGTACACCAATTTTGAATCCTGTATCCCAATCATTGCCAAAGAGGCATATTTGAACGTGTCAGAGCCATTGGCTTGTACGATGCCTGGCTTGATTTCCTTTATCAGTTTTCTTAAACCAAAAACCAACCTGAGATCCAATTTTGATTTCCGTCCTGTCAAATCCAAGCTGACCCCGCCGTCAACCTGTAGATCCTCAGGATGTCCGTAAAGCCCTACATACCAAACCTGATGACCCTGCTGGATTAAGCTTTCGGATAATCTTTGTGCAGAAATCTCTGCTCCCCTTGATTTTCGGGAAGTGACAAGTTGAATTATTTTCATCTATCTCCTGAAAGAGTCCATGACCAAAAAATTATCGCTTCTATTGATGGTGTGGGTACCTGTCAAGCCTTCTTGCCAGTCAGCCTCTATGATCTCTTCTGTAACTTCACTATATTCAAACACGCTCCATTTGACAATTCTCTGGATTTTGATTCTATGTCCATAATGTTTGGCAGAATCTTGTGCGGGTCTGTACCAATTCCCATTTTTTTCAAATAATGCACCTGCCGGTCTGCTCGACTTCACATCTGATACGATAGGGTTTTGGGGGTGTGGTTTCCAATTCCCATCCACAAAATCTTCCGAGTAGTAAAGATACAATTCATCAAAGGAGGAAGCTGATGGATGTGCTTTTTGGTTGGCAAACAACCAATACAAACCATCTTTTTTGCAAATGGTTGGGTCGTAAAGTTTCTGATCCAACAACTTTACGTTAAACAATTGCCAATTCCCAGGGAATTTTTCAGTCTTATACAATCTCAATCCAGCTTTTGAAGCACTTTCCACATACATCCAATGAGCCCCATTTTCCTTCCATACAAATGGATAGGAAAGATGGAAAGGTTCATCTACTGCCGTTTCAAATACACCAACTTCATCATTTTGAACCCTTGCTACAGCTATGCTTCCTTTTTTCTCACTGTAGCGATATTGCTCCGCAAAAAACCATGCACCTTCTTCATTTTCAATCAAATATGGATCCGCCAGGTAAGTGCCTTTTGGATTTGATATTTTGACTTTTTGACCTGCCCCAATTTTACTTATCCATATTTCCCAAACTTCTTTATTGAAAAGTTCATGGGATTTTCTTTGGATATTTCTTTTTGACCAAGCAAAAAACAAACTGATCATTCTCAAATTTCCAGGTGGTCTGAAAAATTCTGGATTTGAAGCAACGATTCTAAGCTCTTTCTTTTCCACTTCTTCTCTCCAAGCCAAAACACCAATGGAATTTATCCTCGCTAATTGTCTGGGTACAAAATATAAGCTTTTCCAATATACCTTATTGGCATTTCTATGGATAGAAAGTGGATCCGTGCGACTCCATGATCTGTATATCACTTCACCATCGTCCAACTTATCAGACAAAATCTGTAAAACCGAACCCGTTTCACTCCATCCCAACATCACTTCCCAAAAACATGGTGGTCCACCCTTGTTCACCAAATTATCCCCATGGTGAAATGACCAAACACCTAATGTTGGAATACCCAACAACTCTCCTTTCAAAATCCTGAATCCCAAACGAATCAAAACATCCGGATTTTGTCGCTTGATACTTTCTAGATCCTGCTGTTCAAATGAATCTGAAAACTTTTTCTGGATGGGGTTTACTCTGATAATCCTAGGTTCAAAACCCTCGATTTCAAGGATGTTTTTCCTTTCAAAAGCATTTGGAATTACTTTAAAAACTGTCCTGTCAATTTTGGAAAAAATCCGATAAAACAATGGTGATTTTCTGCCCGAAGGTTTTGGTTTTTGGTTTAAAACAATAAACCTGACATCTGCCAGGTTTTGGTTGATAATAACATTCACCATCTCCCAAGCCCATGCAGGTACGGACAAATTATCAAGTAGTAGTCCTATCTTAAGCTTATTCGGCATGTATTTTTCTTTTATTTCAACCCATGTTCTGTGTCCTGATAACAACCATGTTCTGTGTCCCCACAGAACATTCGAAACAAAGTACGTAATTTCGAGCTGTGGGGACACAAAGTGTATTTCGGGCTGTGGGGACAAGGATAGTTTTTCGGGCTGTGGGGACACAACCCGAGGGGTGGGGACACAGCCCGAGGTTAGGAATACAGCCCGAGGGTATCCTTCAATACCTTTTCGTATTCATAAGCTATCTTGCTGATTTCAAAGCGCTGAATGGCTTCTTCTCTCGCTGTTCGACCCAATCTCTTCATCTTATCAGGTTCTGCTATGGCTTGTATCATCTTGGCAGCCAAAGCTTCAACATCCTTTACTGGATAAACCAATGTGTGCTGATCTGCTTTCACGGCTTCCAAATTCATGGGGATATCGGAAGCGATGATGGGAATTCCTGACATCATGGCTTCTACCAATGCTCCAGAAAACCCTTCGTACCAAGATGGAAAAACAAAGCAATCTGCATCATATAATTTCTCTGTGACATTTGGGATTACTCCGGGGAGTGAAACCTTATCTTCCAAACCAAGCTTCTGCATCAGCTTTTCAAGATCCGGGCGGTGGTTTCCTTCTCCATAGATCACCAAACTGCTGTTTGGATATTTCCCAATTACTTTCCCAAAAGCCTCGATCAATTCCCTGAAGCCTTTCACTTGCAGTAGACGTCCATAGGAAATAAACCGAAAACATTTCTCTTGTCTGGCCTCCCAAACCTGGCCCGGTACTGCTCTTCCCCTATAGACCACAATAGATTTTGACAAGGGAACTCCCAATGTCCTTACATGGGATTCGGCAATGTATCGGGAATTGGAAATATACAGCTTCGGAATTCCTGCCGTCATGCGATCCAATGCCCAAAAGCATTTGAATTTCCAAAGCTGTAACCCTCTTTTGGTTGCTAGTCGGTGCTCGCTGTAACTGTCATTGACGAATGTTCCTACCAAAGGAATGCCTGTAAATCTTGACAACAATCTGCAAAGGAGATTACTTCTCAGCAAGGAGGAAACCAACAAATCAGGCCGCTCCTTTTCCGCCAATTTCTTCAATCGAAAATACCCATTCCGAAAATCGTATTTCCCCTCCAAATCCAAAAACTCCAATGGGATACCAGCTGCCAAATAATCTTCCCTAAGATCATGTCTGGGATATAAATAAACCACCTTGAAATCAATCTCCTGTGAAAAAAATGGTAAAATCTGCAAGAGGCTTTTTTCTGCCCCTGCATTGATTAAAGTGTCTTGGATAAAGAGGATTTTCAATTTAAAAGTTTTTTGGATCGATGGTTTTACCTTTAACTCCAATTAACCCATGCCATAAGCCTAAGATTCTGTACCGGAATTTTTTCAACCTATATGGTCCAAAAATCAATGCGTGAAGTATTATTTTAAAATGCCTATTTATCAAACCAATAAGTTTTTTGTTAGAATAGTATTGTTTTAATATTAAAATATGATTTCTGGTATGATAATAACCTCTCCAAATTAATGAAGTTGAATTCTTTTGAGAACCTAAATGTAGCCGATTAACCAATTCCTCATTTTCAGAAAAAAGTATATAAACAGGAAAACCGAAATCCTTTGCTCTTTGGCAATATTCGTAATCCTCACACATCATAAAAAAATCAGGACTTACAAAACCAATAATGTTTACAATTTCGCAGGGTATTAATGCATTATCTACAAGAACAAAATCAACAATCTGGTAACCACTTATAGTTTTTTCTGGTCTTTTGGGAATACCTTTTTTATGCAAATACCCCGAAAGACCATAAATGCCAATCGAATCTATTTCTAACGATTTAAAATAAATGAATTTTAATAAGTCACTTGAAGGATAGCTATCATCATCTAACAACCAATAATAGTCAGGTTCAAAATTAATTTGGGCATAACTCATTCCTTTTTGAAGACCAGCTCCAAACCCAAGGTTCTCATCTAAAGATACTAAAGATAAATTGGGGTTTTCATGAGATTTCAGATAATCCAAAGTACCATCTGAACTTCCATTGTCGACGACTATCAAATGAGAAATTTTCAAACTCTGCGAAAAAATATTTTCAATATTCTCTTTAAGAATATTTATTCTATTAAAGGTTACAACTATCGCACAAATACTAGGCATTCAATAGTTTTAAGAATCCAACAAATACTCTTAATGCAAATTTCACTTGAGAAAAAAATGACTTCAATCCATATCTGAGATTAAAAATTGGTTTCACAAGCAATACAGTTAACCTATTAAAGAATCCTAAATACATTTGATTGATCCAAAGTATATATAGCAAATTTCTATTTGAATAAAAATCTCTCCAGTTCTCATTGTTTTGATAATGCTTATTAAAATTGCTGGTTTTATTAAGTGTATTATATTTCACCCTTTGTTTAAACATCAATTCACCTGAAATAAAGCTCAAAAAACCTCGATTTTTCATTTTAAGATCAAAATCCAATTCTTCAAAACCAAAAAACAATTTTGGGTTAGGCAATAAATTGGAAGCAACTACATTTGAGTTAATTATTTTTATTTGATTTCCAGCAATATTGTCAACTAAAACAAATTCTCTATTCAGAACTTCATTCTCAATTCTCTTAATCTTACCTTTTTGCGTGTCAAATAGTTGACCAACAAGCCCAACCTGACCAACTTTTACATTATTTGGAAGAAAATTAATAATACTAAAAAGCTCTTCAAAAATCAACGGATCTGTTGGTGGATCATCATCGTCTCCCCAATATATCCAATCTGCTTTGTCAGCAGCACATAATTCCAATCCTTTTGCCGCAGCACCAGCTGGTCCTGCATTGCTTCCCATATGATGATATTTTACCTTTTTTGATTTTAAAGAATCTACTGCTTCTAAAGTTAGACTATCTGATGAATTATCAATAATCCATAAAAAATCCGGAGAAACCGACTGACTCAAAACCTTTGAGATAGAGTCTAGAATTAAATTCGATCGATTATAAGTAATAATAAATCCAGAAAAAACCACTTTAACTAAGTTTTAGATGGATAAATTCTATAATTCTTTTAGCTCTATTTTCCCAAGAAAAATCTTGTACTTGGGATTTTGCAGTTTGAGAAAGCCTTTTAGATAATTCCTCATCACTCAAAATGACTTTGATACCATTAATCCATCCTTGAACATCAGAGTATTCGACCATCAGACAATTCTGGTTATTTACCAATATTTCACTTAGGATAGGGAGTTTTGATGAAATAATTGGCACCCCTGAGTTCATATATTCAAACATTTTCAAAGGTGATGCATATTTTGATGAATCTATTCCCCCGGGGACAAAAACTTTATCTGCATAAGGCATTAACAATACATCTGCACAGATTTGATAATATGGCACTTCAGAAGGTGGTACAAATCCTAAAAAATGGATGTTTTGTATACCAAATGTTAAAGTTCTATATTTATCAACATCAATATTTCTGCCCCCAACAACTACAAAGTTTACTTCATCGACTGATTTTGCCAATTCAATAATCAATTCAATACCTCTACCTTCATAAAGATGCCCTGTGTACAAAGCTATTTTTCCAGTCCCTATTCTCTCACTAAGTGATTTTTTGAATGCAGAAAGTTTGCTTTCATCAGAAATGGCAAAGTTCGAAAATCCATCAGGACATACTAAAATTTCTTTTTTATGTTTTATAAAATCACTCAGATTTTGTTTTAGCAAATTTGTAATCACTATTACAAATAGACAATGTTTAGAATTAATTAGTTGATTAAACATCCATATTGACTTAGCATTGTTTTCTGGCATTCCATGCATTTCATACACTATCGGTTGCTTGAAAATTATAGCTGTAGCCCATGCTGTAGCTAGGTTTCTAGCATGAATAACATTATAATTCCCAGTCAATCCTTTAAAAGAAGACCATATAGAAAGCTGAAAAAATTGAATTTTTGAATTGTTATTTAAACTGATTTTTCTTATTTCAAAATTCTTTTCAACTCCATAAAATCCATACTCATCTTCATGACTGTATTCAGTTTCTATATTCGAAACAAACAAAGTAACCTTATGACCTAACTGTGAATAGGCTGAACACATTTTCATAATATGAATACTACTTGCCCCATAAGATGGTATCCTTACATGACCAGAAAAATATGCTACTTTAAGATTTTTCTTCATTTTTATATTTAATGTACAAAAATGGAATCAATATACGAGACAAAAACGAATTGAACAGTTCAATAAGCCCTATTTGTGATTTTCTATGATTAAGCTTTACTAAACCACTAACTATTAATCTTGAATTTCTATATATTTCTCTTAGGAATGAAAACAATTCGATTTTTACAAATCCAGGATTCTTGAGCATTTTATTATATTTAAAATACATCGCAAGACGCATTAGTGTGCCACTATAAACCAATCTACCTTTTTTAAATGATACTGTAGAATGATAATGAGTAACTTCTGCATCTGAACAATAAAATACTCTTCCTCCATTTTTGATTACGTTTAATTGTAAATCAATCTCTTCCATTCCACCCTTAAAGAAAGAATCATAACCGCCAATAGCGGTGATAAAATCCTTTCTAAATGCTAAATTTAAGTTACTATGAAAAGTGGCAATATTTGGATCATCTATAAATTCTAAACAAGCATTTTTCTTCAAAACACTTTTACCTTTGAATTTTAAACTTTCTGAAAACCCAACGTTTACAATCTTTCCTCCCAAAACTACTGCTTCCGTGCTTTCAAACAACTTTAAATACGCAATAATCCAATTTTCTTTAGGTACACAATCATCATCACACCAACATATTATTTTGCCCTTAGCTGCAACCACTGCTAATTGTCTTGTTTTGGCAAAGCCGAACTCCTTGGGACTAAATATATACTGATGTCCGTACTGTTTGATTATACTTTTGGTATTATCAGTCGATGCATTGTCCACCACAATCACTTCAAAATTAGGATAATCTAATTCTGAAAAAGAAGCCAAAGTTCTCTTTAGAGATTCTTCCCTGTTTCTAGTGATTACTGCAATAGTAACGAGCGGAAAGCTATCAGTTTCGGAGCTGGGCAATAAGGAATCCATACTTTTTTAAATGTGATTGAACTCTTTCCATAATATAGTTTTGAAAAAATGGATAATGATCCCGACTTCTAAAAAGAATCCCAAGGGAAAAGAAATATGCTAACTTTAACAATTGATTTATTATTCTCCCGAGTAAATGAATTTTGCTTGTTTTCTCAACAACATTCTTCACTAAATAATTTGATTTACCCTTTCCTACAAAAGCTTTGATATTCCAAAATAAAGAGAGTTTGTCAGGTCTAGCGTAATGATACACAAAAAGGTTAGGGTCATAAAAAAGTTTATTTTCATTAGAAATAGAACAAAATCTCAATTGAAATTCAGTTTCTTCAGAATATAGAATTTGTTCACCATTCATTCCCAGGGCTGGTTTAAAATTATCAATTTCCATAAAAACTGATTTTTTAACAAAAAAATTACATCCAATTAAGGTTTCCTTATCATCCAAACATCTAGAAATCTTTCCAAATTCAAACGTCAAATACTTGTCTTTGTACCATTTCGGTTTACTATTCTGATAAAAAGGAAATACAGGTCCTCCGAACATTTTTGGTTTGCTTGACTCTATAATATTATGGGCCAAAGCGACCCAATTCTCGGGCAGAATACAATCATCATCAATATAGGCTAAGTACTCCCCTTTTGCTTCTACTATACCTCTGTTTCTCGCATGAGATAAACCTATACTCGTCTCCAAAAAATAATTGATATCAACATTTTCTATTTTGTAATTCAACACCAAATCTCTGGTTTCATCTGATGAATTATTATCGATAACAATCAATTCATATCCTAATTTAGTCTGTTTATGAAGAGAATCCAAAGCTAGCCTTAATAAGTCGCACCTGTTATATGTACAAATAATAATGGATAAAATCATCTGAATTTTTCCTTATACCATTGTGGAGAATTGGGTAAATAAATTTTCGATAGTTGATATTTTATCCATTTAAAGAACTTGTTCTTTGAACCATCGGATTTCCATGAAGCATTCCAAAGATGGACTCCAACAGTTTCTTCAGTCACAAATTTATTGAAAGAAAGCACCTTGTTTTTAAATGGCAAGGGATAAAACACATCAGGATTTAGTACTAAACCCCATTCATTTTTTTGATTTTTAGTAATTGGAAACTGTATGTCTATGATAATCTCAGATAGTACATGGGTGATCAATGGTGGTCTAGAGTCAAACTCCTGCGAAGAATAAAAACACAATGATTTATTAATTAGCCCATTACCTTTTTCGGCTCCAAGTGCAGCTGCATTTAATGACTTTTTATTTTCAGCCCCAATAAATAATTTTTGTTTAAGAAAATGTAAAGGGATTGGTTTTAACAAGAGCATATCTGTATCCAAATAAATACCACCCACTTGCTGCAAAGCATAAAGCCTTGCTACATCAGATACAAAAGCATATTTACCGAGTTTGTATGCTTCTTTGGTAAACTCACAATAATTGACATCAAAATTCACTTCATTCCATAACTTGATCTGAAAGTCTGGGCAATATTTTTTCCAAGATGCTATACACCGTTTTTCCAAAGAAGACATTTCCCCTTTTCCAAACCAACAGTAATGGATTATTTTGGGAATTTTCAATCCTATTTGAAATATATTTTGAGCAAAAAAGAAGGGGGTAGATATTTGAATGAAAAATATAAACCTTTAACAAGTCCCTTTTTAATTTGTTTTTTCCACATTATTAAAAGCCATTCATATTTAACATCATATTTAAAGTTAAGGCTTAAACTTTCAGTTAATTCTTTTGCAACTTTTGTGTTTTCTATCAATTTAATCCAATGATTGGATAGACTTTTACTTGTAGCAGATTTATTATGAATCCTGATATAATTCAAGGGTTCTGAAAAAAAAGCTACTTTGCCCTTTTTAAACAATTGTCCCCAAAAAAACCAATCCCCTGCATATCTATATGTTATTGGTACATTTACATCGTCAAGAACGTCTTTCCTAAATATAGCTGAACTAACATTCACTATTGGACATTTAAACCTTCCATAATTTCTTAAAAGAACTTTTCCTTCAAGAATAAAATTCTCTTTCCAAATAAAAGGAGATAGACTATCCCACCAACCATTAAGTGTTTTGTTATTTTGAGATCCTCTAAAAACATAACTTCTAGAGTGTGCTACAACCACTTCTTCATCTGAAAAATATGGAACCAAATTCATTAGAAACTTATCATCTGAAATATCATCACCTTCAGCAATCCAAATCAATTCACCTTTCGATAATTCAAACCCTTCCTTCCATCTACCAAATGGGCTCTTTGAATTGACCTTAGTTCTAATACACGCAGTTACTTTAGAATGATTTTCATATTTTTTTATTACTTCCCAGCTTTTATCACTAGAAAAATCATCTAAAATTATTACTTCAAACTCTTGATATTTTTGATTAAAAATTGACAAAAGTCTGTTTTCTATATAATGCTGTTGATTATATATTGGAACTATGATTGAAACCATTTCAAAAAACACATTTAACCATTCTCTTCAATAAAGTTGAAATGACAATATTGAAAGATTTAAATAAATTCAACACATAAGAAAGTATATTCTTTAAAAGAAATATTCAGTTATACCTAGCCATTAATTATTTTCTTCATTTCATGAAAATTATCCAATATTAAAGCCTTTTGTTTTTTAACTTCACTCACTTCCATTTGGCACGGACCTCTATCGTAAAACTCGATAAATTTGAAGTCAAAAGGATTTTTATTCAAATTATTTAAATCCCAATCCTTAATATATTCTTTTAACTTGTACGATGAACTTATACATAAGTATGGCACATTATAAGTAAAAGAAGTTATTATACCATGAAGACTAGTACCTATAAAGCACTCAGCCCCACTTATTATTTTGATGATACCAAAAACAGACATTTCTTTCTGATAAACAATGTTTTGCATATCACTTAAAATATCATGACTTTTAATTTTCTGTAAAGCAATAAAATCCTCGTGACCATTCGCATATCCAATAGGTAAAAGGATTATTTTCTTTTTGACATTTCTACTTGCTATTACAAATAGTTGTTCAGCCAGAACATCAACTTTTTCACTACTCAAATTATGGCATTGAAACACCAAATAATTTCCTGGTAAACTCTTTTCAATATAATTTGAAATCAACATTGCTGAATCTGGAACTAGTTTACTTTTTATATTACTTTCAACACCAAACTCATACAATCTTGAAGATCTGACCGAAAACAAATCTACCCCAAATAGGTTATTTTTGAGTTCATTTTTTCTCCCCGAAGAATAAACTGTTCCTCCAACTGAATTATATATTATTTGATTATTCCTTTGCATCGGAAGAGAAATAACATATGGGTATCTAGTTCTAAATATTTTATTAAATATTGAATTAAAATAGACATCATTGTTTTTTCTATGCTTTGGTTCAAAAAAAAATCTAAAAACTCTCCAGTTATGGAAAAATAAAATTAACCACCCTGCTCCAACAACATGTCCTCCTGCAATTACTACTGTTTGATTTCGTTTAAAAAAGAGTTTAAAAAAGAGCCTGAGAATAGATTTTGTTTTTACCCCACCAAAAATTTCATAATTATGATTTCTAATACTATAAAACTTATAGATATATGATTCTCCCAGCTCATTTTGTAAAATTTTTGGAAATAATAAATCCCCATAATTGTATCTATCAAAAGCACCGACTACATTTATTATTTTCTTTTTTATAGCCCCCATCTCGCCTCAATTATAATATTACCTTGATAGTTCGGATCAACCATATGCCCTGTATTGAAATAGTTTCCAGGTTTAACATCTAACTTTCCAACTGTATTAAACTCTATTAATTTTGTTCCTTGCTGATACAAAGTAATCACAATATCATATACCCCTTGTGTTAAAACTAGATTTTCTAAAGATACTTTCATTTCTTTCACATGCAGTAAATTAAACAGCTCACCGGTTTGATAAAAGCTATTCAAAGTAAAAAGTCTTTGTAAGTTTTTATTGAATCCTAAAGCTAAGCTAAGCCCCTTATAGGTCAATTTTGATTTTAAAATTACTGTCATACTTAAGCTATTACCAGATTTAACAATAGAATTATCATGTATTAATTGTAATAAAACACCGTCTTTTTCTATTATTGAATTTTTCAAACAATTACTGGTATCCAAATAACTACTTATTCCAAAAGAAACTTGTCCATTGTACTTTAAGCTTCCATTCTCTACCAAAAGAATCTTCGAACAAATATTCTCAACAGCAACCATATTATGACTTACAAAAAGCACCGTTCTTCCTTGATTCTTACTTACATCCTCCATCTTCCCCAAGCACTTCTGTTGGAATTCGTAATCCCCTACTGCAAGCACTTCATCAATAATCAAAATCTCTGGATCCAAATGTGCGGCTACTGAAAATCCCAATCGAACCTTCATCCCTGAAGAATAGAATTTCACAGGTGTATCGATAAATTTCTCCACTCCTGAAAAGTCGATTATTTCATCTAGTTTTGAATCTATCTCCCTCCTCGTCATTCCAAGGATTGTCCCATTCATATAGATATTTTCCCGGCCTGATAGCTCCGGATGGAAACCTGTGCCCACTTCCAAAAGTGATGCTACCCTGCCATGCATTTCAATCCTGCCTGTAGTCGGTTCTGTGATTTGCGAAAGGATTTTAAGCAAGGTGGATTTACCAGCTCCATTTTTCCCAATGATACCCAATACTTCTCCTTGCTGCACTTCGAAGTTGATATCCTTTAGAGCCCAGAAAACAGATTCATCCTCCCTGCCTCCATTCAGGGATGGTTGGCCAAACTTGCTTAAACTCCTGAGCCTTTTGAAATTATCATAAGGTGATTTGATGATATTGCCCAACTGCCCCATCAAGGTTTTAGCTTGCTTTTCTTTTTGGCCAAGGCGATAGCGTTTGGAAATATTTTCGACTTTTATAATAGATTTAGACATAAAAGGGATTATTGCTTATTTCCAATTTCAATGAGTTGAGATATGCTATCATTCTTCTTAAATGAAAATATCTCCATTTGTAGTTTTTTTTAGACAACTGTTCATAACAGATCTTCACTCCTACTAATAAAAAATAAAACTTAGCTATATCCTTATTTTTAAAACTACTTATAGTTTTATTCTGGATACTTTCAATTGCGTGTTCAACTATCTGATCTAAACTAAATTTCAATTTAGAAGTAATTTGATTAAGATTAAAATAAATAAACTTGGCAAGATCATAACCTAAACACCCCATTTCCCCATCAAAATAATCCACAATATATATTTTATCATTTTCATCAACCAAAAAATTTTCCTGATTGAAATCCAAGTGGTTAAAAACTTTAGGGAGTTGATTTAAGGCTTCTTCAAGCAACTCATAATTCTGTTTAAAAAATTGCTTTACATCAAAATATTTTTCGTTTGAAATATCATCTATCCATCTTTTTTGTCTAGCAGTAAATCTGAAGTTTCCTACGTTGGGTTTAGGTACTTTTATATTTGAAATCTTGCCAGAAATCTTTAGTATTTCATTAAAATTCTCTAAATTTTCTAGCTTAAAACTAATCCCTTCGACAAATTCATGAACTTCCACTATCAATCTTCTATAACCCACTACTCCAAAAAACTTTGGAACATTGAGTCCATTTGACACATATGTCTCATAAAGACTATAATTCAAGTATTTGTCTTTTAAAACCTTAACAAGGTATTTTTTGTGAATATTATCTGCATCTTTTTTGCAAGAACACTGAAATAGAATAAGACTAGATACCCCTGTGTATTTTAATATTTTTATAGAATCCTTTTCCAAATCATTCTTCAAAACTTCAATTTTTTCCAGAAGCTTCTGTCTTAAAATACTTGCAACCAGCCACTCTCCCAAAACCCCAATAAAAAAGTCAAATTCTTCGCTTTTAAAGAGATTAGTTTTTACATGATTAATAATTATTGACAATTCGAAGTCGGTAAAATTCTCAGCTTCAAATTGTTCGAGTTTCACTTGCAATAACTTTCTATCCTTTTGAGCAATAGCTATCCAAACACCATATCTACCCCAAATTCTAGAAGCCTTAGTGTACTTAAAAAACTTTGGAAACTTAAAAGTCAAGTATCTTAATACTCTTATTCGAAATCCTACCGGGAGAGTCATTTGTGTTTGTACTATTATTTGTCAAATAAATTCATAAGTCCCCTATTAGATTTTTCCACCGCCAAAAAATTCGACAACACAAAATTCTCCATACTTTTCTCGTACTTGCCAAACTCCACCCATTTGGGGTAGATTTTCCCAATGCTAAATCCATACCCCTCCAGTAGCTGAAAGTAATCTTTTAGTAAAAACCCTGAATCAATGCACATATCCCCATACTCAAACTGGATGATTTTGATTCTTTTTTCAGATAGCATTCTAGTGAATCCTTCGAGTACTTTATGCTCTGCGCCTTCAGTATCGATCTTCAAAAAATCTATATTTTCGATCCCATTTTCCAAGCAATAATCATCTCCTTTGACACAGTTAATACTTACTTTTTTGGCATCTTTTCCAAGTTGGTTATCATAAATCGAACTGAAATAAGAACCCTTTGGATAAAAATTGAACTCAATAGTTTCTTCTTTATCTGAAAGTGCCAAATTATTCGTTTTGATAAGCTTATTTGATTTGGTATTCTCCTGAAGCTTTTGATAAGTTTCCTCCACTGGCTCAAATGCGTGGACAATACAATCATTATTGACTCCACTTATTGTTTTTGACCAATTCCCAACATTTGCCCCCACATCAAAAACAACCTTAATCTGCTGCTCTTTCAAATCTTCCCAAATCGCATATTCGCCACTGAGTTGATTGTCATTGTTCTTATTCTCCAATGCATGAAAAACTGTCCTGAAAACCTTCTTTAAAAACCCTCCAAACCAATTTCTTCGCTGTAAAGTAATCCAGTAAAATATGCTCTTCTTTAGACTCAAAATACTTGTAATTAGGTGATCAGGTGAATTAGTTATTGGGTGATTGGGTTATTGGTGGATTTGTTAGGCGTTAAATTCGTCAATCGACGTTGAGGGTTAAGGGTTATTGAGGGATTTGTTTATCTTCACCCGTCACATCGACCATGGAGATGTCTCATTGTGATATATTTAAGAGAAACTGCCTATAAGAGGGTGGATTTGTTAAGATTAATTGTTAAATCCGTTAATGGGAGGAACATTTAACGTTTAACATTGTACTCGTTCCTTTACTGCTTATCCCTCCGCAATCCACTGATAACTTACTCAACTACTCGACTTATTCCCCCAATCAACTGATAACTCACCCTACCAATCAACTTTTCCCTATTCCACTGATTACTCTACTTGTTCCCCAGCTTCGCCCTGTCAGTCACGGGAAGTGCTTATCGGAGAGGTTGAGTAATAAATTTACTCATGTTTAACAAATTTACCTACTCCTTCCACTTTTGCAAATAATTCCCTGTAAAATAATGCCGTCATGGGGAATTGGAAGAATACACAAAAAGTAAGCATTGTTTTCATTCTTAGCCAAACACTCCACCTTCCCCACCCCCTTTGCGCACCCACAGTGCCCCTTGCGTTTAATCTTTAGCAACCCCATGGTTTGTGCCCCCACAAACCATCAATCCATCTTGTGTCCCCACAGAACATCCTACTCACCCACCTACATACAACCAGCATATTCACTTCTGTCTTAAGTCTTGAGTCTCACGTCTTGTGTCTTGCATCTCGTCTCACGTGTCGCCTCTCGTTTCTAGCCTCTCGCTTCACGTTTCTCGCCTCTCGCTTCTCCCCTTTGCGAACCTTTGCGACCCTTGCGGTTTACCTTTATGTTCTGTATCCCCACAGACCATCAATACCACCTTATCTCCCCAAAGCCCCAAAATAATTTCGTCCCCGCCAAACCACCAGTTCGTCCCTTCTAAATACGCATTCGTCGACGATAATTGCACATAAGGCAATTTCCAAACCATAGTTTTTTCTCCCCACAAACCATCTTTCCACCCATGGTTTGTGTCCTCACAGACCATCCTATTCACCAGCATATTCACTTCTGTCTTAAGTCTCGCTTCTTTGTCTTGAATCTCACGTCTTGCACCTCGTGTCTCGTGTCTCGCCTCTCGTTTCTAGCCTCTCGCTTCTCCCCTTTGCGCACCCTTGCGACCCTTTGCGGTTCACCTTTATATTCTGTGTCCCCACAGACCATCCTACTCACTCACCAGCATATTCACTTCTGTCTTAAGTCTTGAGTCTCACGTCTCACGTCTCGCCTCTCGTTTCTAGCCTCTCGCCTCTCGCTTCTCCCTCCCCTTTGCGGACCCTTGCGCCCCTTGCGGTTAACCTTTATGTTCTGTGTCCCCACAGAACATCCTACTCACTCACCCCCATACCAAAGCCCTACCAAAGTAGCATCAAAGTAATACCAAAGTAACACCAAAGTAAGGGATAGTGCGACCTTTTGGTTTATGTCCCCACAAACCATCTTTTCACCCATGGTTTGTGTCCTCACAGACCATCAGCTCTATTCTGTGTCCCCACACAACATCATACTCACTCACCAGCATATTCACTTCTGTCTTAAGTCTTGCCTCTTTGTCTTGAATCTCACGTCTTTGTCACGTCTTGAAAATACTTGACACTTTTTTTATTGTTTTTCTTTTGTTTTCAAGCCTCTTAAAAGCCTGTTAGTCCAAGTAAAGTGGCCTCTCCTCCCACGAGGTCACCTGATGGTCATTTCGAATCTACCTCCCGTAAGGGAGGCGTGGAGCCTGTTCCGTAGGATTGCCGAGAGAAATCTCGAACTGAAACCAAGACATCCTTTTCATGTTTCACTTACTTGTCTATAGACGGGACGAGACCTCTCCTCCCGTCGAGGTGACGTAGTCGTAAAAACAAACTTGCCCACTTTGCATCTCGCCTCTCGCCTCTCGCTTCTCCCTCCCCTTTGCGGACCCTTGCGCCCCTTTGCGGTTTACCTTTATCTTCTGTGTCCCCACAGAACATCCTACTCACTCACCCCCATACCAAAGCCCTACCAAAGTAGCATCAAAGTAATACCAAAGTAACACCAAAGTAAGGGATAGTGC
>NZ_JBHUHR010000040.1:23035-23479 GCF_042682445.1 Belliella marina
GAACATCCTACTCTCTCACCAGCATATTCACTTCTGTCTTAAGTCTTGAGTCTCACGTCTCGCCTCTCGTTTCTAGCCTCTCGCCTCTCCCTCCCCCCTGCGCCCCTTTGCGGTTTACCTTTATGTCTGTGTCCCCACAGAAAAACATCCAAAAAATCCACCCGATTTTTGATACCCCAAAATCACTTCGTCGACGCCACAGCCTCGTTCGTCCCCTGAACATTCTCATTGGACAATTTGATTTTTATTTTTCAAATGCCCCACATACCTTCATCACAGCTTACACAAGCAACATAAAGAACAACAAGTCAACAGATTACAGCAACCATGATTGCCAAACATAAAAATACCGTCATTGAAATCTCAGCCTTGCTCTTGGCAGCCCTCTTCCTGTATACAGGCACCAGCAAAATCATCGCTTGGCAGGAAACCTACCACTCCCTA
>NZ_JBHUHR010000040.1:23489-31116 GCF_042682445.1 Belliella marina
CATCTTCTACACATTGCCACCGATAGAATTGATTACAGCATTCCTATTGGTGATCCCCAAGTGGAGGCTTAGAGGGCTATACCTCAGCCTACTGATGATGGCCACTTTCACAGCCTATATAGCCATCGTGATGACAGGCATATTTGGAAGGATCCCATGCACTTGTGGCGGTGTAGTCTCCAAACTCACCTGGTCCCAACACCTCATCTTCAACCTCACATTCCTGTCCATCTCAGTCTTGGCGGCCTACCTCTGCAACCACAGTCCACCACATATACCAAAACACAAAGTCAACCTCCAAAAATAAAATCCACAAAACCCCGGAAAATCTGCGAGAGACCCCAAACCCAAAGACATTCACGCTATCCCTAATACCAGGTACTAGGCTAGCACCGGCAGGGGGCCAAACCAGCCAACCCTCTCAAAATCCAAATTGGCAGGAACATTAACAATCAAAACAATTTCAATTATGAAAAATTCAGTTAAAAACCTCCTACGTGGAGGAGTATTCGTATTGGCGGCTGTATTTGCCTTTGCATTTACGCAGCCTATTGACAATTCAAATCCAAAATTCACCGAAAATAACGGTGAATGGGTTTTGGCTGGCCAACTTGGTGTTAATTATCGTTGTGCAGATGTTCCAACGATGATTTGTACAGTGGAATTGGTTGACAATGATCCTATTTTAGGAGAAGTAGTCGAGAACTCTGAGGTGTTTGGAGAATATACTCCACTGTAATCTATTAAGTGTTGAATTAAAAGGCGGAAGTGATTCACTTCCGCCTTTTTTTATGGGTTTTGTAAAAGACCATAGGTTTGAATTTCAAGATCAATTATCGGAAGGATATAAAAAGAGGAATTGGGTTCTAGTGTATATATTGAATTCGCAATATTTCTAGTCAATGTTTCCTTAAAGGCATCTTCATGGTTCAACCTTCTCAAATCATACCATCTATGTCCCCGAAATACAAACTCCTTTCTCCTTTCCAAGAAAATAAACCTCAAAGATTCTTCTACATCATTGGATTTGAATGCTTCAAAATCACCGCTACTGTATCTCTTCACGAGGAAGTGGTTCAGAGTAGCTAGCCCATCTTGGATGTTCCCATTTCTGACCTGGGATTCTGCCAGAATCAAGAATAATTCAGCCGTGGTAAAGCCTCCAAAAAGTGTAACGCTCCCATTGTAACTTCCTTTAAATCTTATCCTACCTGTACTTTGGTTTACATCGAAAAAAGTAGACTTCCTAAGGTCATTTCCTTCATACAACCCGTAGACTCCTTCGGGAACATCAGCATTGATATGTACCGCATAGAATACGAGTTCCTCCTGAAATATCACTTCTGGGTTGAACCTGGGGAAAGGGTTTGCCAGCGAAGGGTTTACATCATTGTAATCAATAAGGTTATCCATTAACGACAAACCTTCCAACGCTGCCCATTCTGCTTTGACAAAATCTCCTCTATACAAATATAAACGAGCCAGAAGCGCATAAACACTTGCTTTTGAAGGCCTAGTGGAAAAATTGTTTAGGGGTTGTAGTAACTCTAGGGCTTCATTTAATTCATTTTCTATAAAGTCATAAGACTCCTTCACTGTGATTCTAACAGGATTGGATTCAATTGCTGCTGTTTCCCTGAATACCAAACCATATTGATCGAATGCAGGGCCATCTTGTTCCATTGCTGCAAATTGTGTGAGCAAATGATAATAAGCCAATGCCCTATTAAACATAGCACTTCCTTTGATTTGATCGTATTGATTTGCATTGTTATTTGTTCTTGTTATAGTCGGAAGTGTTTCCAGCACAAGATTGGAGTAAAATACTTGTTCATAAGCCTTTGTCCAATCGGCGTTAGATCCTCCTTCATATAGGTCATCAGCCCATATATACCCATTTCTTGCTGTTGCTGATGATGCAGATTGCCAGACACCCTCTTGTAAAAGAAAGTCGTCCGACATGATTACAGGAAGGCCTGGGGCTGTATTCATCAAAAATTCATCATCCATCAGGGCTTGAAGGTCTGCCAACGATTGGGGTATGATTAGTGATTTCACAGGTTTCTCGTCTAAGAATCCTTGACAGCCTATCGTGAATAAGGCTAGAGCAATTGTGTAGAGTTGTTTTTTCATTTGTCAGTTTTTTAGGTGTTGGTTTCGCGTTGGAAGCAAGGGGTTTTAGATGTTAGAAATTGATGCGGATTCCGGTGGCGATGCTTGTGAGGGGTCGCATGAATCGGAAGTCCGGATCGATGGGGTCGTCACTGGCTTTCCATACTATCCCTAGGTTATTGGCATAGAGGTATAGTTCGGCACTTCTAAAAGGAAGGTTTTGCCAATGGGTTCGGTCAAAATTGTATGCT
Organism: Belliella marina; assembly: GCF_042682445.1. Lineage (NCBI taxonomy): Bacteria > Pseudomonadati > Bacteroidota > Cytophagia > Cytophagales > Cyclobacteriaceae > Belliella > Belliella marina. Next base: position 25,853 of record NZ_JBHUHR010000040.1, read on the forward strand.
ATCCTGATATCTTGCAGCCTGATGTGATCACCACGCTCCACCAATGCTTCTGAAAATCTGTAAAGATTGTCTCTGTTGGCGTTAGTTGCATTAGGGATAGAAGGGACATTGGTTGTGCGTTCATCACCTGGGTTTTGCCATCTCTGAGCATAATCTCCATGACCTCCCAAACCTCTGTTGTTTCCGTAAATGATGGATTCTCTTCTGTAGTAGTAGCCCAATCTGTACGATAGGTTGACTGAAAGGCTGAAACCTTTGTAGAAAAAGTCATTCCTCAAGGCTCCAAATACTGTTGGTCTGGCTGTGCCATGATAAATCAAATCTTCATAAGTAGCATCTCTTGTGATGCTTAAGTAATCCTTACTTACTTCCCCGTCTAGTTTCCCTTTTGGATCTCCATTGTCAGGATCTAGTCCTGCCCAGGCATAAGAGAAAACAGGGAATATTCCATAGCCTGTCACTGGATACATGGAGCTCGTTCCTAAATTCAAGACGATATTTGTGGGATGATCAGTCTGGTATGCTGTTACTTCATCCTCATAGTAGTTGAATAGGAAGGTGGTGTTCCATTTTAATGCCCTGTCAATATTTAGGGTGTTCAATTCTAGGTCAACTCCTGAGCCTTTGATTGTCGCATTATTTCCACGGAAGGACCTTACACCGGCAGAAGGGGCCACTGCTGCAAAACCAATCATATCCTGACCATCTCTTTGATAATACTCTACTGTACCACTGATTCGGTTGTTTTTGGTAGCAAAGTCGACCGCCAAGTTGACCATACTCAATCTTTCCCATCGAAGATTTGGGTTTGGAGGGTTTGCTATGGTGGAGTATGGTAAACCTGTAAATGGGCTGCTTGGAGAAAAGCTGGCGGTTGTAAATGCCGATAATGAATTGTCCACATTTCCATTGTAACCATATGTAGTCCTCAATTTAAGGTATGGGAAAAGTTCAGCATTGAAGAAGCTTTCTTCCGAAATGATCCAGCCCATTCCAGCCGACCAAAGTGGCACTCCTCGCATGTTGGTTTCTACACCAAAGAGGTTGGATTGATCTCTCCTGGCAGAGATTGATAGCAGGTACCTATTTTTGAATTCATATCCAGCATTGGCAAAATAGGAAATGAATCGATCTACGATCCCTGATTGACTATCTGCGTAGGGGATCCTTTGTAAGAAACCGGAGGCATAATACATGGGGAAATTGTTCATGTAGTCTACCGGTCTTACTGTGGCTGTTTCGGGGTCATAACCGTACTGTCTTGCGTAGTGTCCACGTCTTTGCAAGTCCTTGGCTTCATATCCAGCCAAAGCCGTGAACTGGTGGTCTGTTCCCCAGGTATTGTTATAGGCAAGATTGGCTCTGAAGGTGTGGCTATCTCCTTCATTTAAATTTTGGTTGAAGATTCCACCTTCTGGAATATGACTGAGGATATTTCCTGAGTTGTCCGTATATGCAAAGCTATTGTATAAATCCCGTGCTTCATAAGCATCTGGATGGATGATTTCTGTTTGATTGGATCGGTTTGTCCAATACTGATATCTCAGGTCAGCTGTTAGGTTATCATGGATTTTGTAACTGGTGTTTAGGTTGAGCCGAACTTCGTTTTGCCTTGTTTGATTGTTCAACAAATCCAATTCATCCAAGGGTCTAAATGTCCAGTCTTTCAAGCCAAGACCTGGGTCAAGTCCATTGATGTAAGCAGTTCTGTAACCCCGGGGCAATACCAATGCTTCGCCAGATTCTCCCCTAAAAGCTGCATAGGGATAGTAGCGGGGGTCGGTACTAGAGAGTTGCATTCTAGTTGGGTCGAAGCTGTTGTTTTGAGTAGATGATTGGACGATATTGATTGCCGAGTTGATCTTTAGTCTGTTATTCAGCATTAAGAATGTCTGATTGCTATTGATGGTGAGTCTGTTGTTTTGATCACCGATGGCTGAGGATTGGTTGTCATCGAAACCTATCGCTGTATTGAAATGGAAGAAATCCGATCCTCCGCTAAGATTCAGTGAAGTCTGGCTGAACACATTGTTTTGATAGAATTCATTGTATTGGTTTCTTGCGTCAATGGGTCTGAAAGCCTCAATTCTTTGATTCAATTCCTCCTGGGATATCTCACCCGACCTGTGGCTTGCGAGTAGTTCTACTACTGGACTCAGTGCCAACCTCCTTGGGTGTGTGATTCTGGAAATGAAGAAGTTTCTATTGAAGAGTTCTATTTCTGTATCAATGTAATCATTGACAGACATCTGGGGTCTGTAGAAGAAATCAGGAGCTTCTGAGTTAGTGATGTTGGTATTGAGACTTACTCTGATGGGGGATTTGATTCCACCTTTTTTGGTGGTGATGACGATGACCCCATTCCCTGCTCTTGCTCCCCAGATGGAGGCTGCGGCAGCATCTTTCAGCACAGTGATGCTTTCTACATCATTTGGATTGATATTTTCCAGAGGGCCATCGTAGGGGAAGTCATCAATGATGATCAGTGGATTGGGGTTTGCATAGAGTGTGCTTCTACCCCTGATGCCAATAGGATCGGCATTGGATCTATTGAAGGCAAGGCCGGATGTCACATCTTCCAGTCTATCTACCAAGTTTGTAGAAACCCGCCTATTGATCAGGTTTTCGTCTAGACTAACAAATGAGCCTGTTGCCCGCTCTTTTGGCAATTGTTGGTAGCCTGTAGAGACGATTTCCACTCCCTCCATGGCTAGTCCAGCTTCTTCCATTTTGAGCTCGAAGATTCCATTGAAAGGGATCGATATATTCCTTTCTGCTGATTCAAAACCTATGTAGCTGAAAACCAGTATGGATTCACCCACTGGTAGGTTGAGGGAAAACAGGCCATCGACATCTGTTATTGTGCCTTTGGTGGTTCCTTTCAAGGTAACGTTGGCGCCGGGAAGTGGCATACCATCCTTTTCGTCAACAATCCTACCCTTGAGGATCGATGATTCCTGAGCTGATACTTGGAATGCCAATCCGATCAGGAGCATTGTAATGATGTAAACTTTTTTCATAGTCATGTATGGTGTTTAGGTTAGCATTATCAGTTGTTGTCAGTGATCAGTAGTATTTCTTGTTCAGAGGTAGTTTCTATTATTTCTAGGCCGTAAGCCTCCAGTGCTTTGTTGATTTCATCTACATTGGACATGTTGCATTGTAGGTGTAGGTCAACAGGGCCGATAATTCCTGTCTGGTTGAGTATCATTTTATCCAGGTGTTGGAAGTATTTGAGGTTGAGACTGGAAATGAGGTAATTCAGTGAGGTGTTTTGGAGTGTGGCTTCGTAGGGTGTAATGCTTTGAAAAGGTTGTCCCCCCTTAGTTTTGAGGTTGTGGTTTTCTTTGGCAACCAATGCATAGCAGGGCTTTTCTTTAAGCTCCACAACTGCTTTGTATTGAGGAAACCGTGTCTCTAAGTCTGCTTTGAAAACCTCCCAGACCTTATCTTTATGATTTCTGTCTAGTTCTAGTTCATAGGTAAAGACATTGTTTGATTCCTTCCAGTCTTCTATTTGTGCATTTCCTTTGTGGGATAAATCCTCGAAGGGCCCCACCTTGTCAGTTTTGATTTCGATGTTTTTGATATTGATGGCAGTCCCACCTGTTCTGTAAGCATATCGGTATAGGTGCATCAGGTGAACATTGGTAAAAAAGATCCTGATGGTCTTTTCTTCCTCTTTGAAAAGTGAGCCTGCTGAGGCCATGCTGGGGAATCCTGGGACATAGCCCCATAAACTCGATTGGAATTGAATTGGAATGTTTGTTCCGATCTGTTCTTTGATGGGAAGGTTTTTATCAAAGGTATTTGCCTGTTGTTTTCTGTTTCTTATTCCCGAAAGTTCACCTGCTAATGCATTCTGAATCTTCTGGGCATTGATTTCTTCACTTGAGGTAAAGGCCAAGACTTTCCCTTCTTGGTCCATCCATACATAGTAAGGCAGGGAGTTGTGAGGAAACATCCCCCTCAATATATCATCCCCATAGATCATGGGCTTCGAAATATCCTTCAGCTTAGCCATCCTGGAAAAGAGCTTTTCTACTTCTTCCTTGTCTTGGTAAGTCACGGGAAGGATCGCTAGATCATCACCAAAGGCTTTGTCCAAACTATCCAACTTCGGAAAACTTGCCACACAGGGAGCACACCATGTTGCCCAAAAATCAAGGATCAATAGCTTGCCTTTATAGTCAGAGAGCAATATTTCTCCATCAGGATGGTTCAGCACATTCTCAAACTTGAGGTTGGGAATCTTGTCCCCTATATCCAGAGGCTCAAGTTTCTGCTGTCCCAAAGCACAAATAGAAAGCAGCATTGTAATCAATAATGTAAATTGTTTCTTCATGATTTTACTTATTAGTTGATTAGGTTATTAGTTGAATTGGTGGATTGGTTCGTTAAGCGTTAAATCGTTAAGGGTTAAAGTTGTTAGATAGGGATTGTCACATCGAGTTTACCTCCCAACTCAGGGAGGCGTAGGAGATGTCTCGAACTAGGATTGAGATTTCTCACTGGCGTTCGAAATGACTTAGCGTAAAAAGCCTGGCAGTACGGGCATGGCGTATGAGGTTCGCCACAAACCCAGTTTAGCATCACTTGGTTTATTGTTAAACATATACCCCGTAGCTGCCATGGCTTATTTGGTTGAATTGGTTATCAGTTTTAAGGGCAGTCACATCGACCAAAGGGAGATGTCTCGAACTAAGGTTGATATGTCCTCCCACAATGCTGAAAGACAGACTTCATTCTTTGTTCAACTTGTCCGCCGTGGCGGATCGTACTTCGTACACTTTTTCTTCTCTGCCTCTCACTTCTCGCATCTAGCTTCTAGTTTCTCGTCTGTCACATCGAACGTAGAGAGATGTCTCGAACTAGGGTTGATATGTCCCCCCACAATGCTGAAGGACAGACTTCATTCTTTGTACATTGTACAACTTGTCCGCCGTGGTGGATCGTACTTCGTACACTTTTTCTTCTCTGCCTCTCACTTCTCGTCTCTAGCTTCTCGCTTCTAGTTTCTCGTCTCTAGTCTCTAGTCTCTAGCTTCTCGCATCTCAAAAACAAGACATACCCCTCCCATCCTGGAAAAAACCTGCGTTTTCTCCAGCTGGGTCCAGAAACAGGGAATTGCTCCTGACAAATAAGAAATTAGAATATGGTTCCTTCCCGACAGTGCTCCTGCAGTAGCTATAGTTCCGGAAAGGGTGCGGGTACATCCATGGCGTATCGACCTTGGAAAAACGTATCTAAGTAGATGCCCCGTC
>NZ_JBHUHR010000040.1:31126-33903 GCF_042682445.1 Belliella marina
TCTCTTAAAAAGAAGGTCAAAAGTAGTAATATTACATCCCCATGTTAGGTACTGAATACCAAACTCCAAAAGAGTAAAATTGCATTTTGTATGAATGAGGGGTTTGAAATATTCGCATGTTTCTGACCCAGGCCTCTTGCACTCATTGCTGAGGTCTGAGAAGACACCCCCACTCTTGATAAAAGAGGCCGGGTCTTCACTGGAATAATTCAGGTTCTGCTTTTTCATCCTTTCTTTGTTTGGCTTCTCAGACCTAACATTGAGGATATTTGTCAAATATAAAAATAATTTCTAATAGTCAACATAAATGTTGACTTATTTTTTTTAGTTTTTCCTGTAATTGCTACTGATGAGGGATATTAAAAAAGACGATTTAAAGTCTGAACTTGCTAAAAAAATTAAAGAACTAAGAGATAAAAAAGAATGGACTCAAGAAGAATTGGCTTCAAAATTAAATTATAAAGACAAGCAAGCTGTAAATAGATATGAAATTCAAGGTGCTAATCCAACAGCTTACAATTTATATTTAATATGTAAAGCTTTTGATATATCTTTTAATGAACTTTTCGATTTCTTAAAAGACTATCCTGAAGGATGACTTATTTTATCCTTACAAATACGCTCAACAAGAACTTTCATTTGTTCTATCCGCAGGATTAGTTTATAGCAATCTTCTTTAGATATCTCAAAGTTTCTATCATATCTAGCCTCAATATATCCCTTTCTTAAAAGTTCAAATAATCGATATTCATCTACATCATCCTGTGGTGTCAAAAACAAACTATATAATTCAGGACTTAAATGTTTTGCATATTTTCTTAACTTTTTCAAATTGTGAACTGTCGGTTTAAAACCAGATGATACTAGCATTATAGTAGCATAAAAATTTTCAGCTGCTTGATGAAGTTCAAACAGTGACTTTCTGTAACTTTCTCTATCAAATGCATTTTTTGCATCGATTAGAAAATCAACCCCCATAGGAAACCATAATTTAAAATAATCTTCAGCTCTTTCTCTCAGCTGCTGATTGGTCAATTTTATAGGACTGATAAAATCAATTTCTTCTGTATCAAACAGTGTAATACCTTCTTGAAGTATCCTAATGAAAAAATATTGACCAATTGACAACCCTTTATTTATGTAATCAATACTATGCACTAAAATACTGGTAATACCTTTCAATTCATCATTACATTTATTTTCAATATGACTGATGATTTCATGTTGTTTTTTGGAATTGTCCCTAGTGACAACCAAAATATCATAATCACTTTCGTAAGTCAAGGTAATTCCATCATGTAATAATGAAGAATCCACCCATTTCCCCGTTGCATGACTTCCAAATAGAATCACTTTGATGGGATCGGCTTCCACCTTGATAATATCCAGAATAAAATTAATTTCCTTTTGCTTCTCCTCAGGTAGGTGCTCTATGGATTTTTTCATTTTCATTAATAGTTTTTAGCTCAATTTTTCGCAGTATCAAGTTGTCAAAAGACATGTGAATTAAGAATATAAAGATAACTAAAACGAATGGTATCTTCTTAAAAGAATCCATGTTTAGCCGTATTTAAACGTTTATTTCTCTGATTTTTTCGACAGAACTAATTATATTGAAAAACCAATATTCCTGACGCACTGCTGTGATAGCAGTAAGTTTTTCGTCAATAGTAGGTCAATAATTTTATACTAAACAACATGCATTATGGAATTTTTCACTCTATATTATTTAAGTAGCTTATTGGAGAATGAACTTAAAAGAGATATTTCTCAAGTAGAATTATACTTCTCTGAAATTCCTCTTAGCTCAAAAAAGCAGCTTGCTGCCAAAATCATGGATGAATACATACATGAAGATTATGATATTCTAGGTAGATACAATATGCTGAAAGCATTGCCTTATCTATTGGATTTGATGCCAGATGATTTTATTAAAGAACAATCCACGCTCTTCGATAGCGTAATCATAGAAAAAGAATCGGATTTGGAAGATATAAAACTACTCTTGGTTTCGATAGGTGCAATGAAATATATATCTGAGGTAAGCAAAGGGTGTATTTTTGATATGTTCTATGAAAACATTGAAAATGAAAAGAATAGCCTGGTGTCAATGTGTGATCTTATTTTTGAAGTTGAGTATTTAGGTATAGAGCATGTTCCAGAAAAACATTTAACCCAGACAGTCAAATACTTCGTACTGACGTACCTAAATTATCAGATACCGGAACGTGGAGACCCTGAAAATGAAGTAAACCCAATGCCATTCATTAGAAAAGTGATTTTGAATTGTGAAGCAGCAACTTTGGAAATCTTTATAGACTATATCCGGAATAGTGATGAAGTTCGAGAAATAGCCATCAAGCCAACCAAAAAGGAAAGGTTAAAAAGTTTATGTACTTCGATATCCAAGCGGTCTGATATAAGGGAAGATGATCAGAATTTTTTAAGATCGATGATAAGTGGAAATTTTGGTTTTTAAACAATGCACCTAATTAAAAGTCCTAAATCGCTTAAATTTCTTTGTTTAAAAGTGAAAAATACCAAGTACTTGGTATTTTATGTTTGAGGGGGATTGAGTAGGTTTGATAATTCGGATATAGAAGCCATAATGGCACCTATCTCTCCGAATTGGAATGCTATACGCCATAATGGCGTAGAGAAATCGTTGGCGGTAATTCCCCCTACTTTAAAAAAGTTGATTTCGTAAGCTAACGTTTGAGAGCATCGTGGCAAGATTTTTTGTAAATTACTAGTCTCTCAGCAAGGCCGATTTTAGA
>NZ_JBHUHR010000041.1:0-806 GCF_042682445.1 Belliella marina
TCAAAAGGCTGAAGTCTTCTTTATACTCCCCTGCTTGAGAAAGACTTCTCAGCTGCTTGGTTACCTCTAACAACTGCTTTCTGATCAATAGGCCTGTTTCAATATAGTTGTTGATACTAAGCTGTAATCTAGGGTCTATGTCAGATATGGATCTTAACCACCCAATGAATACTTTTGACCAACTTCTGGATTGACTACTACTAAACCGTTCAGGAATCTCTATACCAAACTGGAAAAGAGTAGATTTAACCCTGTTTTTTTCCGCAGTCAACATTCTTGTCAAAGAGAAATGCTGCCTTAGAAGCTTTCTGTCCATTTCGATGTGTCTTGGAGGAACGTCTATTCCTTTAAAACCACTGGAACGAAGCAGTTGAGCCAGCTTTCTGCTGTCGGACTTATCAGATTTTTGCTGTCTGTCCTTGTGAGTAGAAGGCACATCCATTGCATGGACTACCTGACAGTCAACTCTAAGACGTCTTAACTCTCTACAAACTGTAAACCCATTGAACCCTGATTCATAGACAGCTTTATATTCAGCGCCAGGATAATGCAATTCAAGATATGATACCAGTGATCCAGGATCAGGATCCCTTGACATTGTCTTAAGTTCAAAATTGTCAGAGAGTAATGTTACCTTCCAACTTTTATGGTGACAATCAATACCAATGTAAATAGATTGTCCCTTAAATGAATTTTTACTAACTTTAGTAGATGGCATAAGCGTTCTTAATTTAAAGGTTAATGTTGAATTTCTCCCTTTAATATATGAAATCTAGCTTATGCCTATTTTTCAAACATAATACCTT
>NZ_JBHUHR010000042.1:0-569 GCF_042682445.1 Belliella marina
CCCAAAAGACATTGATCTAAATCTAAAAGCGTATCAGATGTTTGAGGGAACAGATCTTTTGGCAATTGAAGGTATGAGCTTTTCTACGGTTTTGGCATTGATGAGTGAAGTAGGCATGGAAGGGATCAAGAAGTTTAAAACAGCCAAGCACTTTGCTTCATGGCTTAGGCTTGCCCCAAACAATAAAGTAAGTGGTGGCAAAGTATTGTCTAGTAAAGTGCCAAAAGGGAGCAACAGACTTAAAATAGCCTTGAGAAATGCTGCAAATGCCATCGGGAACCTGAAAGACTCAACACCCTTGAGGGACTTCTTTCAGAGGATAAGCTTTAGAAAAGGTAGAGTATCTGCCATCAGCGCCACAGCAAGAAAGCTTGCAGTCATCATTTGGAATATGGTCGTAAAAGGAATTCCATATGAAAATCCCGAAGGCTATCTTTTCTTGGATCAAAAAAGAAAGTTGGGCTTAGTTAAGAGAATAAAAAAACAAATCGATAAATTCGGTCTGACTAATGAGGATTTAGGCCTCGAAATCAGCTCAAATTGAGGGATTTTGTTTACGTTAGTCAGAA
>NZ_JBHUHR010000043.1:0-160386 GCF_042682445.1 Belliella marina
TCTAAAATCGGCCTTGCTGAGAGACTAGTAATTTACAAAAAATCTTGCCACGATGCTCTCAAACGTTAGCTTACGAAATCAACTTTTTTAAAGTAGGGGGAATGGCCGCCAACGGTCAAGGCTACATGCAGGCAGGGATTTTTACCACTGAACTTCCTACGATCCCGATAAGAAAATCGGGAGAACTTCAAATTTAGCATTTTCCTGTTCTACGAAGCACAGCCTGTCCCGCCAAAGCGGGAAAATCCCTGCTCCGATGGCTATTGGAGTCTAGCTGCTGTTGGCGGTTCGTTGTTTCTCTTTCAGGTTTAGATTTTTTTCTGAATTTGCCAATAATGTCCAAATGGGTCTTTGAACATTGCTTGCCTGTAACCGTAATCGTAGTCAGTAACAGGATTGATTTCTGTAGCTCCTGCTAAAATGGCTCGGTTAAAAACTTCTTGAACATTTTCCACAAACAAACCGATTACTGTTGTTACACCTTTTGCGGTTATAGGCTCAAGAGCACCACGCATAGTTTCGTGTAGATGAAATATGGCACCATCTATTTCCAATTCTACTACGTGAATGCTCCCGTCATCATTCTTAAAGGTGAAATTCTCAGTTGCACCTAATTTAATATAAAAATCAATATCGAACGTGCCATTAGGAATGTGCAGTTCAGGTGCAAAATGTGTTTTAATTAATTTGCTTTTCATATCAGTCGCCTTACTTTTTGTTTATAGTTAAGATATTCTTGTCCGTGTTCTATGGTCAGAAATTCTTCTTCAAGTCGGATTTGTATTTGAATGAGAACGTAACCTAAAATCAAAAACAATGCTGTCAATGCGTTTGGCGTTGTCAAGAAAAGTCCGCCCAAACTTAAAATCATTCCGAAAAATATCGGGTTTCGTGAAATTGCAAAAAGTCCACTTGTTACCAATTCTGTTTTTGTGTCTGTGTCAATGCCGATACGCCAAGAATTTTTCATATGTCCTTGTGCAATTACTGTCCACGCCAGCGAAATGAAAAGAATTGCAAGGCCAACATATTTTATCGTCTGTTTGTCAAGTTGTATGATTGGTAAAAACTTGTCGTGCCAAGTCGGAAACAAAGCGTAAGCAACAACATAAATAAGCATTGCTATCAATGTCAGTCTGAAGTAAAGTCCGATGAGTCCGTAAGCACTGTCGTCTTTTGGTAAAACAAGCGGATTTTTCCCAATTCGTCTTGCTACAATAACAGATTTCAAAACGAAAGCAACTCCAAAATAAACAATGAAGTAAATCGGTAAAACTATTCTTAGAAGCTCAGTCATTGTGGAATAGGAAGATTATGAAGTTTCAGAAATGATTATTTGTCCCATTATTAAGTCGGAGCCATTGTATATAACGTTTTGCACCAAACCGCTGTTATGGGCAGTTTTTTTATCCGTTTGGTTGTTCCGTGGGGAATTTGGTAATGTCCATAAAGAAAACTTCCCAAGTGTGTCCGTCAAAGTCTTCAATTGTTCGCTGTTGCATAAAACCATAATCTTTCAGTTCGTTTGGTTCAATCCCACCTGCCTTAAGTCCATTAGCCATTAAATTGTTCACTTCGTCTATGCTGTCTAACGATAATGAAAAAAGTCCTGCTAAATTTGACTTTGTGTCTGCTAATGGTTTGGTTGCAATAGTTTTAAATTTTTCGTGTGTCATTATCATCACAAAAATGTTTTCACTCCAAACCATACATTTTGCTGTGTCGTCTGAAAATTGAGGATTGTTAGTAAATCCTAATGCAGTGTAAAAGTCCATAGATTTTTGAAGGTCTTTAACTGCTAAATTGATAAATACTTGTTTTGCCATTCTATTTTGATTTTAATTTATTGTTTTGAATTTTGTCTTTGTAAAAGTATGAAACTGCGAGAATACCTAAAAAAGCCAATGGCATAAGCATATAGCCAATGTTCTTGTCCACAAATAAATGACTTAAAAATGCAAAGATTAACGTAAATGAAAGTCCTGCATAAGCCCATTCTTTAATTGTGTTTGGAGTCTTAGAATAGATAATTGCAATGACACCAAAAACTTTCGCTACTGTCAAGGAATAAGCAAAGTAGTCAGGATAGCCTAATGCTTTCGTTCCAAAAGTCATATACTCGGGTGCTAAAATCCAAGTGCTAACTGGCATAACTGCTTCCCAAAGTGCAATGATAATGGTCGCTGTCCAAAATATGATTTTGTTTTTTTTCATTGTTTTATTTTTTTAAAGTTGATAATAATATGTCAAGTTCATTTAAGGTCATTGTAAAGCCTTCTTTGAAGCCCATTTCTATCATCTTCTCCATCCGTTCAAGAGAATCATTGTATATCGTAATGCTTACTTTGGTTATTCCAGTTTGTTCAGAAAAATTCAAATCCCAGTCGGAACCTGGTAAAAAGGGATTTTCATCTTTGTCGGCAAAAGCATTCAAATATTTGAAATTGCTTTTTGGGGTAATTGACGTGTATTTTTGAATGGCATAATATTCTTGTCCTTCAGGACTAACCATTGCGTAAAATCTTCTGCCACCAACTTTAAAATCCATTGCTATTGTTTTAGATGCAAAAGGTTTGGGTGCCCACCATTGGTCAAGGATTTCTTGTTTTGTAAATGCGTCCCAAACCAATGATAGGTCGGCATCAAATTCTCTGTTTACAAAAACGGTGTTTTTTGATTTGTCAACTGTGAAGTCAAATAATAGATTATTCATTTTTTCTGTTTTTTAATTGTTGATAATACTTGGTCAAGTTGGTTGAATCGGGTTTCCCAGATCTTTCTGAATTGTTCTATCCACTTGTCAATTTCTTTCATTTTGTCAATTTCAAGTGAGTAGTAAATTTCTCTACCTTGGTGTTCTTGTTTTACAAGTTCGCACTCTGTCAAAATGCGAAGGTGTTTTGAAACAGCTTGTCTTGTTGTTTCGAAGTGTTCGGCAATAGCCTTTGGTGTCATTGCCTGTAATGCAATTAAGACGATTATAGCTCTTCTTGTCGGGTCTGCAATTGCTTGAAAAATGTCTCTTCTCAATGTAAGTTTGTTTTATTTGTGAAACCAATCGGTTGCAAATATATATGCAACTTTTCGGTTTCGCAATTTTTTTTGATTTTTTTTGATTGTTAAAAAGTCGGTCGGAATTGTCGGTCTGCATGGTCGTCCTAAAATTGCCCATGACGATTGGACCTACACGCAGGCAGGGATTTTTAGCACTGAACTTCCTGCGAAGAACAGAACTTGAATTTAGCACTGCACTTGATTTAACCACGGCTGCCCCCATTGAGCCAAACGGCTGTTAGCAGTTCGTTGTTTTTATGATTTAAGACTTTCGATAAAATCTTTTATAATTTTTGTCAATTCAATTGGTTTGCTCATCATAGGCAAATGTCCGCTATACACAGTTTCTATTTTTGTTGCGTTCAAATTTTTCGCCATTTCTTCTTGCAAATCTGTCGGCATTGACTTGTCATTTGTCAACCTAATATACAGTCGTTTTGTTTTTGGTAAGTCAAAACCAATTTAATCAAGATTACTCAAAAATATATGCAGATAACAAAAAAGCCTCTGAGAGATCAGGGGCTTTTATTTATTTTAACTTTTCCAATCAGCCGCGGCCGATTGGAAAAGTTAGTGATTTTTACTTACTTCCTTTGTGGCATCAAAGGATCAAGAAAATGGATACTTGCCCTTCTCCACCATATAATCGGCGATCTGTCTTCTCAGTGTCTTGGTATCCACCAGATCCATCTTGGTGAAGCGTTTCAAGCCCATTAGCATGACTTTCTGTTCATCTCCCTTGGTAAATGAAGCAATGGCTTCTTTGGCAGCGGCATTGATTTTGTCCACTGCTCCTGCCAAGTATACCTGGGCCATGGCGATCTGGTGCTTGCTGGCTTCTTCACCATGCATCTTGGCAAGCTTTTCGGCCCTCAAGATGGCTGACTCTGAGGCATAGATCTCCACCATCACATCTGCCAGGTTCATCATGATCTCCTGCTCGTCTTCTATCTTGTCCTGCAAGGCCATCGCTGCTTTGCCTCCTACCATCAGGAATACCTTTTTGAGTTTTTTGATCACTTCCTTCTCGGCAGCAAAGAGCTCCGAAGTATCGATTGTGTCAAAACTAGGCACTGAGGTCAACTCCTTCGATACTGCCATGGCTGGTTCGAAGAGGTTGATCTCACCCTTCATAGCCCTTTTTAAGACCATTCCCACCATCAGCATGCGGTTGATTTCGTTGGTTCCCTCATAGATCCGGACGATTCGGGCATCTCTGTAAGCCCGCTCCATCGGCGCATCTGCCGAATAGCCCATTCCCCCGTACACCTGCACACCCTGGTCAGCTACATAATCCAATACTTCTGAACCGTGTACTTTCGATATGGCACATTCGATCGCAAACTCCTCCACACCTTTCAGCTTGGCTTGGCTTTCGTCCATCCCCTCAGCAGCCAGGTTGTTAATCCTGTCTTCTATGTCCTGTCCAGCCCGATAGGTCAGTGATTCTGAGGCAAAGGTTTTGATGGCCATTTCAGCAAGTTTGCCTTTGATGGCCCCAAAGCTGTTGATGCTCACACCAAACTGTTTCCTTTCCGTAGAATACTTCACACAATTGCTGATGATATACCTGGCACCGTTGAGTATACCGGATCCCAATTTGATCCTTCCGATATTGAGGATATTCACGGCGATTTTGAAACCATTGCCTCTTTCGGAAAGCATGTTTTCTACCGGTACTTTGCAGTCGTTGAAGAACACCTGTCGGGTTGAAGAACCCTTGATCCCCATCTTTTTCTCCTCTTCGTTCATGGTGATACCGCCAAAATCCTTCTCCACAATAAATGCCGTCAGGTTTTTGTCATCTTCGATCTTGGCAAAGACAATGAATACATCTGCAAATCCTGCATTGGAAATCCACATCTTCTGTCCATTGATCAGGTAATGCTTGCCATCCTCGGTCAAAGCAGCTTTGGTCTTGCCACTGTTGGCATCCGAACCTGCATCCGGCTCTGTCAAACAGTAGCATGCCGCCCATTCTCCTGTGGCAAGCTTGGGAAGGTACTTTTGCTTTTGGTCTTCTGTACCATAGTAGAGAATCGGCAAGGTACCAATACCAGTATGGGCACCATAGGTGGTAGAAAATGATCCTGCAGCCCCAATGATATCCGCGATCAGCATGGAGGTATTGAAACTCATGCCCATGCCATTGAATTTTTCGGGAACAGAAATCCCCAACAAACCCAATTCCCCAGCCTTCCTAAAGATTGTAGGGACCAGATCCGGGTTTTTCATGCTGTCGATTTCCTCGATATTTGGCGTGATCTCCGTATCGATAAAATCCTGGCATGCCTGCGCCATCATTTTTTGTTCTTCGTTGAATTCTTCAAAAATGAAGATATCCTGGGCTTCCGTTTCCCTGATAAGAAACTCGCCTCCGTTGATTGATTTTTTGGTTACTGTGTTCATAATTAAAGACATTAGACTCAAGACGTAAGAAATAAGACAAACTTACCCCCACGACCTAGTCATTGTTTTTTTCAAATTTTAAGATTAATGAATAGAGCATTTTTTGTATTTCAGTAAGTTCGGTAGTTACTTAATTTTTTAGATTTGAGACGTGAGATATGAGATTTGAGATAAGACAGATTAAGAGCTAGTTTGAAATTTTAGTCATTAGAGAATAGGTCATTTTTTGAATTTCATTAATTTCTACATTCAATTTTTCAAAATCACCATGACTCAAAAACTCTAATTCCATCGAGATAATTAATTGAGTTTCTAATTCACATAAAGATCCATAAGCAATTCCTAGAAATTGAAGAAACTCCTTATTTCCTCTCCTTCCTGCTCCCTCAGCAATATTTGAAGGTACTGAAACCGAACATCTTCTTATTTGTGAAGTCAAACCAAATTTTTCCTCTGAAGGAAAAAATTTTGTTGCTTTATATACACTTACAGCTAGTTTGATGGATCTCTTCCAGATTTCCAATTCTTTATGATTATTCATAATTCTACAGATTAAAAGTTTGAAAATTAGTTTTCCCTAATCCAAAATTGATCATTATCATTAAATCTTTTAAAGACCAAAGCGGTCTCATTTCTCATATCTCATATCTCCAGTCTAATAACTACCTTAACAGCTCAAACACCCCTGCTACTCCCTGTCCTCCTCCGACGCAGGCAGTGACTAGGCCGTGTTTCTTGTTTTGGCGGCGGAGTTCGCTGAAAAGCTGGACGGAAAGCTTGGCTCCGGTACAGCCCAGCGGATGTCCCAGGGCTACTGCGCCCCCGTTGACATTGACGATATCCGGATTCATATCCAAGGACTTCATCACTGCCAACCCTTGCGCTGCAAAGGCTTCGTTCAATTCGATCAGATCGATGTCATTCAGCGTCAGACCTGCTTGCTTCAGTGCTTTTGGAACAGCTTCTTTTGGTCCGATTCCCATGATCCTTGGTTCCACACCTGCCACAGAATAGGCCATCAATCTGGCAATCGGCTCCAAGTTCAATTCCTTAACCATGCGCTCTGACATCACCACTACGAAGGCTGCTCCATCCGAAGTCTGTGAGGAATTTCCGGCAGTCACCTGGCCACCTTGCTTGAAGGCCGGTCTTAGATTCGAAAGCCCCTCCAGGGAAGTCCCTTTACGAGGTCCCTCATCTGTGTCCACGGTGAATTTTCTGGTTTTTCTTTTCCCATTTTCGTCCAGATACGTTTCTACGACTTCTATCGGAACGATTTCATCTTTGAACTTTCCAGCTGCAATTGCCGCCAAAGCCTTGTCATGCGATTTTACGGAAAATTCATCCGCCTGCTCTCTAGTGATATCATATTCCTTGGCCAATTCCTCTGCTGTCAGACCCATGCTGAGGTAATAATCAGGGGTTTCTGAAGCAATTTTCCAATTGAGCGCTGTTTTGTAGCCCATCATTGGCAGGAGGGACATGGATTCTGTCCCTCCAGCGATGATACAGTCAGCCATTCCAGCCTTGATTTTCCCAACTGCCAGGGCGATTGCTTCCAATCCGGAACCACAATACCTGTTGATGATAAAGCCAGGGTTTTCTATTCCCAAAGCCAATAGGGAAATCATCCTCCCCATCTGCATCCCTTGTTCACCTTCCGGAATGGCATTTCCTACGATCAGGTCATCTACCATTTTATTTTCCAATCCCGGTGTATTGGCCACCAGATGTTTGATCACATCCGCTGCCAAATCATCCGGACGATAGAATCTAAAGCCACCTTTTTTGGCCTTTCCTACCGCCGATCTATATCCATTTACTATATAAGCTTCCATTTTGAGTTTGTTTTTAGTGTTTCTGATGTGATTTTAGTTTCATTTGAGAAACTAGAAACTAGAGGCGAGAAATTAGACTCGGTTCTAGTAAGGATTCGATTCTACCTTAGATTTGAGACCGACGAGCATTTTTTGAATTTCGTCAAGATCATGATTGATAGATTCAAACAATTCTTGATTCAAGAGACCAACCCTGCTTGCAATTATTGATTGGGTTTCTAATTCGAAGCTTTCACCCAAACTAATATCTAGACAATTTGCAAAAGCCTTTGAAGAGTTTCTTGCTGTTCCTTCGGCTATATTAGATGGAATAGAAACACTGGATCTTCTCATTTGGGAGGTCATTCCAAACTTTTCTTCAGATGGAAATAATGCAGATGTTTCATAAATTTTCACAGCCAAATCAACGGCTTTGTTCCAAACAGTTAAGTTTTTAAAATTATGTCTCAGCTTCATAAAATTTCAATTTAAAATTATTGCCTGATTTTCACTTCCCATGTGTATATAGTATCGTTTCAAACTTTCTAGTCTCTCGTCTCTAGCATCTCGTCTCTAGCATCTCGCTTCTAATTCCTCAACGGTTTCCCTTTGAACAGAATACTATGGATTCTCTCCAGGGTCTTTTTCTCTCCCGTCAAACTCAGGAAGGCTTCTCTTTCGAGATCCAAGAGGAATTGTTCGCTGACCAATGTCGGTGAAGAAAGATCTCCCCCTGACATTACCCAAGCCAATTTTCTGGCGATTTTGGCATCGTGGTCTGAGATGTATTTTCCATATTGCATGCCTGTGATTCCTGCCTCAAACAATGCCAGGGAGGTCTTGCCCAATACTTTGATATCTGTCTGCTGAATCGGTTGGGTATATCCTGCATCATACAGCGACAAGACTTTGGCTTTGGCTTCTGCCAGCTGTCTTTTTCTGTTTAGCGTAATGGAATCTTTGACTTGCAAATAACCCAAACCCCTTGCTTCTTCTGCCGAAGTGGAAACTTTTGCGGTAGCGATATTCATAAAGTATTCCTGCAACCTGTTCAACTCCACATCCCCATCCTTGATGTCATTGGAGAATCTCAGGGTCATCTCCTTGGTACCTCCCCCAGCGGGAATCAAACCAACACCAAATTCTACCAACCCCATATACAATTCGGCATGTGCCTGCACCGCATCTGCATGGAGTGACAATTCACATCCACCGCCCAAGGCCATATTGTGCGGAGCCACCACTACTGGGACAGATGAGTATCTTGCCCGCATCATGGTATTCTGGAATCCGGCAATCATCAGGTTGATTTCATCATATTCCTGGTCTCCGGCAAACATAAACAGCATGGCCAAATTAGCCCCTGCGGAGAAATTCGCCCCTTCGTTTCCGATTACCAAGCCTTTGTAGGATTTCTCCGCCATGCTGATGGCAGTATTGATTCCTTCGATGACTTCTTGGCCTAGGGAATTCATCTTGGTATGAAATTCCAATCCAATCACATCATCTCCCATGTCATAAATAGTCGCTCCGGCATTGCCCCAAACTTTCTTGTTGGCCGCTTTGAGCGTATCAAGGATGATAAATTCTTCCTGTCCCGGGATCGGAAGGTATGTCTTGGACTTGAGGTCATAAAACTTTTTTTGCCCGGCTTCTACTTTGTAGAAAGACTCATTGCCCGCATCCAGCATTTCATGGACCCATGCAGCGGCTTTCTCTCCGGCTGCTTCCATTTTTTGGACCGTCTCTTTGACACCCAATACATCCCAGGTTTCAAAAGGCCCCAACTCCCAACCAAATCCAGCGCAAACAGCCTGATCGATTCTGTAGGTTTCATCGGAGATTTCAGGGATTCTATGTGAGCAGTATTTGAACAAATCATAAAATGAAGCTCTGTAGAACTCACCAGCCTTGTCTTCGAAGTTGACCAAAAACTTGATCCTCTTTTTCAGATCCTCGATTTCTTTGGATGCTTCCAGTGCCTTGAATTTCGGCTTTTCAGCATCTTTGTATTCAAAAGTCTTCAGATCAAGCTCCTTCAGTTCTTTTCTGCCATCATCATGACGGATCATTTTGAAATATCCCTGACCGGTCTTATCTCCCCACCATTTGTTGTCATAGAGTACTTTGACAATGTTTGGCAACTGGAATTTGTCCCTAGACTCATCATGTTCCAGTGTTTTGTATAGATTGTTGGCGACATTGACCGTTGTATCCAAGCCGACTACATCCATTGTACGGAATGTGGCAGACTTGGCACGTCCAATGACAGTACCCGTCAATTTATCCACTTCTGATACACCCAAGCCCATTTTCTCAATGGCATGCATGCCCGAGATGATTGCATATACACCGATTCTGTTGGCAATAAAGGCAGGCGTATCTTTACAGAGTACCGTCTCCTTGCCCAAATGTCTATCCCCATAGTCCATCAAGAAATCGATGATCTCAGGATTGGTTTTTGGTCCGGGAATAATCTCCAACAGCCTCAGATATCTTGGAGGATTGAAAAAGTGTGTTCCTGCAAAATTGACCTGAAAATCTTCCGATCTTCCTTCACACATCAAGTGCATGGGAATACCAGAGGTATTTGAGGTGATCAATGTACCTGGCTTTCTATATTTTTCAACTTTCTCGAATAGGGATTGCTTGATATCCAATCTCTCGACTACCACTTCCATGACCCAATCGTAATCTTTGATTTTGGGAAGGTCATCGTCAAAATTTCCTGTGGTAATCCTATCAATATTTGCCGCATCATAGAGGGATGCAGGTTTGTTTTTCAAGGTGGATTGCAATGCTGAATTGACAAGCCTGTTTCTTACCGCTTTGTCTTCGAGGGTCAGTCCCTTTTTCTTTTCATCGTCATTGAGTTCGCGGGGAATGATATCTAGGAGCAATACCTGCACGCCGATATTGGCAAAATGGCAGGCAATCCTTGATCCCATCACACCTGAACCTAAAATGGCAACTTTCTGAATTGTTCTTTTCATCTGTTTATTATTTTTTTTTATTGGTCAGATGGAATCTTCCACGATTAAATAATCATAATAAGTATGATGAAATGATTATTTTGATCGTGTCGATTTCATAAGATTATATTGGTTTAGAGTTCGTATACTTTACTCTTATATTGGTTTGGGTTTATGGTTTCCAACTGTATTTTTTCGATTGTTTCGTTGATTTTTTGGAAGACTTTAAAAAAATTGTCCAAATCTTCTTCATTCACTTCCTGCCTGACCATCAAGTTAAAATCCTTGATGGTCTCTATGGAAATCTCCTTTTTTCTCTTCCCTTCTTCAGTCAGATAGATGCGGACAGATCTTTTGTCAAGAGAATCCTGCTTTCTGTATATCAGCCCTTTTTCTTCCATTGTCTTGAGCATCCTGGTCAGACTGCGGGCCTCCAGGCCCATCAAAGGGGCTATTTTGGTGGCAGCTGTGCCTTCTTTGGAGTTTATATTGATCAATACATATCCAATTGACGCAGTAAAATCATCCAAAGAGGCTTTTTGGTTGTACATTCTTGAAATGGCGTGCCAAGAACTTTTGATGTGGTAATCTACCGTTTCTTCGCGTTTCATAGGCATATTGAATTTTGTAAGCCTAATTTAAGAAAAATTTGTTATGCATACATACTATTCTCTAAAAAAGTTATGCATGCAGAAGAAATTAAAAAATGTTTTATTTTACAAAATAGAAATATAATTCTGTTATGAAGTATTTCCTTAAGTATTTAAGTATAAAATGGCATTGAAAACTGGTATTGGCGAAAGAAGTTTCTAAAATAAAATAATTGTTAAGGGTTAATTGGGTTAATAGTGAAATAGTTGAATAAGTGAATTGAGTTATCTGTGGATTGGAAAATTAGGGGAATAAGTGGATTGAGTTATTGAGTATCAGTGGATCAGTTGGTAAAAAGATTAGTAGGTTGGAAAGTTGAAAGAGCTTGTCCGCCGAGTCGGATTTAAAGGTTAGGGGATTCAAGGTTAATTTTTCCAAACTTCTAAACCCTAAGCTTCATTGGGGAATTGGCTTATAGAGGTTAAGTGGTCGGAAGGTTGGGGGATGCTAAAATAGAAAAATGTTGGATACTTAGATTTCAAAATTTGAAATGAACAACAGTTGATCAAATCATAAAACTCAAAAATCATCTTTTAATTTGCCCTGAAAGGGCATTTGATCCTAACATAGGGTTGCAACCCTATGCTATAGTGAATAAAATGCAAACCAATTGCCCTGAAAGGGCATCTGAATTTTTAACTAAACTACTATCGGCTAAAGTCCTATAGGTTTGGTTTCTCCAAAAGGTGACTAAAGTGCATCCAAGACTTTGTGTTCTTTGTGAAAAACTTTGTGATCATTGTGGTTATAATTTTTCATTACGTCAACGGTCAACCGTTGACAGTCAACAGTATGGGGATCACGTGGGATTCATTCTGTTGTCTGATGACTGTTGTCAGTTGACTAATTATAAAGCCCCTCTATCTCATTCGCATACTTACTATGGATGACTTTTCTTTTCAGCTTCATGGTAGGGGTCAATTCACCTGATTCTATTCCCCAGGGATTTGGCAATAAGATAAAGCGCTTGACTTGTTCCCATTTTCCGAAGTACTTGTTAAGCAGGTCGATTTCCCGCTGATATTTTTCTATAATTTCAGGTTTTTGGATCATTTCGGCATCTTTGGTATAAGGAATATCCTTGTGGCGGCAATAATCCCTCAACCCATCAAAACTCGGCACAATCAAGGCTGCAGGATAATTTTTGTTTTCTCCAACAACGAGGATCTGCTCTATCAAAGTGGATTCCTTGAATTTATTCTCCATGGGTTGTGGGGCAATGTACTTTCCTCCGGAAGTTTTGAACATCTCTTTTTTCCGGTCGGTAATCTTGAGATAGCCCCCATCATGCAGCTCACCAATATCTCCTGTATGAAACCAGCCATTTTTAATGCACTCTGCGGTCATATCGGGCTGCTTGTAGTATCCCAACATCACATTGGGTCCTTTCACCAAGATTTCGCCATCTTCTGCGATCTGGACCTGGACTTCTTTTACAAGCTTGCCCACAAAACCGATCCGGATGTCCTCTAGATTGCAAATCGATGCCGAAACTACCGGGGAGGTCTCTGTCAATCCATATCCTTCACATACTGGAATCCCTGCACTCCAGAATACACGTGCCAATCTTGGCTGCAATGCCGATGCACCGGAATTGATCTGCTGTACATTTCCACCAAGCGCTTCCCTCCATTTACTGAAGATAATTTTGTTTGCCAAGTTCAATTGGAGATCATACCAAAACCCCTGCGATTTGTTGGGTTCAAACTTCAAACCCAGATTGAGTGCCCAAAAGAACAGGGATTTCTTCAATCCTGTCAGTTCATATCCCTTCGAAACGATTTTGTCATACACTTTTTCCAATAGGCGTGGAACGGTGTTGAACACATGCGGCTGGACTTCCTTGAGGTTCTCACCAATCTTTTCCATACTCTCGGCATAGTAGATGGATATTCCCATGTACATAAAGCAGAAAGATCCTGTTCTTTCATAGATATGGCACAGAGGCAGAAAACTCAAAGCCTTTGAAGTCCCTTTCTGAATGATCAGCCTATCTTCCACTGCAAGCAAATTGTGGATGATATTCCTATGGCTTAGCATGACACCCTTGGGTCTTCCTGTAGTACCTGAGGTGTATATGATCGTAAATAGGTCATCTGACTTTACCTGCTCCTTCAATCTTTCCAAATCAGCCAAATTTCCGGTCTCTCCGGATTTCATAAATGCTTCCCAATGGTTACAGGATTCAAGGGAATCAAATGACAATATTTCAATGGTAGTTCCCGCTGTGGCTATTTTTGCCTTTTCAAAAATCTCTTCGTTGCCCACAAAGACCATTTTGACTTCCGCATGTTCAAAAATATATTTGTAATCTTCTGCTGATATCGTCGGATACATAGGCACTGAAATCGCACCGATCTGCTGCAATGCCAAATCAACAAAATTCCATTCAGGTCTATTATCAGAAATGATTGCAACTTTTTCACCTGATAGGATCCCTGCAGACAAAAATGCCAAGCTAAGATTATCGACAATGGATTTCAGCTCTTTTGAAGAATAGCCTGTCCATTCCCCATTTACTTTTTGGGCCAGGGAAATTTCCTTGTCATAGGTTGCTATCTGGTAATTGATGATATCAAATAATCGATTAATCTGCATGATCCTTTTATTTTGGGTTTCCTAGGGTCATTCAAATTAGGAAATTGAATCGAAGAAAGCAATTTTGATTTTTGGGAATATGATTATCCGCAATGACACGAGTAGTAAAATTATGCATATGAAATCATGCGTATAATTGTCAACGGTTGACAGTCAACCTACCCTAGAAACAATATGGATACATTATTTCAAATGGCTACTGGTAAGAAAGCGGATAATCAAATTTGAGACTTATCCACTTCTCTTTACAAGTAATTGGTTATTTATCTAAAAAACAAGGTTAAAGGTATTAAGGTGTGGATTTGTGGACAAGTTTTTACCTTTTGTTTACCCACAATGGTTTTTCCTATTTTCCCCATGCTTATCCACCACTTACCAACAGCTTTTTGTGTGCTATCTCTTTGACAGTTAATCAGCTTATCTTTTATGCTGCTTTTTATTGTTGATAAATAAATAAAGCTATATGTCTGTAACTTTATGTGTTTGTAAATGTGGATTAGTGTGTATGATATTGGACTTATACCCAATTGTTGGAGAATGTCTGGTTTGTGGTTTTGGGCTTGGGGATAATGCCTGGTTTATCATCAAGTTGTTGACAGTTATTCACACATTGTCTCTGCCTTATCCACAAAATCCATGTTCCCATCCCAATTTTTGCTTTGTTTAATTATCGTCTACTTCTATTTCAGTTTCTATTTCTTCTGTGATTTCGGTTTCTACATTTTCATCATCTGCTTTTTCTTTTGTTGGAGAAGTGATTACAGTGATTTCATTGACCCAGCCTGCTTTGATGGTGATGTCCATAGAGGTAATATCTGCTGGGTTTTTGTAGTAGTAGACCCTTTCTGCCTGTCGGTTTTGAAACATGTTGGATGGATCCCAGCGCTTGTTTCCGTTTTCATCCAAGATGACCCTTAGGTGGTAGGTTCCTGCTTCAAAGTCCACGAAGGAATGTTTGTTGGTATTCTCCAAGAAAACTTCTTTGACTATTTTACCACTTTTGTCCAGTAGTTGGAGGACTAGTGGGCGGAAGTCTGTCTCTATGGTGACATCTAGGGAAGTAACCAGGGTTTCTGGATTTAGCTTTTTGTAGGTAGCTTCCACTTTTTTCTCATTGTACATTCCCTCGACATCCCTGAATGTGGAGTCAGCGGCGAATATTGTAAATGTTGTATTGGTAAGGGTGTCTACAAGTGGTATATCCATGAATACCTGTGTATAGTTGGAGCTGTCTTTTAGATAAATCCAGTCACGCTCAATCCTGAGGATAGATGCAGAATCATATTTTACATACAATGAATCCAGGTTGATGTCTGCTATTGGCTTATTGAAGCTGTACTCTGCTTTTATATTTTTGAGGAAATTTGATCCTGAATTGACTGTGGTTTCCAATTTTTCCTTCTTTCTGTCACTCTCTTCGAAGCTCAGATAGAGCAATGTATCCAGTTTGAACCCAACCGAATCCCTCAGTGTCAGTTTTGCCTGTATGCTGTCATTTCTCAATTCTGTATGGTAGAATCTGATATTCTTTTCGTTTTGTCTGTAGAAAAGCTTTGTATTCAGATCTTCCTGCTCTACTGTGATTACCGTTGGATATTTACTTGTGACTACGTCAAAGTTTTCGCCTACTGTTGATGTCCTGTTTATTTTAAGCTCGGAAATATCAGCTTTTGATAGAATGAAATTAATATCCTTGATGTCTTTATCGATAGTTATAGTATCTCCATAGAATGCATATGCCTCTGACTTTTCCTCTGCTTTGAGGGAATTGTTTGAATCATGCCAAGCATAAGCCCTGTATTCCCCTGCTTTGATATTTGTGATCTCAAAGTTACCTGCACTGTCAGTGGCAGCGAGGTAGTACGGAGATGCGCTGAGGACATCAGTAGTATCGTTTTTCTGATACAAGCCTACCAAGACATCCTTCATAAACTTATCCTTTTGGGGAAAAGTGTAACTTACTTTTCCACTGAATTTGAGACTGTCTATTTCATTTCCGGTGGAGAAGACCAACTTCAGATTTTCAGCTGGGTTGCTTTCGGTGATGTCCTTTATGCTTTTTTGGAAATTGAATACATAGGTTGTACTATCTTCCAATTCCTGGTTGAGTTTGATGACTACCCTATTTTTGAGGGCGGTTACAGTCATTTCATCTTTGTTTATTCTTGGGGTGACGATGATTTGCTTGTTGGCATTCTCTATTTTTATATACTCATTGAATTCCAACTCGATCGTTTCAGGTTTTACATTGATGGATTCGTTAGCTGGCTTCATTGATTGGATCATGGGTGGGTTTTCGTCTTTGTCACCACCCATAGGTGTACTCTGTTTAGCACAAGCATAAAGTAGAATAATTATTGATATAGATAATATCCTGATTAATAGTTTCATTTTTTCTTTAAAATATACAGAATACTTGAATAGTTTCCTTTGTGAGATTTAGCCCAATTGTTTGATTTATACCCGTTTACAAAGGCTTTCCAAAGTGTTTTGATATTACTTTGGTTGCTATGTTTATTTTTCTCTGATAGGATGGATACATAGTAGCTATCAAACTTCATTGGTTTTTTTTCCACTATTCTCAAGCCCATCTCTTTTGCAAGATATTTAACGGTATTTTGGTTAAAGTGGTATAAATGTCTTGGAACATCCAGTGCTGCCCAATGCGCTTGATAGTAGGCTGCATCCCATGAATCTATATTCGGCACAGCGATGAAGAGCGTTCCATCATCTTTCAGTTTGTTGACAATGGATTTTGTTGTTTTTCTCAATGCATGGATATGCTCCAAGACATGGAATAGCGTGATTGCATCGAATTGTTCATTTGGATCCAATTCTTCTATGCTTTGGAATATTTCCAACCCAAAGGCTTTTGCTTTTTCCCTGGCTATTTCATTTGGTTCTATCCCTTTTGTATTCCAACCGTCTTTGTTGGCGGTATTCAATAGATAGCCAGTTCCAGAACCTATATCCAGTATTGTTCCTTTGTTTTCGTGGTATTGATTGATCCAGGCCAATTTATTTTTGAGGGTGATGTTCCTGACTATTTTGTACAGCCAATTGGTAAGGTTGTTTGATTTGTCCTGATGGGAAATATAATCTTCAAACTCATAGTATTTTCCAATGGATTCTATGCTTGGTCTGGGATTGGTGAACACAAAATTGCAATTGCTGCATTTGCACAGTAAAAATTTCTCTTTGCTCACCGAATGGTCAGTAGCTTCGAGATGATTAAGAAAAAGCCCACTTTTGCAAAGTGGGCATTTGGTTAATCTTTTTTTCATATTATCTTCCTAAATACACTGTCAAGATTGATAGATCTGCTGGAGTCACACCACTGATTCTAGATGCCTGCCCCAAAGTTTCCGGTTTTACCTTGTTGAGCTTTTGTTTCCCTTCAGCTGACAGTGCTGTGATGGCCAAATAGTCAAAGGTGATTGGAATCTTGTAGTTCTCCATATTTGAAAGCTTCTCTACCATCTGTGATTCCTTTTCGATGTAGCTTTCGTATTTGATCTTGATCTCTGCTTGCTCAAGGACATCCTTGTTGTATTTGGATAGATATTGCTTGAATTCGGTATCCAACTCCATAATGTCTTTAAGACCCAGTTGGGGTCTTTTTAGAAGCTTATCTATGGTTATCTTTTCCTTGATTGTAGCTGTATCTAGGCTTTCCAGACCATCATTGATGATTTCAGGAGAAAGTTTTTTCTGTTTTAGGTCATTGATCAGCCTCTCTGTTTCTGATTTTTTGTCCATCATTTTGTCCAATCGGACATCATCTGCCAATCCAATCTGATGACCCATCTGTGTCAACCTCAAATCTGCATTATCCTGACGGAGCAACAACCTGAATTCTGCTCTTGAAGTGAACATCCTGTAGGGTTCTTCGGTGCCTTTGTTGATCAGGTCATCAATCAACACACCTATATAGGCATCTGATCTTTTGAGTAAGAAAGGATCTTTCTCCTCTACTTTCAGCGAAGCATTGATCCCTGCCACCAGACCTTGTGATGCTGCTTCTTCATATCCTGTGGTCCCATTGATTTGACCTGCAAAGTAGAGGTTTTCTATCAACTGTGTCTCCAAAGTGAGTTTTAGCTGGGTAGGTGGAAAGAAATCATATTCTATCGCATAACCAGGCCTGAACATTTTGGCATTTTCAAAACCCGGAATTTTTCTCATGGCTTCATATTGTACATCTTCTGGAAGTGAAGTCGAAAATCCATTGATATACATTTCCACGGTATTCCATCCCTCTGGTTCTACAAAGATCTGATGCCTTTCCCTTTCTGCAAACCTGTTGATTTTATCTTCTATCGATGGACAATATCTAGGTCCCAATCCTTGGATTCTACCATTGAACATGGGTGATCTATCGAAGCCTGTCTCCAAGGTATTGTGTACTGCTTTGTTGGTGTAGGTGATCCAGCAATTATGTTGTTTTTGTAGGGGTTTGGTTTCGTCTGAATAGGAGAATTTCTCTGGGTTTTCATCACCATATTGGATTTCCATCTTGGTATAATCCAGTGATCTACCATCGACCCTAGGAGGTGTTCCCGTTTTCATCCTGCCCGCTTCGAAACCCAATTGAACCAATTGTTCTGTAATTCCTCTTGCCGCTCCTTCTCCTGTTCTTCCCCCACCAAATTGTTTTTCACCGATATGGATAAGTCCGTTGAGGAATGTTCCGTTGGTTAGTACCACTGATTTTCCTGGGATTTCAAGCCCAATACTCGTCCTTACACCTGTTACCCGTTTATCTTTTACGATAAGCCCTGTGATCATTTCTTGCCAAAAATCCACGTTTGGGGTTTGTTCCAAAGCCAATCTCCACTCTTCTGCGAACCTCATTCTGTCATTTTGTGTTCGTGGAGACCACATGGCAGGACCTTTTGATCTGTTGAGCATCCTAAATTGGATCATTGATTTGTCTGAGATAATTCCAGACATTCCCCCCAAGGCATCAATTTCCCTTACGATTTGACCTTTTGCCACACCACCCATTGCTGGATTACAAGACATCTGGGCAATAGTATTCATATTCATAGTACACAAAAGTACTTTTGACCCCATCTTTGCAGCAGCATGTGCAGCTTCACAGCCTGCATGCCCTGCCCCTACTACTATCACATCATATTGTGGAAACATATCATTATCCTTATTAGTGTTCCACGTGAAACATTCGCTTCTTGATGATTTTTGTGAAGCATCTAGTGTTCCACGTGGAACGTTTATATCTTATCAAAAAGTGAAATGGATTTATCTTCCATTTCCCTCATGATTTTTTTATCCTTTTTTGTTTTGTCTTTGTATCCCAGCAGATGTAGGATGCCATGACTCATGACTCTTTGGAGTTCTGTTTGAAATCCATTGTTCTCTCTGGCTGAATTTTCCTTTACCCTATCTATACTGATAAAGATGTCTCCCTCTATCATGTCTGCTTCTTCAGAATTGTCAAAGGTGATGATGTCAGTATAAGTATCGTGGTTAAGATATTCTACATTGATTTTGTACAAATATTCATCCGAACAAAATATATAAGTTAACTCACCTACTTTGTATCCTTCTTGTTCTGCGATGGTTTTGAGCCATTTTTTATGAAGGTTTTTGTTTTTCAGATTGAATCCAGAATCTTCATCAAAGAATTGTACTGCCATTCTAATACATGTAAAATTTCAAAGTAGCCGTTCTTCCTTCATCTTCAAAGCTTACATCATCAGACAAATGCTTCATGATAAAGATTCCCCTCCCGCCTGCTTTTTCCAAATTCTCGGGGGCTGTTGGGTCTTTCAGTTCTTCATAGTTGAATCCTTCGCCTTGATCCTTCACAATGAACTTGATCTCTTCTTCATCAAAATGCAATTCCAAATCTACTGTTTTACTTACGTCCCCCTTGTTCCCATGCAGTATGGCATTGCTGACACATTCTGTCACGGAAATCATGATATTTCCGTAGATATCATCATCTATATGGAATTTCTCCCTTGCATTGTCGATGAAGCTTTCTACGATTTTAATATTCTCTATTAGAGAAGGGATTGAAATTTTTATAGATTTCATGAATCTTATGTTGATGATATTATTATTTATTTAATTTTTCTATGTTAAAGCTCAATCATGATTGGACAATGGTCCGAATGATAGGCTTCTGGCAATATGATCGACCTTTTGACTTTATCTGCCATAGCTTGACTAGCCATATGGTAATCAATTCTCCATCCCAGGTTCTTTCCCCGTGCACCTGCTCTATAGCTCCACCAGGTATAGTGGTGTGGGTCTTGGTTATGTTTTCTGAACGTGTCTGTAAATCCACTTTCTGTAAACTTATCCATCCAAGCCCTTTCTTCAGGTAGGAATCCTGATGAGTTTTTGTTGGAAATGGGATTATGGATATCTATCGGTTTGTGACAGATATTGTAATCCCCACTCAAGATCAAATTAGGGATTTTTTTGGTTAAATCTTGTGAGTAACCATATATATCATCCAAAAACCTGTATTTGAAGTCTTGTCTGATGTCTCCGGTAGTGCCAGAGGGAAAATAGGCGGATATAAACGAAAAGTCATCAAAATCTGCCCTGATTATTCTTCCTTCATCATCATACAGCTGCATGCCCATACCAAATTCAATGTGTTTAGCCTTGATTTTGCTCAATATGGCAGTGCCGCTATATCCTTTTTTTACTGCAGGATACCAATAGATGTGGTAGCCCATGTCTTCAAAGATGCTTTTGTCAATCTGGTTTTCCAAGGCTTTTACTTCCTGTAGACCTATGATATCCGGATCTGTGGCTTTCAACCAATCCGCAAAACCCTTATTCAAGGCTGCCCTGATACCATTGACATTGTATGATACTATTTTCATTCCAATTTTATTTTATATGATAATACGCCCTAAATTCAATTGCCATTTTAAGAATATATTCAGCATATTTCGAGGATCTGTTGACCGTCGACTGTGGACGGTTATTTGCTACGTTATACCTGAATCATTTTACTTACTGGCATTATTGCGGATAATCACTTTATCTCTATTTCAAATTCCTGCTCAAAATACTCTAATACATGAAGTTTTAATAGCTTTTCTTGTTCTAATACATCGAAATGGGGAAGTTTTTTTGTCAATTTCCAATGGGGCCAACCATCTTGGTCAATGTAATCCAATTCATAAAAGCCTGCCAGACTCAATACTTTGCAGATTGCTATGTGCATGAGATCCTGCTTTTGCTCCTTTGTAAATGTCCTATTGCCCTGGCCAAGCTCCTGTACGCCGATCAAGAATAATACACCATTGAGATCGGCTGGTTTTTTTCCTACCAATTCCTGGAGTCCTGTCAGTAGCTTACTCCATCGTTTTTCAAGATCCAGATCCTTTTTAAACATCCGATTTTTCTTTTTCCAATAACTCCCAATATTCTACAGCCCTTCTCAAGTGGGGAATCACAATAGACCCTCCTATCAGCGTGGATATCGAAAATACTTCAAACACTTCTTCTTTGCTCAGACCTGCTTCAAAGGACTTTCCGAGGTGATATTTGATACAATCATCACAACGCAGTACCATGGAGCATGCCAACCCAATCATTTCTTTAGTCTTGACATCCACTGCACCTTCTGCATAGGCATTGGTATCAAGGTTAAAGAAACGTTTGATCACTTTGTTGTCTGCCGACATGATTTTTTCGTTCATGCGGCTTCTGTAATCGTTGAATTCTTCTATAAGATTCATTAAATTTAGATAAGTATTTAAATAACCAGCAAATATAACAGGTATTTTGCTGTCATTCAGTTCTAACAAGCCTTTTTGGATATGCGTTTCACTTTTTTTGAAGATTTTTTGGCATTGGTTTTCCCCAAAACCTGCTGTGTCTGTAAAAGGAGCCTTTTTGACTTCGAAAATCAGCTATGTAAAATCTGTATAGGACGTCTTCCGATCACCAATTATCACCTTCATCCCCAAAACAACGACCTGGTAGTCAAAGTGATGGGATTGACCAATCCCAATTTGGTGATGTCTTTCCTGAGATTTACCAAACGGGGCATGAGCCAAAAGCTTCTCCACAACCTGAAATACAAAAATAAACCGGAGGTCGGAATTGAATTGGGAAGTTTATATGGCCACTTGCTGCAAAAACACGGCTTCTCGGATCAATGGGACTTGGTGGTGCCTGTCCCACTCCATCCGGAAAAGCAAAGAAGGAGAGGCTACAACCAAAGTGAACAGTTTGCCAATGGACTGGCTTCCGTCTTGGAAGTTCCCATGAACCTGGGGCTGATCAGGACCCAATTCACAGAAACACAGACCAAAAAGACCAGAATGGAGCGGATTATCAATGTGTCGGAAGTATTTGCTGTCAACGAAAATGTCCAGATCGAAAACAAACGGGTTTTGTTGGTTGATGATGTGATGACTACCGGGGCTACATTGACGGCATGTGCGAATGTTTTGTTGGAAGGAAAAGCCAAGACGGTGGATTTGGCGGTGATAGCTGCAGGGCGGTTCTGATAGCTGGAATGGATTTTTTGTCCAGGTCTGGTTCTATTTCCCTGTACACCATGGGATTAGTGCAAAACTGACATTATTTGACAGTTAAGGGGGATTTGACGATAAAATTATACTTCTGAATACCAAATAGATAACCATGAATATTTGGACTTGGATATTATTTTCTACAGTGAACATGGTAATCTTTCTTTTATTTTTCTAACTTATTCCAAGCTAATAACCATTAAAATTTTCTGTCTATGCCTAGAGCTAAATCCGATAAAGACCGCAAAATCTTCGTACTCGATACCTCTGTGATTCTATATGCGCACAACAGTATCATGAATTTTGCTGAGCATGATGTAGTCATACCGATTACAGTTTTGGAAGAGCTCGATCAATTCAAAAAAGGAAATGATACCAAAAATTTTGAAGCCCGGGAATTTATCAGGCTTTTGGACAATCTTTCCAAAGACAATATGATCCATAATTGGACTCCCCTCAATGGGAAGACCAAAGGGTTTTTTAGGGTCTTGATGAATCCGGAGAATAACATGAATGCCAATGAAATCTTCGGGGAAGAGAAGAATGACCATAAGATCCTCAATGCAGCACTTCATCTCAAACAGACTGAATCAGGAAGAAAAGTGATATTGGTCAGCAAGGATATCAACCTGCGTCTGAAGGCAAAATCATTGGATATCTTTGCTGAGGATTATGAAACCGGCAAAATCAAAAATATCAACGAGCTTGAGAATACTGGCAAATTTATTATTGAAAATGTTGATCTGGATGTAATCAACCAGCTTTATGAATCCCACCATGTAGATGGGAAGCTGATTTTTGGAAGGAAAAAAGTGAAATCCAACGGCTATTTTATCCTCAAGAATGAGAAGAACTCCGTCTTGACATATTTCAATGCAGAAGATAATACCATGGAGCGGGTAGACAAGCAGTTGGCATACAATGTCAAGCCAAAAAATGCCGAGCAGACTTTTGCACTCCATGCCATACTGAATCCAAGGGTGAAGCTTGTCTCTATCCAGGGAGTTGCAGGTACGGGAAAGACACTCCTTGCATTGGCCGGGGCATTGGAGCAGCGAAGGGATTTCAAGCAGGTGTTTTTGGCACGTCCCATTGTTCCATTGAGCAATAAGGACATCGGGTTTCTTCCAGGTGATATCAAGTCCAAATTGAATCCTTATATGGAGCCATTGTGGGACAACCTGAAATTTATACAGAACCAATACAAAGAATCTGATAAAGAGTATCAGAAGATAGTGGAATTGGTAAACCAGGAAAAACTGGTCATCCAGCCCCTTGCCTACATCCGTGGACGCTCCTTGTCCAATATTTTCTTTATCGTGGATGAAGCGCAGAATTTGACGCCCCATGAAGTCAAGACAATTATCAGTCGTGCCGGTGAAAATACCAAGATCATCTTCACAGGTGATGTATTTCAAATAGATACCCCATACTTGGATTCCCAAAGCAATGGCCTTTCGTATCTGATAGACAGAGTCAAAGACCATCCTTTATATGCGCATATCAAGCTGGAGAAAGGAGAGCGATCAGAGCTGGCTAATCTTGCCAATGAATTGTTATAAAATTGTTTTTCGGCAAAAAGAACCAAAAGATGTCGCCGCAAAAAGTCGATTTCGAGATTCTCTTACCATAGTATGTTGGGAAACATCCTAAATATACAGAAAGATCAAAGGAGTAGCTCCTTTGATCTTTCTCTTTTACCCTAGAGGTTTTCTGAAAAACTAAAATTACTAATAAGCATCCACAATGATGCACGTTGGGTAAGAAAATCCATATGTAAGTTGTGGATACTCGTCAACAGCTTTTGCCTGTGGCGTGGTCGACATAACTTCTAATCGTACATTCAAGAATCTATTTTTCAGCAAGCCCTATCCCAGGTATATTGATTCGCAT
Organism: Belliella marina; assembly: GCF_042682445.1. Taxonomy (NCBI): domain Bacteria; kingdom Pseudomonadati; phylum Bacteroidota; class Cytophagia; order Cytophagales; family Cyclobacteriaceae; genus Belliella; species Belliella marina. Next base: position 23,926 of record NZ_JBHUHR010000043.1, read on the forward strand.
AACATCGTTTTTGAAATAATCATATTACCAAGTGTGGGACTACCTCTTTTTCATTTTTTTAGAACCTTATTTTTACTTTAAATTTTAGGGAGAGTGTATCAAAACAGAAATTTTTATGCCCGTTAATGTACACTGTTATTTTTTGAATTTGATATAAATACCAATAAATCAATGAATTAAAATTTGGGTTCGAATTTTGGCATATGGAATTTATCCATCGAGGATGCGATAAGTGTAGACCCAACCGTTCAGCTAAATATAGGAAACATGAAAACTTCAATGCTAACCCAAAAAAATGTTTGTGCTTTGTTAGGCTTGATCATGGCATTGACAATCATATTCAGTGCATCTATACAAGTCAATAAAGTAAAAGAAGATCACCAAATAAACATAAGCTATTCCCAGAATCCTGAAACAACCGAAAATTTTGGTCTCAAACTATAATTTATCTTAAAAAATAAACAGAACCATGATCTAATGTAAAATTAGTTCATATCTTTGGAAAACATTCACTGAATGTAACAGAGAGATAAAATAGTTTTAAAAGAATGTCCAAAAAATGTGATTATATCACAGTATCGGAAAAACACAAAATCTATCTATAAGGATAGAAAGACTTTTTGGTTTAACGATAAAAAGGAGGTGAGCATTGCTCACCTTTTTTTTGAACCCAGATGATTGGGTGTTAACTTTCTGTAATGGTATTTAATTTTGCCAGGAAGCTGTTATAATATTGCCTACCGACTTGTACCACTGCACCTGATTCCAAGGTGATTTCTTTGGTATTGAAGTTTTCAATCAGCCCCAGTTGTACGATAAATGATTTTTGAACCCGGAGGAAAAGGTTGGAAGGGAGTTTTTCTTCCATGTCCTTCATGGATTTTCGGATGGTATAGTTTCTGTGTCTTGTATATATCGTGACCATGTTTCCATTGGCCTCTACATAGAAAATATCTTTGTAAGGGACTTTTTCGTATGCATTGTCGGCTTTGATATATACCGCATCCGTTACCAGGTAAGGACTTTCATCCTTGGATTTGACAGTGGCAGTGTCCGAAATAGGATTGACGCGCTTGTTATACAATACGATTTCCACAATTGCATGGATGTCGTTCGTATTGAAAGGTTTTACTATAAAGCCAGCTGGATTTATTCTTTTGGCCCTTTCGATGATTGTTGGATCACTGTAGGAAGTTACGAAGACCAAGGGTGCGTCGACCATTTGTTTTAGGATTTCGCCTAATTCGATACCATCCTTATCACCTTTCAGTTTGATATCCATGAAAATCATGTCAGGTCTGTATTTTTTGACGATTTTTATGGCTTGGTTGGCAGAATTTGCAATATCAATATTTACATAGCCCAAAAGTTCTAAAATCTCTTCTATATTTTCTGCAATGTTTACATCGTCTTCTACGACGAGAATTCTTTCCTCTTTCATATCGGGTGGTATATGGGGTTTTTTGCAATAATATGTTTTACAAATAGTATTTTTTGCATCATAACGCAAGATATATACTATTTACAAAAATAATTCTGTAAAATCAATTTACTTGGGTGGTATCTAATAGGATAGATGGATTTGCAAGATTACAAACTCATCATATCCTTAAATCTGGCAGCCTGTCTTCTACTTACTTCTATTCTTTCACCACCTTTGAGGGTTACGACCAAACCACCATTAAACCAAGGTTCGATTGCTTCCACCCAGCTCAGGTTGATGATGTGTTTTCTGCTGGCTCGAAAAAAAGATTTTTCATCCAATCTTTCATCAAGTGCATTGAGCGATTTGTGAATCATTGGCTTGTTGTTTTCGAAATATACCTTGATATAATTTCCGTCAGATTCGAAAAGGCGCACATTGACCAGTTTTACAAACCAGCATCTGTCCCCATCTTTTACAAACACCTGATCTTCCAAGGTCAACTTCTTCGATCCGTTGGGATTTTCGTTTTCACCTTGCTTTGGTGATTGGTCTTGAAGTTTCTTTTGAAGTCTCACGATGGCATCCTCCAGCCGCTTTGGCTCGATGGGTTTCAGGAGATAATCCAGGGCATTTACCTGAAATGCCTTCAGTGCATATTCATCATATGCTGTGGTGAATATGACATGGGGAACATTGTCCAATTCCTCAAGGAGCTCAAAGCCTGTTTTTTCGGGCATTTGGATATCCAAGAAAACCACATCGGGAAGGAGAGCATCTATTTTTTCTTTCGCATCATCTACATTGGTAGCTTCACCCACCACTTCTACATGATCATAATGTGATAATAAATTGATCAGCTCTTTTCTTGCCAATCTTTCATCGTCGATTACTAGTGCTCTCATTTCTTTGAAATTTTAACCTAATGTAAGGCTTTGTTTTGGAATTTTTATTTCAGTTATGACAAAATCGTTACCGGAATTGAATATTTTGAAGGATGCACGCTCGCCATAGATCAGTTTGAGTCTTTGAATTGTATTGGCGATTCCATGTCCTTCCCCAGGTTTCTTTTTTATAAACGGCTGACTTTTAAGCTGTCCGCTGTTTTTGACTTGGATATACAGATCATCTGTCAATCCTTCATAGCATTTGATGATGATTTCCCCTCCTTTTACCCTATTCGATATACCGTGCTTGATGGCATTCTCTACGATTGTCTGCATCATCATTGGAGGGATTCTATAGTCGAATGCCTCCGGTTCTATTTCATATTTGACATTGAGTCTTTCTTCGAACCGGATTGTCTCTAGGTTTAGATAATCTTTGACAGTATTGAATTCATTTTCGAAATCAATGACACGCTTTTTGTCCATCATCAATGAAAACCTCAAAATGTTGGAAAGTTGGGTGATGGCAGATTTGGCCTTTGCAGGTTCTTCATCAACCAATGCCCTGACACTGTTCAATGCATTGAAAATAAAATGGGGATTTAGCTGGCTTTTCAGGTGATTCAGCTGGATTTCATTGATTTTTGCCTGGTATTTCAAGCTTTGGTTATAATTGTCCAAAAAGTGGAAGAGGTAATAAAGCATGACCCATAATGCATAGAAGAGAAAGCTGACAAAAATGCTGACAGCCAGTACCACCGGCCTGAAATCTATGGCAGGATCAAGGGTGTCAAAGATAAGGTTGATGATAATCTGGGCTATGGTATTGGCGACAGCCAACAGAACCAGGGCTAAGAGTGTGTTCCAAGTCAGTTGGCCTAGGTTTCTGTTGAACCAATTGTGTTTTTTGATCACATACCTCAAGCCATGCGAAGAAATCAAGTAAAACCCGGCCAATGAAAAGAATGCACCCACCTGCACAGAGGATATCCCACGCTCCAAGGATACAAACAATAGATTGATCAGGGCATACCCCAACCATCCCAAAACTTGCAATATCCAATATAGTTTGGTTTTATTCATGTCAGACTTCAAAGATAACCAAGCCAACCAAAGCCCTGACATCAATTATACTAATGGACACATAGCTTTTTTGATAGTCAAATCAGCATGTTAGCTAAGTTCCTCCTTCAAAAACTTGGCCGTATAGCTGCTTTTATGCTTGGCGACTTGCTCTGGGGTTCCCTGGGTGACAATTTCCCCTCCTTTTTCCCCTCCTTCAGGACCCAAGTCCACAATATAGTCAGCTACTTTGATAATATCCATATTGTGCTCAATAATCAAGACAGAGTTTCCTTTCTCTACCAGCTTGTTGAGTACCCTCAGCAAATGCTCGATATCCTGGAAATGCAACCCTGTCGTTGGTTCATCCAATATATAGAAGGTTTTTCCTGTATCCTTCTTCGAAAGTTCCGTTGCCAGTTTTACCCTTTGGGCCTCACCTCCCGAAAGTGTCGTGGCATGTTGGCCGAGTGTGATATAACCAAGACCGACTTCATTCAGGGTCTTGATTTTTCTTAGGATTTTTGGTTGAAATTCGAAGAATTCCACTGCCTGCTCCACAGTCATATCCAATATATCAGAGATGGATTTTCCCTTGAACCTTACTTCTAGTGTTTCCCGGTTGTATCGCTTGCCCTTGCATGTTTCACATGGAATATGCACATCCGGCAAAAAGTCCATCTCGATCAATTTCATGCCAGCTCCTTCGCAGTCTTCGCACCTTCCCCCCTTTACGTTGAAGCTGAATCTTCCCGGTTTATAGCCTCTGATCTTGGCCTCCGGCAATTCTGTAAACAAAGCCCTGATATCCGTGAAAACACCGGTATAGGTGGCAGGGTTTGATCTTGGTGTTCTTCCGATCGGTGATTGATCTACCTCGATTACCTTATCCAATTGGTCTAATCCGGTAATTTCCTTGTGCTCCAAAGGTTCTCTTTTGGAATTGTAAAAGTGCCTGTTGAGCAGTGGGAAGAGTGTTTCGTGGATCAGTGAGCTCTTGCCTGAACCCGATACTCCCGTGACGCAGATCATGCTTCCCAAAGGAAGTTTCAAGTCCACATTTTTCAGGTTGTTGCCTTTTGCCCCTTTGAGTACCAAAAATTCCCCATTTCCTTTTCTACGATTTTTTGGAACCTCTATTTTCAGACCGCCAGACAGGTATTTTGCTGTGATGCTATTTTGCTTCAAAAACTCACTCGGCGTACCTGAAGCGACTATTTGTCCACCATGTCTTCCAGCTCCTGGGCCTATATCCACGACGAAATCCGCGTCCAACATCATGTCTTTGTCATGCTCTACCACGATGACAGAGTTGCCCAAATCCCTCAAATCCTGTAGTGCTTTGATCAATTTGACATTGTCTCTTTGGTGAAGGCCGATACTTGGTTCATCCAAAATATATAGGACACCAACAAGCTGGGTTCCTATTTGGGTGGCGAGCCGGATCCTCTGTGCCTCTCCTCCGGAAAGTGTCCTCAAAGGCCGGTTGAGGGATAAGTAATCCAAGCCAATGTCCAATAGAAATCCTATCCGCTTTCTGATTTCTTTGAGAACTTCCTTGCCAATCAGGTTTTGCCGATCTGTCATCCTGGTTTCCACATCTGCAAACCAGCTTCCCAGGGAAGTGATATCCATCATGGCCAACTCACCGATATGCTTTTCGGCGATTTTGAAGTGTAGGGCTTCTTTTTTCAATCTATAGCCATCACAATCAGGGCAAATTTTAGTGGTAGTGAATTCGCTGACCCATTGCTGGATTTTATCGGAACTACCTTCCTGCTGTTTGGTAAGGAAATTGACTATTCCTTCAAACGTGGTAGTCCAAGTAGTACCGGGGTATTTTACAGAACTGACTTCCACTTCCATCTTATCCCCATAGAGCAGGATTTCGATAACTTTTTCGGGAAGTTTTCCTATTGGGGTTGTAATGCTGCATTTGTATTCTTTGAGAATGGCCTCTATTTTCTTGAATATCCAGATATCCCTAAATTCTCCCAAAGGCGCAATACCTCCTCTGGAAATACTCAGCGTAGGGTCTGGGATAATATTCTCTTGGGTGATTTCTTCTATGATGCCAAGACCATTGCAGGATGGACATGCTCCATATGGACTGTTGAATGAAAAGGTGTTTGGTGCTGGCTCATCATAGGATAGTCCAGTGGTAGGATCCATCAGGTACTTCGAAAAGTGGTGGATATTTCCATCTTCATCTCTGAGCATGATGATCCCTTTGCCATGTTGCAGGGCTGTCTTGAGTGATTGGCTGATCCTGAACCGATCTTCCTCTTCGGCTATGATCCTGTCTATGACGATTTCTATATCGTGGATTTTGTATCTATCTACCTGCATCTTGGGCACTACTTCCATGACTACCCCGTCGATCCGCACTTTTGAGAAGCCCATTTTCCGGATTTGCTCAAAGAGCTCCCGATAATGCCCTTTTCTACCTTTGACTACAGGAGCCAAGACGTATAATTTCTTCCCTAAAAAATTCTCAAACAACTGCTCTACAATCTGATCCTCGGTCTGTCGGATCATTTTTTTGCCTGACAGATAAGAATAGGCTTCTCCGGCCCTTGCATATAACAAGCGCATAAAATCGTAGATTTCAGTCACTGTACCGACAGTAGACCGGGGGTTCTTTGAGGTGGTTTTTTGTTCTATGGAAATTACCGGGGACAAGCCATTGATCTTATCCACGTCGGGCCTTTCCATGCCCCCCAAAAATGACCTTGCATAAGCGGAAAAGCTTTCCATATACCGGCGCTGCCCTTCGGCATAGATGGTGTCAAAAGCCAGGGAGCTTTTTCCACTTCCGCTCAGTCCGGTAATGACCACGAGACTTTTCCGCGGAATGTTGATGTCTATATTCTTAAGATTGTGCTCACGGGCACCGTATATCTCAATATACTCTTTTTTATCCGTAATTGGGTCTGTCATGGAGGGCTAAACCTTTATTATTCAAGCTTGCAAAAATAGGAATTTAAATTGGGGCATCCCAAGATGATTTCAGATTCATCAACCCAATTTCGGGGGAGATAGTTTAGGCTATTTTCGATTGTTGTGAAGATTGCTTACTATTTTACCTACTTGTTCTCATTTTCCTTTTTCTTGAGGGTTTCCAGGTCATCCCCAGTCAGGGTGGATTTCAGTCCAGAGAACACCAAACGCCACCAATAATTGAATTCTGATTTGTGTTTGAGTCTTTGGGTATAGACCACCCCTTTCTGTAGATCCCCATTTTTTCTTGGATTTTGTGATTTGATCACAACCTTGTTGGCTAAAAATGAGCCGATCTTTCTGAATATATTCTGGTCTTTCTCGAAATCTTTGTTCAGGATTTCGATTTCCAAATTATCATACCTGACGATGACTTCACCGGTACCATCAAAATCATTTGCATGGATATTGAAATCCAACCTGTTGATCGTTCCGGATTTTAGACTGACCTTAGCCTCAGGTTCTACGATTTTGTTGATCTCAGTCAGGTCTATTTTTCCCAAATTACCCTTTAACTGGAAGCTGCCAAGAGTATCCGCCAAATCATACTTTACAGTAAGGTTTATTTTTCCTTTGCCCATCAGCATTGCTTGGGCTTCGATATTGAGTTCGTACTTTTCTTGGTTGACTTTGTCCATGTTGCTTATCGCGCCGACGACTGCATTCAGATCGGAAAAATACAGGTAGCCAGAGGTAGGAGCACCGTTATCCGGTTGTTCCTCTATGTGAATATGGCTGTTTTTGATTACGGTATTTTTGATATTGACCGGAAAATCCAAGATGCCAAAGGCTTCATGTGCCATCGGGGGTCTCCTGCCGTAATTGTCCGGTATGAGCTTATTCATAAAAGATTCCAATTTGATATCTTTTACCAACAGGGAGTCAATTTCTATTATGCCATTCCTAAAGTACTCTTGAAAATTCATCCCTTTGATGTCCAAAGAGCCATTTTTCAATTGTAACCAAGCCTTTCTCTTTTCGAAAGATTGGGTATAGGCATACTTTCCCAGCTTATTCAAAATCGAGAAATCCCCAATTTTCATGTTTTTGTCCGCGGTATCAAAGTGAAGGTTTTTGACCTCTGCCATTTGCCGGAATTCATCAAAATGTATTTGGACCTGCTCGATTTTTCCATGGATCAAATCCACGGAAAACAATGCCGTCTCTGTTTGGATATCTTCTTTGGTTAGGACAAAACCTTCTGCGTTTACGGATAGGTTTTGCAGACTCATTCTTATGGAATCTGTTTTGCTGTCTTTATTCTCTAGGTTCAAATTCTGCAAAGAGATGATCCTGACGGAGATCGCATCATAGTCCCTTGTTTCTGGTTTTTCTTCGTTGTCATGATCCTCTTCTCCATTCTCTATATTCAAAGAGTCCATTGGAGGCGTGACACTCAAGATCGTAAGGTTTTCCAATCTCGCAGAATCAACCTGAATGGAGTTGTCCAACAAAAAGCTTTTCCATCTGAAGCCAGAGATCTTTGCTTCCTCCAGCCGAAGACTGACCTTGACCTGATCTGAGTGGATTTCTTCGGTAGGTTGGATGCTGATGTCTTCTATGGACAAGAAGGTGCCGAAATAGTTGTAGTCTAGTTTGATTTTACCAAATGTCACTTCATGATTGCCAAAACCACTCGTTCGGGTAATCATGTTGCTGACTATTCTATCCGCATTGTTGTTGAGGTAAATATTGATAAAGTAAGGTATTCCCCTTAAAACCAACACCAAGACCAAAACGAGTCCCAATAAGGCAATAATGATCTTTTTCATAAAAACTTAAGAAAAGCATGGATTCTTTTGCCTTAAGGTATCAAATAAAATGTAAATTACAAAGATGTAGTTTACTTATTCTAAGGGTGGCAGTTTAATGGTATATTCCCTTTCTTTTTTTATTTTAAGCTTGTCCGAGCGGAGCCAAGGGTTGTGGATTTTCAAGGTTTTGTAGGTGCTGTTGTGTCTAATCGCCCAATCAGCCAGATCATCGATGCTTTGCTTCACTACCAATTCCCTCAGAACGGGTAGTGTGTAATAATCCTCTTTCTGCAAACTAAAACCATAATTTTCGGGATTTTCAAATATTTCTTTGAAAGCCAATATTCTGAAGAGATACCTGCTGGTTTCATCATTGAGCAAAAGGTCGTAATAATTGACCTGTTTTTGTTCTGATTTTCTTTTGGAAAGTCCACCCATCCCCATATTGTAGCTTGCTGCCACGGATGTCCAGCTTCCAAACCTTGCATATGCTGCTTTCAGATATTTGCATGCTGCAATGGTGGATTTTTCCAAATGATAGCGTTCATCCACCTCATTGCTGACTTCCAGGTTGTATTCCTTGGCGGTAGCAGGCATAAACTGCCAAAATCCCCTTGCTCCTGCCGGAGAGACCACATTGAGGAGTCCCGACTCAGCCATTGCCAAATACTTGAAATCTTCCGGAACGTTATAATCTTTGAGGATTTTTTCGATCGTGGGCAAATATTTTCCCGACCGTTTCATCAAGAGGATCATATTAGATTGCCAATAGGCATTCACATAGATTTCCCTTTCAAATCGCTCCCTCACATCATCGATCTTCAAGGGGACGTCTTCACCTGCAAAGTTTATCGATTTTGGAAGTTCAAATAATTTTGCCCGGGTGTCAGGGATTCTAAAGATGATTTCTTCACCCTGTTTTTCCTGGCTGACGGTTATTTCTTCATAGGGCATTTCAGTTTGGTTTTTCTGCGGTATGTACAGAAAAACCAAACCAAAAAGGATTGCAATAAACCCGTATATGATAAAAAGATGGTATTTTTTCAATTTTAGTAATTTGGAGACAATAAATATTTTCCATAAAAATCATCAATGACCTTGACCGCTTCAGAAGGATCATCTACCAGGGAAAACAGATCTAAGTCCTCTACATTGATGTTCCTATTTTCCAACATGGTCTCTTTTAGCCAATCTACCAATCCTGACCAGTAGGTTTTACCCACCAATACTATTGGGAATTTCCCGATTTTGTTGGTCTGGATCAATGTCAAGGCTTCAAACAATTCATCCAAAGTACCAAAGCCTCCAGGGAGTACGATAAATCCTTGGGCATACTTGGTAAACATGACTTTTCTTACAAAGAAATAGTTGAAGGTAATCAGCTTGTCTGGGTCTATGTAGATATTGTTGAACTGCTCAAATGGCAATACAATATTCAATCCGACCGACTTACCATTCTCTGAATGCGCACCTTTGTTACCGGCTTCCATGATTCCCGGACCACCACCCGTGATCACACCATAGCCATGTCTGACAAGTTTGGCGGCAATTTCCTCAGCCATCTTGTAGTAGCCATGGTCTCTGGGGGTTCGCGCAGAACCGAAGATTGAAACACAGGGACCTATTTTTGCCAACTTCTCAAAGCCTTCGACAAATTCTGACATTACTTTGAAAATCGCCCAAGAATCTGCACTCTTGATCTCATTCCAATCTCTTTCCTTGAATGCTTTCCTGATTTTTTCTTCCTGTTTTGGATCGATATTTCCGTTTTGTTCACTCATAATTTTTACATTAAATTAAAAAACAATTTTTACTGCTTAAAAACTGATTAAGCTGTCAAAGTTAGATTTTTCTTTCTAGATAGAAAATTTCCAATTATGATAATCGTTTTGCGGAAAAATAAGTTTCAAAAAAATACTTTTTGCTTTAGATCAAAACTGGTGTTACTTTCGCAGGCTTTTATTTATGAGAATATGAATATACGACAAAAGTCGCTGGAAGTCAGGAAGGTATTTGCTGAAGTGGATGCTGAGATCAAGACATTTTTGGATGATAGCCAGCTTTCATGTGTCAGCGGCTGTGGTGCCTGTTGTGCCAACCCCAATGTACATGCTTCTGTCTTGGAATTTTTGCCTTTGGCTTTTGATCTTTATGAAAAGGGAAAGGCTGAAAAGGCCCTGGAATTGTTGGAAAATGTTGGGGATGGGGCAAACTGCATCATTTATAAATCCCTGAGCGCTGATTCCAAATCGGGATTTTGTTCCGATTATGCGAATCGTGGCATGATCTGTAGATTGTTTGGAAGTGCTGCCAGAAGAAACAAGGAAGGCAAAAAAGAATTGATTACCTGCAAAATCATCAAGGAACAAAAATCTGAACAGTATCAAAAAACCGCACAGGCGATCAAAGATGGCGCAGCTGTTCCGTCCAGTGGTGATGCCTATTCACTGCTGTATAACATTGATTTTAATTTGACACAAGAGCAATTTCCTATCAATATCGCTATCAGAAAAGCCTTGGAGTCAGTATTGAATTATATGTTTTATATGGAAAATGATATGACTGATCCAGTAGATAGTTTTTGAAGCCAGCTTTTTGATGTATATTGTAACTTGTTAAATCAATTTAGTGGTTTTTTAAAATTATATACCATGCTGAATGTTTCAGAAATATTACAAACGATCAAACAGCTTATAGAAGTACGTATTGAAATTGTAAAAAATGAAATCAAAGACCAATTTTCAGATATCTTTTCGAGGATCTTTATATTGGTTTTAATGGGGCTTTTCTCAATGATGATCCTTTTATTTGCGAGTATTTCATTGGCGTTTTATTTGGGTGAGATTTTGTATTCTGATTATAAGGGTTTTTTGTACGTAAGTTTGATTTACTTGATTCTGTTTGTATTGTTTTACTTTCTTAGGGAGTCAAAGAGTATACTACAGACATTTAAACATTTGTTTAGAACATTTATATTCAGGATCAAGAAATAAGTGGACATGAAGGATGATCTTAAAAACAAAGCAGAGGAATTGGAGCAAACGCTTCAGGCACAGTTGGCTTTTCTCAGAAGCGATTCAAGGGACTGGGCAAAAATGGGTGCCGGTGTTTTGCTGGGTGGGCTTGTTGCATTTGGTGTAGTGAGGGCTTTGAAGGGCAAAAAGAACAACAAAAACAAAAAAATCATGGCAGTTCTTGAAAAAGAAGGTTTGCTGGATGATGAAATAGTAGGGAAATTGAATGCTAAAAAAAGCCCGGGATTTGGCGGGAGGTTGGCAGCGATCCTCTTGCCGATAGCAATCACTTACGGAAGGGAGAAGCTGATGAATGCTTACCTTAACCAAAAAGCCCAGGATAGTCAGGACGATGAATCAGAAGATTGAGGAGAAACTTAAGTTCTATGCAAAAGAAGGTAGAAAGGCAGTTGCTTGGTTAATTGATCCAGACAAAACCCTAGATGATTTTTCTTTTTTGGAGCAGGTACAAAAAGCTTCTGCACTTCAGCTGGATTTTATTTTCTTGGGAGGCAGCCTGATCAGTGCAAATGGGATTGATAGGATTATTGGGCTTGTCAAGAAGGTGAATACCGAAATTCCGGTGGTACTTTTTCCGGGAAGTTTACTTCAGTTTTCGGAATTGGCGGACGGGATTTTATTTCTTTCCTTGATTTCCGGTAGAAACCCAGAGTTACTGATAGGACAGCATGTGATGATAGCGCCGATGTTGGCCAAATCCAATGTGGAAGTTTTGCCGACAGGCTATATGCTGATAGATGGCGGTATTGCTACCAGTGTCAACTATATCAGCCAGACTATCCCAATCCCAAACCATAAACCTGATATTGCTGTTGCCACTGCACTGGCAGGAAAGTTTTTGGGACTACAACATTTTTATCTTGATGCAGGAAGTGGGGCGAAAATCCCAGTCTCCAAGGAGATTATCTCTGGGATCAAGGATGCCGTCAATGCCCCTCTCTTGGTTGGCGGTGGTTTGAATGAGCTTGGAAAAGTAAAGACCGCACTCCATGCTGGAGCGGATGTGGTGGTCATCGGAAATGGGGCAGAAAAAAACCCCAGCTTGTTGACTGAGGTTTTGGAATATGTGAATGTGTTGAATTTATCACTGAACATTAATTAATGATTCCCTTCTACGCATTTTGCCCGCAGGCAATCCATACATCATCTTGAATCTTCTGCAGAAATAGGCAGTATCTTTGTACCCTACTTCTTTGCCTATATCCCTGATACTCTTTTTGGAAGTCCTCAACAACTCTACCGCAGCTTCCATTCTTTGGTATTCTATATAATCCTGTGGGTTGATACTGGTCAACATTTTGAAATACTGGCCAACATAATCTTCCGATACATTGGCGACTTTTGCCAAAACCTTGTTTGATAGGTCTCCACCGATGTTTTTCTTGATGTAGTTGAACATATCTATCAGTCGGGGATCTTTGAAATAGGTACTATTTGTAGACAATTCCTCTACAAACAGTCTGTTTTTCAGGATATGTCTGACGATTTCTATTACCAGCAATTCAGTTTGGAGCTTGTTTACCCGTTCTTTGCCCGGAATACTCTGCTCTGATTCTTTGACGATATCTTCAATGATCGTGGCTATTTTGTCATTGAATCGAATCACAAACGGCGGAATGCCCAAAGAATTGAAAAAATTGACTACGTCAAAAACCTTAGCCTCAAAATTTACAACAGTGATACAGTCCTCTTCTGAGTTTTTGATATCTTTGAAACTGATAGTCTGAAGGTATTTTCTCTTGTTATCCAAAAATGTCTCATTTGTCAAATCAGATTTTTTGGTGACATTTCCGAATGATACGTTGCTTTTTCGACCTGCGGGGATAAATAGAATTTCCCCTTCATTGACACCTTCACCATCATCTGAAAACTTCAATGAACCTTGGTGAAGTAAAATCACAGTATTTTCGGTATCATTGTAATCCGAAACACTTACAGATTTATCAATTTTATAGTTATTGCCTTTTAAAAAGCGAACTCCGACGGATTCTATGACTTTATTGTAATATTCCATGAAAGAGGCTGTTTTGGTTTTTCTGTAAAACTAGGATAAATTTCTGCAATATAATGTACTTATCTAATAAAAATTTCATGAATAAAAGAAAAAGGGCATTAAAATTGAATTTTAAGCCCTTATTCACTCATAAATTTTGAATTATCTTAAAATACTACGTGATATAACTATTTTTTGAATTTCACTGGTACCTTCATAAATCTGGGTGATTTTTGCATCCCGCATCAACCTTTCTACATGGTATTCCTTTACAAATCCATAGCCTCCATGGACTTGCACTGCTTCTATCGTGACATCCATAGCCACCTGTGAGGCGTATAGTTTTGCCATGGCTGAGGCATGCGAATAATCTTTTCCCTGGTCTTTGAGCCAGGCAGATTTGGTAACCAATAGCCTGGCGGCTTCTATGTTCGTAGCCATGTCTGCCAGTTTGAACTGGATGGCTTGGTGTTGGCTGATTGGCTTCCCAAAGGTTTTTCTTTCTTTGGAATAGGCCAAGGCCAGTTCATATGCACCTGAAGCTATTCCCAATGCCTGCGCTGCGATGCCTATCCGCCCTCCATTCAATGTCTCCATCGCAAAAGTAAAACCAAAACCTTCATCTCCTATCCTGTTCCCAACGGGGACTTTGACATCGGTAAACATCAAAGAATGTGTATCAGAACCCCTAATTCCCAGTTTATCTTCCTTTTTGCCTATGACAAATCCTTCCCATTCTTTTTCTACTATAAAGGCAGAAATCCCTTTGTGGCCTTTCGATGCATCAGTTTGTGCAATGACCACATAGACACTTGCGGTGTTTCCGTTGGTAATCCAATTCTTGGTTCCGTTCAGGACATAATGGTCTCCACTTAGATCCGCTGTTGTCTTTTGGGAGGTGGCATCGGACCCTGCTTCTGGTTCAGAGAGACAGAATGCCCCCAAGATTTCACCTGATGCGATCCGTTTTAGGTATTTTTCCTTTTGCTCTTCGTTTCCATATTTTTCCAAGCCCCAACATACCAGCGAATTGTTGACAGACATTGCTACAGAAGCTGAGGCATCTACCTTGGAGATCTCTTCCATGGCCAATATGTAAGACACAGTATCCATACCACCACCATTGTATTTGGGGTCTACCATCATTCCAAGGAATCCCAATTCACCCATTTTTTTGATTTGTTCATGGGGAAATTTTGCTTCTGTGTCCCTTTCTATTACTCCGGGCAACAATTCGGTTTGTGCAAATTCCCTTGCTGCATCTCGGACTGCCAGCTGCTCTTCTGTATATTCAAAATTCATATCGATATTTGGGTTAATTGTTTCAAGATTGGAATATAGAGCAAAAAAATAAAAGGGGCAATTTCTTGCCCCTTAAATGTAAACTCAAATTGATGTTTTCAGTTTCTTAGTCTCTATTTCCAAAGAAAATAAAGATGTAATAAGCCAATGTGGCCAATGAAGCCAATGCTGCCACGACATAAGTCATCGCTGCCCATTTCAAGGCATCTTTGGACATGGCGTATTCAGAGCTGGTTACGATGTTTCTTTGGTTGACCCAAGCCAAGGCCCTTCTACTTGCATCAAATTCCACTGGAAGTGTGATAAAAGTAAACAATGTCATGACTCCATATGCACCTACTACTATCAATCCGATAAATTCATAGGGTAACTTGATTAAAAAGCCACCAATAATGGAAGCTATCAACACAATATTCAATATTTTACCACTGGCATTTTGGATAGGCACCATGGCTGATCTTAACTGAAGCCAAGAGTAAGCTGTTGCATGCTGTACTGCGTGGCCACATTCATGGGCAGCTACTGCTGTAGCGGCTGCATTTCTTCCATAATATACATCTGGGCTCAGGTTTACAGTCTTATTAGCAGGATTGTAGTGATCACTGAGCTGCCCTTCTACACAATTGACTTTGACGTCATAGATTTTATTGTCTGCGAGCATCAGCTCTGCGATTTCCTTTCCAGACAGGTTTGCCTGAAGCGGGGTTTTTGAATACTTTTTGAATTTGCTCTTTAATCTGTTGCTTACCACGAATCCCAAGATTCCGAACACAACGACGATAAGTATAATCATAGCTTTGGTATTTTAGTGCTTGTCTTTACGAATTTAGGAAGTTTTAGGTTTTTGTTTTGCAGTGATCTTAAAGAAAATAGCCAAAGCTACCATCCCTAAGGCAATGATCGTCAAAACTTGGCTTCCATGGATGATTGCTGCAAAGATTTTCCCCTGGTCTTCCGATAATCCATAACGTATCAAAATGAACGCCACTAATGCATGAAAGGTACCTATTCCACCTTGGACAGGTGCAGTCATGCCAATACTTCCCATTACCATGACCATCAACACCGCACTGGGTGACAAACTGGCAGTAGCTGGAATCGCCAAGGCAACTGCATACATGGTCAGGTAATAGCTGACCCATATGGCAATGGATGATGCCCAAAAGCCAAACTGGTTTTTTACTTTGCATAGACTGGAGACACCCTGGACTAAGTTTCTGATAAAATGTCTAAGCTTTTTGAAGAAATTCTTGTGCTTATATTTTTTGGATATAAAACGAACAAAAATAATAGTAATGACCAATCCTCCTATGAAAATTGGCAATGCGTTGCTAAGCTTCTCGATTACAGTTTCTACGGAGACCAGCTCAGAAAACAAACTTGTGAAGAGCCTTCTTTCGATAAAAAATGCGAGGAAAATGGAAAAGAGCATAAACAGCAAATCAATGGTCCGCTCCATGAGAACAGTGCCTATTAGCCGACCCATATCTATGCCTTCGGTCTTTTTCAACACCCCACAGCGGGCAACTTCACCGGCTCTGGGCACAATGAGGTTTGCCAAATAACCAACCATCAATGCCCAGAATGTTCTGAGGGAAGATGTTTTTTGGTGTTCTCCTGCATCTATCAACAGCGACCATCTCCAGGCACGGAGCCAAAAACCGAAGATGGATACCAAAATCGACAAGCCAAGCCAAGCCAAAGAAGTTTCCTGGATGACATCTGAAAGCTCGGAAAAACTGATGTCTTTGTATAAAAACCAAAAGATCCAGGTTGCTACCCCCAGGGAAAGCAAGACCTGGATCCATTGTTTGATGGTGAGTCTCAATATTTAAATGACTTTATTGTGGTCGTCTGGGAAAATCAGTACCGGTTTGTGGGATTTGGCTTCCTCAAAATCCATTGAAGCATAGGAAATGATGATGACTACATCTCCCACTTGCGCTTTGCGTGCAGCCGGACCATTTAGACAGACCATACCAGATCCTCGATCCCCTTTGATCACATAGGTTTCAATTCTCTCGCCATTGTTTACATTGACGATTTGCACTTTTTCATTTTCGATGATGTTGGCAGCATCCATCAAGTCTTCATCGACAGTGATGCTTCCTACATAGTGAAGTTCTGCCTGAGTTATCTTTACCCTATGTATTTTGGATTTTAATACTTGAATATGCATGAATTCAATTTGTTTTATGCAAAGCTAATTTAAACTATGGAAAGGTTATCAATCAATCTCACTTCACCTATATAGGCAGCCGTACAGATAGATACTTTTTTTTGCCCTTTGATCTCCTTGAGTTTTTCCAGCGTATCAGTATGTACCAGCTCGAAGTATTCTAATCGCGCTTGCGGTTCATCATGGAATCTCTTTGTCACCTTTTCCCTGATCTCAAACCAATCTCCGCCGTCTAAAAGTTCATCTTTGGCAAAAACCAAGCATTTGTAAAGGATGGTTGCAGTCAGTCTTTCATCTGGATTGAGCCTCACATTCCGGGAAGACATAGCCAATCCATCCTGTTCCCTGATAGTCGGGATTACGATGATCTCCACATCAAAGCAAAGGTCCACTACCAGGCGTTTGATGATCGCAACTTGCTGCAAATCCTTCTGTCCGAAGTAAGATTTATCAGGTTTAACAATGTTTAACAATTTAGAAACCACCACACCAACTCCGCTAAAATGCCCCGGACGGAAGGCTCCTTCGAGGGTTTTATCCAGGTCACCAAAGTCCATTTTTAGGAGGGTTTCTGCTGGATACATCTCTTCGAGATTTGGCAAAAAGATGAAATCGACCCCTTTTTCTTCCAGTAATTTAAGGTCTTCTTCGATCGTGATGGGGTAATTTTCGAAGTCTTCTTTGTTGTTGAATTGGGTGGGATTTACAAAAATAGAGACAATTACAACCTCAGAAGATAATTTTGCATTTTCTACCAAGGACAGATGTCCCTTGTGCAATGCGCCCATGGTAGGTACAAAACCTATGGTTTTTTGACTGGTTCTAAGAATCTGTAGAGCTGATTTTACAGCCTGTTTGGTCCTAAGGATTGTCACAATTTGGAAATTTTGGAAAATGTAAAATAGCCGCAAAGCTATGTTATTCTGGATAAAAACAATGGATTTGAAGGATTTTTTTTGTAAGTTTGTAGTCCCGTATTATCCCTCAACAAAAAAAACAAGATATGTCTAAACTTCGTATTCTCTACGTAGCCAGCGAAATCAATCCTTTCTTAGAAACTTCAGAAGTTGCCAACTTTGTAAGGGCACTGCCCCAGGCAATGCAAGAAAAAGGTATGGAAATTCGAATTCTTGTTCCTAGATTTGGTCTGATCAACGAAAGAAAGAACAGGTTACATGAGGTAGTGAGACTTTCTGGAATCAACATATCCGTTGGTGAGGAAGAAAAACCATTGATCATTAAAGTTGCATCTATACCCAATGCGAAGCTTCAGGTTTATTTCATAGACAACGAAGACTATTTCCAAAGGAAGAGCGTTTTTCATGACAAGCAGGAAAAATTCTATGAAGACAATGATGAAAGAGCCATTTTCTTCTGTAAAGGTGTGATTGAAACAGTAAAAAAACTAGGTTGGGCTCCCGATGTAGTACATTGTAATGACTGGATGACCAGCTTGATACCAATGTACCTCAAGACCACCTACAAAAATGAACCGTTATTTAAGGATACAAAATCCGTATTTGCTATTTATAATACCGGATTTAGCCATAAATTTGGCGACGATTTGTTTGAGAAAGTGAAAATGGTTGATATTGATGATGCCATATTAGCTCCTTTGAAATCCAAAGACTATGAAGGCTTCCTAAAAATAGGGATGGAATATGCCGATGTAGTCATCAAGAACGAGGATATCTCAGATAAACTAACACAATTAATTGAGGAGTGCTCTAAAGACAAGAAGTGTGAGATTAACAGCGACGAAGAAGAACAACTTTTTGAAAGTTATTACAACATCTATAATGACCTCGCCAGCTAAGCTGGTTGGAGGTCTAATGATCACATTATCCATTGCGAGTTCTTGCAGCGATCCTTCTACCCTAGGGCTAGATTTGGATCCCAACAACAATCAGATAGGGGTTTTCTATACAGAAATACCCCTTTCTGCTTCTATGGTTCTGCAAGATTCAATGAATACAACCAATACCAATTCGATGGTTGTTGGTGGATTGACCGATGATTTCTTTGGCAAATCCGAAGGGATTGGCTTTAGCAGGCTGGCTATCAGCCCAACAGCAACAAGACCCGCCCAGAATGCCGTTTTGGACTCGGTCAAGTTTAATTTCCGGATTGAATCTGTCATCGGGAATGATTTGGGGACTGCCAAGTCTTTGTCGGTGCATTTGTTGACCGAGGGAATTATGGATACCACCTATTATAATTTTGATAGGTTGGATTTCGATCCAAATCCTATTGCCCAGGGAAGTTTTGATTTTTCTGCCCGACAGGATACTGCTGTTTCTGTTGCTATGGAATCAGGTTTTTCGGAGTTTATCTTTGAAGAACTGAAAAAAGGGGATGCTTTCAAAGATGTATTCTCCTTTAGAAACCTTATTCCGGGAGTTGCTTTTCAGGGGAATCCTGAGGAAAATGCATCTACAGGAATCAGGATAGGAAACACGACCGGAATAGTTGTGTATTTCAAAAATGAAGGCGATACTGTTTCAAGGGGATATTCGATTTCCACTGCGCAATCCAGACATTTCAATTATGTACACAGCGATAGAACAGGTACCCCTACTGCCGTCATCACCGAGGCAAATCAGGCTTATGATGTAGGAAACCGCGTTGGTGTGAAATCCAGTGTTGGATTGATGATGAAATTGGATACCAGTCCCATAGATGCATTTTTGGATACCCTGACCAATGTCACCTTCAATGATATTGTATTGGAGATTGGACCTTTGACCGAAGAGGTCACGACAAACAGGCCTCCAGCTGGTATGTTTATGTATTTCACAGATGAAACCAACAAAAAACTTAGAAATAGTTCGGGACAATTTTATACAATACAGGATGAGCGTTCTCTTCAGGTTGTTAGAAATGCAGAAGGGAATCTTGTACCAGCTGTGAGTAGTAATAATCACGGTGTTTTGGGTTTTATCAGTACTTCGAATATGTACAGAACAGGCATTACTTCCTATATGAATGCTGTTTACAGACAAGGGCTTCAGCGGAATGATTTATTGGTATCACCATCATTTCCATCAGATGTAAATTTCGAAGATGCTTTCAAGAAATCATTTAGGGGATTTACTGTAGACCAAAACAATATCAAATTAAAAATATATTATTCTAAAATCAGGGCATTCTAATTCACCCTTTGCCCAAACAAGCATTGTATTAAACCCAAGCCCAAATATTAGGATTCAAGTAAAAATGAATGCTAAAATTTAGGCTTGGGTTTTGCTTTCTGAGTATGAAATGAATTACCTTTAACCTTTAAAATTTTTACTTATGTGTGGAATAGTAGCTTATGTTGGGCAGCAAGAGGCTCTGCCAATTATAATCAAAGGTCTCAAAAGGCTTGAATACCGGGGATATGATAGTGCCGGTGTAGCCCTGATCGACAAAAAAGGACTAAATGTCTATAAAAAGAAAGGGAAAGTCTCTGAGTTGGAGAACCACCTAAGCAGTCAGGCAGACCTAGGTTCCAAGATAGGCATTGGCCATACCAGATGGGCCACACATGGAGAGCCAAATGATGTCAATGCACACCCACATTACTCTTCAAACGAACAGTTTGCAATGATCCACAACGGGATCATCGAAAACTATGATGTACTCAAAACAGATTTAAAAAACAGAGGTTATCAGTTCCATAGTGATACTGATTCGGAAGTTTTCATGAAATTCATTGAGGATATCCATAAACACAATGATTGTAGTCTCGAAGAAGCTGTAAGGCTGGCGCTGCATAAGGTAGTAGGGGCTTATGCCATCGTGATCATGAACTTGGCGGAGCCGGATACTTTGATAGCTGCACGAAAAGGTTCTCCTTTGGTGATAGGCGTTGGTGAAGATGAATATTTCTTGGCATCAGATGCTACCCCAATCATAGAATATACCAACCAAGTGATTTATTTGGATGATTATGAAATTGCCGTAATCCGCAACAATAATCTTCAAATCAAGACCATTGAGAATGTAGAGACCAACCCGTATATCAACAAGTTGGAAATGGAATTGGAAGCCATCGAAAAGGGTGGATATGACCATTTCATGTTGAAGGAAATCAATGAGCAACCGAGATCCATTGCCGATTGTATGCGTGGTAGATTGGATGCCAAAAATGGCAGATTGGTGCTGGGTGGCCTTCGTGACTACATGAACAAGTTCCAAAATGCAGATAGAATCATCATCACTGCCTGTGGGACTTCTTGGCATGCAGGTCTGGTAGCAGAGTATCTTTTTGAGGAGTTTGCAAGGATTCCGGTGGAGGTAGAATATGCTTCTGAATTCAGGTATAGAAATCCAGTCATCAGCGAAAAGGACTTTGTGATCGCTATCTCCCAATCCGGCGAGACTGCGGATACGCTTGCCGCTATTGAGTTGGCAAAATCTAAAGGGGCTACAATTTTTGGTGTATGTAATGTGGTGGGCTCATCCATCGCAAGGGCTACCCATGCAGGCTGTTATACCCATGCAGGGCCTGAGATCGGTGTGGCTTCCACCAAGGCATTTACAGCTCAGATTTCTGTTTTGACCATGATGGCATTGATGCTTGGATACCAAAGAGGTACTTTGACAGAGAGCAAGTATGTGCAGTTGTTGAATGAATTGGAGGGGATTCCGGGCAAAGTAGAAAAGGCTTTGAAAATGAACAGCAATGTTGAAAAAATAGCTGCTGAATATAAAGACTCTAGAAACTTCCTTTATTTGGGAAGAGGATATAATTTCCCTGTTGCACTTGAAGGAGCATTGAAGTTGAAGGAAATTTCCTATATCCATGCAGAAGGTTATCCAGCAGCGGAAATGAAGCATGGGCCGATTGCCTTGATTGATGAAGAGATGCCTGTTGTATTTATTGCAACAAAAGACACTTCATACGAAAAGGTAGTGTCCAATATCCAAGAAGTGAAAGCTAGAAAAGGGAAAATCATCGCTGTGGTCACAGAAGGTGATACTGTGGTGAGGGGCATGGCAGACCATGTCTTGGAGGTTCCTGACACAGCAGAGGCATTTGTTCCATTGCTATCAGTTATCCCATTGCAACAACTATCCTATCACATTGCAGTGATGCGTGGCTGCAACGTGGATCAACCACGAAATCTGGCTAAGTCAGTGACAGTAGAATAAACAATAAAGGCTCCAATTTTGGAGCCTTTATTGTTTATGTTATATGCTTAAGTTTTTTTAGGCAATCTTGAGTTTCAACTCCCCTTTTCTCTTGACAATTTTTAGGTCAAAAAACTGGTTGATAAATGCCTTGCACTGATTTTCTGACCATTCTGCCCTTGAATCTGTATCGAACAATACCGTCATCCGAAGCATGGTTTTGACATATTGTTCATGATGTCCAAGATCTCTGACCCACTCTGTCAACTGATCTGCCCAATCGTCTTGAAATTTGTCAAAGTGCGTTCTTCCATCGAAAAGCAATTCTAGTTGATTCGATCCAAATTTGTATCGATAGATCCCGCAGAGTTGATAGTAGATGATTTTTAACCGATCTTTCGGAAAATCATAAGTATCCAATATCTGATTAAAGGTCTTATCCATGAGCATCAATGGATTGAAAAGAGCTGTGTATGATTTCTTTAGTTCTAAGACCATTAAGTTCAACATACTTTCTTCCATGGCAGTTTGTGCCTGTCGAAGGATGTAGTTTTTGTCTAGGGGAAAGAGTTTTTGAATCATTGCACAATCAAATATTCCGCAAATTACGTGTTTCCTATAGATTATAATAATAATTGATAGGAATAGTGAGGTTTTAATTCTAATAGATTAGTATTATTTCCTTTTATCCCATTTTTGGGGATCTAAGTGGGTGTTGAGTACAGCTCTGATTATCATCAATTTCCGATTGTCATCGATTGTGAAATGAAACATGTAAGGAAATTTTTTTGTAGGGAGACATCGAACTTCATCATATCTTATTTGAAAAAACTTGACTAGTTTAATTCTATCAATTGTATCCTTTATTTCTAAATGAAATTTTCTTCCAAGACCTTGAGCTTGGTTGTTGTACCAATTGATTCCTTCTTGTATGTCAAGTTTGGCTAATGAATCAATTTGCACAACGTAGTCATTCATCAAAAATCAAATTCATCTTTTACTGCTTCCCAATTAAGTAAATTACTTTTGTTTTCTTCAGAAAGACGAATTCGTTCTCTTACAATATCTTTGTGCTCTTTCGGGATTTCGAAATTAGATTCTGATTCCAAACCGAGTTGGCGAAACAATTCCATGTAGAAATCAAATTTATCTTCAGGGATTTTCAGGGTTATTTCTTTCATGAATAAGTGGAAATATCTGTACTAAAATACTGAAAATAAATAAGAGTTCAAAAAACACAACTTGCCTTAGAAACAATATGGATATACATAAAACACAAAAAGCAGAATCTTTTTATCAAAATAATTGACACTGTCTTATTTTCTAGAATAGCCGCACCGTTTTTCAATAAGCCTCAGCGTCTCTCTGCACTTTTGCGGTCTTTGTGTGAGGTCTATTCGCCTACACCAGCACTACCCGTAGACTTTTCGCTCCGTGGGCACCGATCACCAAGGATTGTTCTATATCAGCAGTTTTGGATGGACCGGCGATAAATACCCCAAATCCTGAATGCTTTTGGTCGATTTGATTGTAGGCTACATGCATATTGGGAACGAGGGATTTTTTATCCAAAACGATCACCAAGTGTTCTGCAATAAATGGCAAGACCCTATGGTCAAGCTTGCTGTCATCCAGCCAGATAGCGCCGTTTTCTCCTACCCCAAAATACCCCTCTATAATGGCCAAATCCAAGTTTTTCAGTTCATGTGGATCCTCTGGCAGTTGGCAATTGCCATATTGGGAATAGTTTTCCAAAGCGGTGTAAATATTTGGAAATTCCCCGGATTGCAGGAGGCCTTCAAATTCTTCTTCAGAAATGATTTCCCCTTTATTTGCCTTGATGGATGTCTTGAAGCTAGCGACTATGTCCTCTTGAAACTCAAACTGAGGAATTACAGGAAGTTCAGAATTGCCTATTTTCAGCTTCTTGATCTCACTTAATATTTGCTCTCTGCTATTCATTTCCTTTGTTTTTGTACCAGTCTTTGAAAGATTGTTTTGGCAATTCTGGAAGATCCCTCTCTTTGCCCCAAGTGTTTAGATTGCTGTATGTGATGCTTTCAGGAAGTATTTTGAGGCTTCCACGCATGATTTTACCACTGATTTTGTAGGCAAATGGAGTTGAGAATATACCGTTTGCGATCTTCATGGCAATGCTTTTGGCGTTGAGGGAAGACTGTGCTTTGGTGATCTCCTGTCTCCATTCGTAGAGTTGCTCGTGGATATTGATTTTGACAGGACATACATCCGAACAGGAGCCACAGAGAGTAGAGGCAAAAGGCAAGGAGCTGTGTTTTTTGAGGTCTATTCCAGGGGATAGGATAGATCCAATCGGTCCAGGTACCACACTACCATAAGAATAGCCACCACTTCTTCGATAGATCGGACAAGTGTTCATACAGGCACCGCATCGGATACATTTGAGGGAGTTTCTGAATTTTTCCCTCGCCAACTGCTTCGTCCGGCCATTATCCAGAAGGACTATGTGGATTTCTTTTCCATTGGAGGGGCTTCTGAAATGGGAATTGTAATTGGTGATGCTTTGCCCGGTCGCAGAGCGCGCCAATAGCCGTAAAAATACACCCAAATGTTCCCTTTTTGGGATCAATTTTTCTATTCCCATACAGGCAATATGTGTGTCTGCTAGATGTACACCCATGTCGGCATTGCCTTCATTGGTGCAGACTACAAATTCCCCAGTCTCAGCGACTCCAAAATTTACTCCTGTGATAGCCACTTTGGCAGCAAGGAACTTTTCCCGAAGGTGTTTTCTTGCCGCTTGTGTCAGGTAGTAAGGGTCATTGTTACCTTTTTCGGTTTGGAGTTTTTCGTGAAAAATTTCCGAAATATGTTCTTTTTTGAGGTGGATTGCCGGCAGGACTATGTGGCTTGGTGGCTGGTTGAGAAACTGTACAATCCGCTCACCCAAATCAGTATCGACTACTTCCACGCCATTTTCTTCCAAATATGGATTCAGGTGACATTCTTCTGTCAGGATAGATTTACTTTTGACGATGGCCTTGCAGTCTTTCTCTTTCAAAATTGAAAGGACTATTTGATTGTGTTCCTCCGCATCTTTTGCCCAATGGATTTTAATGCCATTTTTGGTTGCATTCTTTTCAAACTCTACCAGATAAGTATCGAGATTGCTGAGTACATTATCTTTGATGTCTGATGCCAATTCCCTCAACTTCTCCCACTCTGGGATTGATTTGCTGGAGAGGTCTCTCTTGTCGCGGACAAACCACAGGGTCTCGTCATGCCATTTGGCATTGGGCTTGTCTTCCAGGAATTTTGCTGCTTGGACGGGATGGTTCATATAATGGCCTCGTTTAGTACTTCTGCAATGTGTTTGAACTGGATCGCTTGCTTGTTTCGGGAAGCAATGCCCGAAAGGTGCATGATACAGGACATGTCACCTCCGATGATGATTTCAGCTTCTTTGCTGATATGGTCTTGAAGTCTGTCTTTCCCCATTTGGACGGAAAGGGCTTCTTCTGTCACTGCAAATGTTCCCCCAAAACCACAGCATTCGTCTTTTCTACTCAACTCAACCCATTCCAAACCTTCGAAATTGGCCAAGAGCTGTTTGGCTTTGTTGAAAGAAGGAAGGTTTAGTTCACTTGATGAGGCCAACCTCAACCCTCTCTGACCGTGACAACTGGAATGAAAACCAACCCTATGGCGGTATGTTCCTTTGATATCGGTGATTTTTAGGATATCGGTGATAAACTCAGTCAATTCATAGACTTTGTGCTGAATATCTTTTTGGTGGGATTCTTTGCCTTCGATGCTTGGAGCATGGTCTCTGACGTGGTGTACACAGCTTCCTGATGGAGCGACAATGTAGTCGAAAGCTTCGAACGTGTCCAAAAAATGCTGTGTGGTAGCTACGGTATCCCGTTCGTATCCTGAATTTGCCATGGGTTGGCCACAGCAGGTTTGGCCCATGGGGTAGCTTACATCGCAACCTAATTTCTGAAGAAGCTCCAAAGTTGCTATTGCCACATTTGGATAAAACTGATCCACGTAACATGGAATAAAGAGGCCTACTTTTTTGTTGAATGACATATTTTTTGAATCAATACGGATCTTGATTTGGCTTATCTGGCAGCAACAGTCGACAGACAAAAGTCAATTGTCAACCGAAGAAGTGAAGATAGCACATGCAAATTCAAATAGAATCTATAAGATAGTTTCAATTTCGATAAATCGCTACTTTTTAACATCCTGTAGTGTCGGGTAGAGGTAATGAAACTAACACTTGGAATCGATTTAAGAAATAGTTAATTTAAAAAGAAATTATTCGTTTATGAAATATCAAACTGTAAATCAGTTGTTTGCCTACAACTGTATTTTATCTTTATTTTTCTTCTTCTCTTGTTCCAACTCCCAGAGGAGTGAAAATACAATCTACTCATATCAATTGGTTCAAGTTGATTCCTTTAGGGTAGCACGGGAGAATAGGATCCGGATTTTGGATTATAATTCTAAAAGTGAGGAATTCCTGGCATTTGATGCAATTACAAATGAATTTGTGCAGCTTGACAAAAGTGGAGAAGTATTGCATGCTGTAGTGAAATTTGGCGAAGGACCGGATGAATACAATACAAGTATTTTGGCCGCTTCATTTAATCATGAAAATGAGGGGATCTTTGTTCAAAGCTCCAATGAATTTATTTGGTATTCTGGAGATTGGAAAGTAAAAGAACGATTACAGATTCCTGCCTACTATACCATAAAATTATACAGTGGGCCAAAGCTTGGTGTTCCATATTTCCGCCTTGCAAACAGTTCTTCACCTTATTTTCTCACCAACTTTTTTTCAGGCATTCCGGTTCATAATTTTGAAACAAAAGACGGACTAAGTGAGCAAATGATGGTCGAGTTTTACAATCCAGTCAAAGACTCGCTTGAATGGACCTTACGATTTGATAAACAATATTTTTCTTCTACTGAACTCAAAGAAAAGACAATCAATCCCAAACAAATCTATGCACTGAATAGGGAAACTAACCTCATGTATTTGACTTTCCAAGATTCGAAAACCATAGGAGTATATGATATGTCCAAAGGGTTTGAATCGATAGAAACGCTGAATTTTGAACATCAAAATTTCATTCCTTCCAATAAATCCAGAAACGTTACTCTTCTTGAGTTGGGATCAGATAAATTAGCGCTTTTATACTATTCAGGCATGTCGGAAGGAGATATACATTTGAAAAAAGATGCTGATTCTGATTACCTTTTTTATCAGGATCCAGCGCTTTTCAGGCTTCTGATTTTGGAAAAAGATGGTTCGGGATACCAAGAAACCACCTTTCCTTCAGATGGCGAACCACATTCAGAAATAGTACAGCTTCCTGGTAACCGAATATTGATCAGAAAAAAAGACAATCCTGATATTGAGCAGGAGTATTCAGATTATTTGGTTTTTGAGTTAAAGTAGAGGAGAAGTTAGTGAGTTTTTATGGTTGTAACCATAATTAATATGATCTCAAGAACAGGCTATTTTGATATTTTGAAATAGGATTTATCTGGATATCAGTTTTCTATCCAATAACCACGTAAAAGAATGTGTTAGGTGATTTTTTTAAAATATTTATGGAATTCAAAAAATATTAATAACTTTGTAGTAACAGTACTCGCCACGCTTAAGTCTATTTGACTGCGTACCAGGGCGAGTCTTTTGCTTTTATAAAGCTCCTGATTTTATAAAATATTTCCATGCAACATGGGATTTGTCTAATGTTTTTTCATTTTTAACAATGCATCATCATGATTTATGATAAAAAGGCTTTTACCATCGATGAACATATCGAACAGCTTCGCAAAAGAGGATTATCTATAACAGACGAAAATATTGCCAAGCATTATTTAAAAAATGTAAGCTATTATAGACTTGCAGGCTATTGGTGGTCTATGCAAAACGATAAAGAAAACCATTTTTTTAAAGAAAATAGTAGATTTGAAGATGTAATTTCCTTATATAATTTTGATAGGGAACTTAGAATCCTATTATTTGATGTCATAGAAAAAATTGAAATTAGTCTTCGTACGAAACTCATCTATCAACTTTCACATGAATATGATTCATGGTGGTTTCAGAATATAACAATTTTTAAAGATTCAGGTGCCTTGATTGGAACTTTGGCTAGCATCAAAGAAGAAGTTGATCGTTCAAAAGACATCTTTATCAAAGAGCACAAAAAAAAGTATAAGGATGATTTGCGATTTCCTCCAGCTTGGAAAACACTGGAGTTGACAAGTTTTGGATCTTTGTCTAAACTTTACGGAAACCTTAAAAATAATGTCAAGTCAAAAGATATAATTGCGCAAGAATTAGGAGTGGCTAACCACACTTACCTTCCAAGTTGGTTGCAATCTATTACGCAAATAAGGAATTACTGTGCGCATCATAGCAGGTTATGGAATAAAAATTTACCAGGTACACCAAAACTATTATCTAAACCTCCATTTAGATGGGTTGATGATGTACCAAAAGACACTTCAAAATTATATATGCATTTATGTATTATGAGGTATTTGGTAAACGTAATAGCACCAGAAAATTCATTTTCAATTAAACTTCAAGAGTTATTGATCAAATACCCATCGGTTGATCCAAATGCCTTGGGAATTAAGCCAAATTGGGTTTGTGGAATTAAGGTTTTAATAAACAACCTATGATTGTGTTAAAATCATAGTGAAAGCTAGGCACTGAAAAAGTTTAGTCTTTTTTGGAAATAGATCATTATTTCGTTTTCAATATGACTTTTTAATTGAAAAAATACCATCACACATCCACTGCTACCTTATTCACCAAAATCGCAGCTCCTAGTGCAGTACCCAAAGCAAAGTCGGTCGTTTCTACACTGATGTTTGGGAGTTTTTGGCGGAGCATTTCTACAAACATCTCGTTGGCATTGAATCCACCATCAATATACAATCGTTTTACGGAAGTGTCGGCTAGGACTAATTGGAGTGATGCCACTTGCAATTCTGTAAGTTCATCCAAGAAACAATAGTAGGCATCTTCAAAGGTTTCAAACTGGGAAAAATCATTTTTCCCAGCTTGGGAAATTCCATAAGCTTCCGGTTTCAGATATTCGAAACGGAATTTCTTGGTTTTGCATGCCTTCGTTTTTGCGTAATGAATAGGATCAAATTTCAAAGCCTTGTAATATCCTTTTTCAAGTTTGAAATGGTCGTAAAGCTTCTCAATCTGATACTTGTGCTCTTCACCGATAAAAAGTCTGCTGATTTTGATGGGCTGACCATGAATGCCAATGAAATGCAGACAGTCTTTTTCCAACTCTTCCAAGGTCAGGACTTCACTGTTGAAAGGATTGATGCTGATGGCCCAAGTTCCTGTGGATAAGAGGGCAAAGGGTTCAGTATTGTTGATCAGGTAAGGTAATAGTGCAGAGGATGAATCATGTACACCTACACCGACTGACATCGATTGCTTGCGAAATGAAATGGGAAAAGTCTCTGCAGAATCCACAGCCCTTGGCAAAAACTTCAACAAGTCTTCCTGCTCAAGCCATTGGTGATAACTATTGTTTTTGAAATCCCATAGCCCAGTGTGGCAACCTATACTGGTGTAATCCGAGACCATTTTCCCCGTAAACATATAGCTCAGATACTGGGGAAGGTGGAGGGTATTGTGGATTTTTTTGAATAATTCGGGCTTTCGGTACTTGAGCCAAAATAGCTGAAGACCTGAATTGATCATGCCCAATGCAGGAGAGGATGTCTCTTGGCAGAAGTTTTCCTGTGGACCATATTTGCTATAAAATTCCTCCAGGAGATCCTTTGGATATTCTTTGGTGTAATTGTACAACGGTGTGATTGGGTCACCTTCTCTATCCAGATGGACAAGTGATGCCCCGTAAGTTGTAAAATTGAGTTTTCTGATATTAAATTCCTCCAATGTCAGTGCATGTGAAAGGGTATCTTTGATCCAATTGGTCAATTCCTTGATGGATTCACATGGATCTCCATCCTCGTCTTGGATATATTCCAGACGATGATAGACTTTGTAGACTTCCTTGAAATTCACATCAAAAAGAAAGAATTTCTTATTGGTTTTTCCTATATCAAATATGGCAGTAACAGGTATCATTATAATCCGCTTGCTTTACTATCGGTTCCTCTCTCCTTGATCAGTTCATTTCTCACACCAACTTTTCGGTATGCATTTATTGGAGAGATCGCACCTCCCAATTGTCTGCTTGCTTCTGATACCAGTGCCCTCACATCTGTTCTGTAGGCGTCTTGCAAGATTTCTTGCGCTTTTGCGGTATCATGGTTTTGCTGTGCTTCTTCCAAGGCCTTTTGATCGATGATCAATGCTTGCGCATAAGCAAGCTTGATCGCTTCCACAGACTGCAAGAGATCTTCCAATGGATCTTTGACATTGTGACTTGCATCGATCATCCACGAAAGTGATGGATTATTGGTTTCTGCAAAGCCTTGTACCAATTCATGGAAAATCAGGAATAGCTGATATGGTTTGACACTTCCTACTGTCAGGTCATCATCTCCATATTTGGAATCGTTGAAATGGAATCCACCCAACTTTTCCTCTGTCATCAAGGTAGCCACGATCTGCTCAATGTTTGTATTTGGCAAATGGTGCCCTAGATCTACCAAAGTATATGCTTTTGGACCAAGTTTGTTGGCCAACAAAAAGGATGTACCCCAATCTTGGATCACAGTACTGTAGAAATTTGGCTCGTAAGGCTTGTATTCCACCAAGATTTTCCAATCTGAAGGAAGATACTCGTATATAGAACTTAGTGAATCATGTGTGTTTGCCAAAGCCTTTCTGATACTATGCTGACCAGGAAAACTCGATCCATCAGCAAGCCAGACTGTCAAAGCTTTTGAGCCAAGTCTTTCACCTATTTTGATGACTTCTTTGTTATGCTCTACTGCCAATTCCCTTACTGCTTTGTCGGAGTTTGCCAAGGAACCGTATTTATAGGATACTTTTTGTCCAGGTTGGTCTTGAAAAGTATTGGAATTGACAGCGTCAAAGTTGATGTCCAAATCCCTTGCAATCTGTCTGATGGCTTCATAATCCTGGGGGATGTCCCAAGGAATGTGGAGTGAAACCGCATTGCTAGACTTGTTGAGTGCGTGGATGATGCCGATGTCTTGGATCTTTTGGGTCAGGTCAGCTGGCTCACCTGTGCCCGAAAAACGGCCAAATCTAGTCCCACCGGCACCAAGTGCCCATGATGGTATGGCAATTTGCAATGCCTTGATTTTTTCAACGACCAAATTTACATCTACACCTTTGTTGGAAAGCTGGTTGGATAAAAAGTCGAAAGATTCCGAGTGATTCTTTTTCAAATCATCATTGGAATTTTCTATATGGCTTTGTGTGATTTTCATTTTTGGAAATTATTAGATAATACGTGTATTCGCTTTCTTACCAGTAGCCAAAGAAAATAATATATTTTAAATCAATTGATGCACTGATAACTTATCGACTAATAACTATTAACGGTTATCCGCTTGAACCAGTCTTTTAATTTAGCTTCTGATGTTATTGCGGATAATCATATTAGATAAATAAAAACCTTCCAGGTTTAGACTAATGTCCAATTTAGAAAAAACCTGAAAGGATTTGAGGTATAAATAATAGGTTTGTGCAAGTTATCTGACAAATGCTGCCGCTACACCCCCATCTACATTGAGGATATTTCCGGTGCTTTTGGAAAGGATGCCACCTACGAATGCGAAAACACCATTGGCGATATCTTCCGTACTGATGATTTCGTTCAGCAAGGTGCGTTTTGCATAATGCGCAGGCAATTCCTCTACCGAGATGCCATACGCTTTGGCCCTTCCTTCAGCCCATTTACCTTCCCAGATTTTTGACCCTTCGATCACAGCATCAGGATTTACCACATTTACACGGATTTTGTCAGGTCCCAATTCAGCTGCCAACAACCTAGACATATGTACTTGGGCTGCTTTTGCCGTTCCATAACCTACATTGTTTGGTCCTGATACAAGGGCATTTTTAGAGGCAATATTGATGATATCACCACCCAGGCCTTGAGCTCTTAGGATTTTGACACCTTCCTGGCTTACTTTGAATTGGCCTTTGACCAACACATCGTTTAGTAAGTCCCAATCAGCTTCTGAAGTTTCGTTCAATGGTTTGCTTATCGCAAGACCTGCACAGTTCACAACGATATCCACACCACCAAAGGCAAGGTTAGCCGCTTTGAATGCAGACGTAATGGTGTCATTGTCCAAAACATTCAGTTTTGTCTGGATAGCAGTGTCTTTTCCGAAATCCTTCACGGCTTCTTCCAATCTATCTCCATCAAGATCTGTCAAGACCACACAAGCGCCTTCTTTGGCAAGTTTGTCTGCGATAGCTTTTCCGATACCTCCCGCACTTCCTGTGATCAAAGCTACTTTTCTTGACAAAGGCTGCTCTTTAGGCATTCTTTGAAGCTTTGCTTCTTCCAACAACCAATATTCGATATCAAATGCTTCCTGCAATGGCAATGAAACATATTCCGATACAGCTTCGGCACCACGCATTACATTGATTGCGTTGATATAGAATTCTGAAGCTACCCTGGAAGTTTGTTTGTTTTTTGCGTAAGAGAACAAACCAACACCTGGCCATAAGATGATCACTGGATTTGGATCACGCATTGCTGGGCTGTTGGATCTTTTATGTTTTTCGTAATAGTCCTTGTAGCCTTCTCTGTAAGTAGCAAACAGCTTGCTGATGTGCTCTTTGATGGCACCCAAGTCACTGAGGTCTTGGTCAGCAGGAATGTCCAATACCAAAGGGGCAATTTTGGTTCTCAAAAAGTGATCTGGGCAAGAAGTACCCAAAGGAGCCAATTTGTCCAAATCATTGGAATTGATAAATTGTAATACGGTGTCTGAGTCACTGAAAGTACCGACCATCCTATCGTAGCTGGAAGCCAATCCCCTCAAAAGTGGAGCGATGATAGCTGCTTGGTCTTTTCTTTTGCTTGGTTCAAGTGATTCGATTTTTTGACCACCGAATACCGGTCTCTTTTTACCATAGTTGTCTTCTAAATACTGGGAAGCTTTTTCGATTACTTCAAGACTGTTGATATAGCATTCATATGCTGTATCTCCCCAAGTGAAAAGTCCGTGGCCACCCAACATGATGCCTCTGATTCCAGGGTTTTCATCCAAAGCCTTCTTCAACTGAAGACCCAAATCGAATCCCGGTCTTTGCCAAGGAATCCAGGCGATTTGCCCGTCGAAAAGTTCTTGGGTGATTTTTTCTCCCTCTTTGGAAGCAGCAATGGCGATGGCCGCATCCGGATGAAGGTGATCAATGTGTTTGAATGGTAAAAATGCATGGAGTGGCGTATCGATCGAAGGAGCTTTGGAGTCCAGATCATAGATACAATGGTTGAATAGCCCAACCATTTCGTCTTCGAATTCTATTCCTTTGTAGATACCTTCCAAATCTCTCAATTTGTCTACGTATAGACCTGCCAAGCCTGATTTGGTCAATGTGCCTATATCACCGCCTGAGCCTTTTACCCACATCACTTCCACTTCTTTTCCCGAAAGAGGGTCTTTTTCGTAGGTTTTGCAGCTGGTATTTCCACCGCCATAATTTGTGATTCGTAGATCCGCGCCAAGTATGTTAGACCTATATATCAAAAGGGCAACTTCGTCATTGCCCAAAGAGTTTGCTTTTTGCTCATCCCATAGATATGAGACATGATTAAATTTTTTTTCCAAAATAGCCATGGTAAACAAGGTTTAAATTATAAAAGGAAATTTATTTTATTTATTAATATTTACTGTCCTGTTGTGTACTGTTGATTTATACACCTTAATTAATAGTAATTGTAATATTTTGATTACTAGTTTTTTGTGTGTGCAACAAAATCAATTTTTTTGCACTGTCATAACTCCACCCTTCTGTATCACCTGATTTGGAGAAGACTTTTCCATCCACTTGAACCTGTTGAGGCGTCTCACTGGAATGGATTTTTAGAACAATCCCCCTAGTTGGTACTTCGTAATTCCCTTTAGATTCGTGGAGGGTAATCTGGGTTTTGTTGTTTTCCGTTTCGCTGGTAATCAAAGTGGTTGAATAGTTTTTATCCATATATTTTTCGGATATTCCATCATCCTCAAAAAGCTCAAAACTACCATTTTTGCCAGGAAAAACTTCAAAGGTGATTTGTCCATAATCCTTTTTATTGTCAAAAAGCACATCATCCTGTGTTGGGATGATTGCTCCTTCTTTGACGAAAATCGGGAGTGTTTCCAATGGTGTCACTATGTTGTAATAATCGTTTCCTTCGTATGGTTTTCCTGTCCAAAAATCAAACCATTTTCCTTCTGGAAGATATACCACGCGGGTTTTTGCAGATTTTGTAGTTACTGGACAGATGATCATTTGGTCTCCAAAATAATATTGGTCATCGATGGAATATGTATTCAAATCTTCCTGATGATGCAATACCAATGCACGCATGATAGGAACTCCAGTCTGGTGTTGCTGAAAGGCTGTTGAGTAGATATAGGGTATCAGGTTGTAGCGGAGTTTTGCATATTTGGTGAATATCTGCTCTGCCTCTGATCCATAATTCCAAGGTTCCTTATAACCGGGATGATCCATACCGAATACATGGGCTACTGGGCTAAACATTCCAAATTGCACCCATCTAGCGAATAATTCTGGATCGGCGTCATGCTCGAAGCCCCCCATGTTATGCGACCAATACCCAACTCCGGAAAGGCCCATATTGATACCGGCACGGATCACAGGTGCATAATATTGCCACTCACTTGGCCAATCCCCTGCCCATATAAATGGATATCTCTGGATACCTGCATAGCCTTCACGGGTATGGTTCATGCCACGCATCTTGTTATGCTCCTTGAATTTCTCGTAAGGAGCTTTTGCGTATGCTACCGGAAATACATTGTGTAGTTTTTTGGCAGCTGCACTGGTCGGTCCGGTTTTGCTGCTTTCGTTGGCCTGCCTTCCAAATGCACTTCCTTCATCAGTCTTCAAAAACATCGCCCCTATTTCGGCAATCTTCATCACACCATTTTCCCACCACCAGTCGACTGCCTTGTCATCAAAGAAGTTCACAAATTCCCCTTTGTTGTTTTCCTCAGGATATACATGGCCAGCTTCCCTGGCTTGGTCAAGGAGGTTGAGGTTGTTGCCATTGTCAAACCTTGGCCGTACATGTAGGCCAACCATATTCACATCCATTCCATAAAGCTGGTCAAACATACTTTTAGGATTGGTAAATGTCTCTCTCCATTCAAAAGAAGTGGCTCCACTTCCCCCATTTTTACCAAACAACCTCCAGGTAGAATCCAAATGAAGCACATCAAATGGAATCCCTTTTTGTCTGTATCTCTTGGCAAGAGATACCACATATTCTCCAGAGGTCAAGTGTTCGTGTCCCCAAGTTCCGCCGCTGTAAGTTCCCACATGCAATCCATGGGCAAATCTTGGCAGCAAGGGTGATTTTCCTGTGAGATCTGTGTAGTGGTTGATCAGGTGCGTAAATTCAGGTCCATACATAAAGAAATAATCCACATATGTTCCTTCTGCTTCAAAAGTCAATTTGTCTTTATTCGATTTTCCCAAGTCAAATTCACTTGGCTGGGAGGTATGGTAAAAAAGGCCATATCCTTTGGTACTCATCATAAAGGGAACGGGAGCATAATTGGCTTCCAAAATATTATAGGCTCCAATGATGTGCGGCTTGAGCAGGCCTCTGCCTACATTCAAGGACAAAGATTTTCCTTTTTGGTCCATAAAGTCCATGCGTTCACCAAAGCCGAAAAAATGCTCTTCGGCCGAGATATTTTTGGAAATTCCAGCCTTGATTTCATGTTGGTAATACCCTCCCGCTCCATTGGACGCTTCCGAAGAAATCAAATCCCCAGATGCATTGTACACCTTTATTGCAAGGGTGTTCTTGTCTATTTCTAGTTTCAGTGCTTGGGTTTTGATGAGGTAGGATGATTGGCTTTCTTCTTTCTCAACTGGGATAGCTGGCCATTGTTGCTTTTCAAGCATGTAGGAGAATCCCTCTTCCTGTATTTCATTTCCGATCTTGACTCTAAATAAATCAGGCTTGTAGAATGCTATTTGAAGTTCTGCATCGTCCGTCTGAAAAGTCAGCAAATTCTGCGTCTGGGCAAAAGTTATATTTTGGGAAAAATATAACAATACCAGAACAAAAAAGAATGATTTTTTCATATAATGGTTTGTGGGTTAAGTTGAAATTTGATATTCACCAGCAGTTGATTCAGAAGATGAAGAATCCAAAAATACCCAATATGATTTATTACACTATCCTTTACTCTCCTGTTCGGATTTTACTTTGGCAAATTGTCCAGCCAAACCAAGCTCATATTTATCCATTGCGAAGCGGTTCCATGTTTGCTTGGATCGCCCTGACCATAGCCATGCCCTCCCTTTTCGAAGAGATGCAATTCGGTTTTTGTCCCGATTGCAGCCAGTGCTTTTGCGTAGCGGATTGAATTCTCCGCCGGTACAGCCTTATCGTCCCAGCTGTGTACTAGAAATGCTGGGGGAGTATTTGAATTGATTTGTTTTTCATTGGAATAAAAAGTCTCCCAATCTGTGTCCAGCTGTTCTCTCAATAGGTTTTTTCTTGATCCTTCATGGGTCACCCCTTTGTCCATGCTGATCACAGGATAGACCAGAATGCTAAAACTGGGAAGGCTATTGTCTTCTTTTTGTCCATGCACCGACAGGGAAGACGCCAAATGTCCTCCAGCAGAAAACCCCAAGACGCCAACCATATTTGGGTCAATTTTCCAATTTTCGGCATTTTTTCTCAATAGTTTCAATCCTTGTTTGGCATCTGCCAATGGGACTTGCCAAGGCTCAGAGACCAAGCTTGGTTCTGGTAATCTATATTTCAAAACGGCTGCTACATAACCATGGTCACTGTAGAATTTTGCGATATCATATCCTTCATGGTTGATGGCCAAGTTGCCATATCCCCCGCCGGGACAGATCAGAATCGCACGGCCATTGGCCAGGTCAGCATTTGGGAAGTACACAGTGATATCCGGTTTGGCTACTGTCTGTACATTTCCTCTTTCATTGAGCTGATCTTCTTCAATCGCTTTTTTGGTGTAGGGAGCTTCTTGATCCCAGAGGTTTATTTTTTCTGTTTTCTGGGAAAAAGCCATTGTGCAAGCACCAAAGAGAGCCATCAAGAGGAAGATTTTTTTCATATTTCAGTATTTTCAGATTTCTTGTTCAACCAAAAAGGGGCGGTAGTAAACCAGACAACTGTGCCTATCAACATCAGTGTTTTTGAAGTTGCTGGTGGAATGATTCCTGAGAACACCAAAAATGGAGGAGTGATCGTGAAGAGCAAACCTACTATTGACAAGATAACGGTTATATTTTTCATGGTGGTTTCTTAGTTTAGCGCCGTTTCGACGATTGGCTCTTTAGGTTTGGATGAAATGATGATTGGTTTTTGGAATAATTTACTAAAAACCAAATAAGCTATCACTGCCACAAACCAACCTGGCAATCCCAAGAAGAAGATTTCAATTCCTGCAAACAGATTCAAAGCCAGACAGAAACCCAAGGTCAAAATCCAGGTAAATGCCACTGCCGGGTTTAGTTTTTTGCCGGACAATGACGCATAGTTGCTTTTGAGTCCCCAGCGCTCCAAATAATAGACATCAATGAAAATCACTGCACCTAGAGGCATCAGGATCAAGCCATAAAGTGCCACAAATTCCAATAAACGCATGACCAAAGCGGGAAAACATGCTGCAATGGTTGTAAATAGGCCAACGAACAAAGTGACTTTCCAAGTTTTCCATTTTGGGTTGATGGACTGGATTGCCAAACCTGCCCTGTAAAGGGTTGGATTTGCGGTAGTCCATCCAGCGATGACCACGCATACTGCCCCTGCTATACCAGCCGCTTCGTAGGCGATTGGCCCTGGAGCGAAAGTGAGGCTGTTGTTGGATTCCAGAAGGAAAAGGGAGTATAATATCCCGGAAGCAATCCATGCAATATAATGGCCAAGGAAAACCCCTGAGGCTGTTGAAAATCCAGCAGTCCATTTTTTGGCATATCTTAGGATAGACATGTCTGCCATACCGATGTGCATGGCCATATTACAAAACCATGCAAAGAACATGATATGCCAAAAAGTAAATTTGCTTTGGCCTTCCAAAGGAACTCCACTCCAGATGGTCTCCTGGGCCACTGGCCAAAAGTCTGATATGGAATTGATTCCCAATCTTGGAAGTACACCGACTGCCGCGGCTATGAATACCATGATCATCCATGGCGCTGCAATGTTTGCGAATTTGGAGACTTGCTCAAAACCAAACATGGCTACTACTGTAGTAATGGTTCCAATGGCAAATACTGTCAAGACCCAACCAAGGGAGTTTGGCAATACATCCGTCAGCGTAGGCATTTCCAAATTGAAAGGGATCCCGACTGCGGTAGCTGATACAGCAATCATGGCTCCAGCGAGGAAGCAAAACAATCCAGCATTTACCAAATTATACAAGAGGGTAAACCTAGACCCAGCGATTTTTTCCAATTGATAGTAAAGGGTAAGTCTTGTCTTTACTGCGATTCTCCCTGTAAAAAATGCCCAACTCAATACTGCCAGTATATTGCCAATGAGCAATCCTGTTACCAAGTCAAAAGCTGTGGCTCCGTGGGCTACGAATAATGGCCCCAAAACGAATTCGGTTCCCGCGGTATGTTCTCCCGCATAGGTTCCAATGAATTTTTTCCAGCCTTTTAGCTTGTTTTCAGGGATTGGCTGGCGTTCGTATTCGTTGATCGCATTTAGTTTTGCAATTAAGCTTGTGCTATTACTCATGATTGCTTTTGGGTTAAAAGAAGGCTCAAACTATCATGAATAGCTGAAATAACTGTCCTGTACTTTGCTGTTGGAAATCAAATTGAGCCTCTATCTATAAAGTTGAACACGTTTTTGACCACCTCGTGCTTGTGTTTTTTGATCATGTAGGCGGCTGTTTCACCCATTACCTTAAAATTGGTCGACATGACTGTAATTCCAAGAAGTTCCTTCAGTGGGGTATCATTGTATGAAATCACACCAATATCTTCTCCCATTTGGAATTTTTGATCCCGGATTTGCTTGATCAGACTGACCAAATCATTCTCTTCGATGGTGATG
The DNA here is from genome assembly GCF_042682445.1 of Belliella marina. Taxonomy (NCBI): domain Bacteria; kingdom Pseudomonadati; phylum Bacteroidota; class Cytophagia; order Cytophagales; family Cyclobacteriaceae; genus Belliella; species Belliella marina. The sequence continues at coordinate 62,904 of NZ_JBHUHR010000043.1, forward strand.
TAGGCATCATTGGTTTCCAGTTCCATTTCCGGGTAGATTGTCGGGATGATTTCATAATCGAAGTTATGGTTTGCACAAAACTTTTGGAAACCACATTTGATTTCTGAAGGATATGGATAGTGTACTTTTTCGGGATATACCAATACAAGCTTTTCATATTTTTTCAGTCTGGCAATTCCCTCTTTCAGTGCCTTGTAGATATCTGCTTTGAAATCCTGGTAGATGGAGGCGACATTTTCACCCAATTCAGGAATCAGGTTATCCATGATGACTAATTTTTCCGAAGGGATGCATTGCAATGCTTCGATGATTTCCTCATTTGTATTCAGATGGCGGAGCTTGTCATCCTTGAAGTGTGGCATGACTACATAGTAATCATAAGCCCCCATATGCTCTTCCAGGATTTTGAGCATGATCTTGGCATCACAATGGTAGAGATGCAGATCCACCTTGGCTGTGGAGCCTAAGCTTTCCAAAAAGGAATTGTATATTCTTAATTTGTAATTGCTGAGTTTGTTGAGTAAAAATAAAACTTTCACCTGCGATTGGGATACATTTCGTGCAACATAATAACCTTTTCCTTTGACCGATAGAATTATTTTTTGCTTTTTGAGCTGGTTGTAAGCTTTCTCAACCGTGTCCCTTGAAAGATAAAAGCGTTCACTTACCTCATTGATAGAGGGGATTTTTTCCCCCACGGTGAGGTATCCCCTTTCTATATTTTCAATAAGACACTGGACTAACTGCTGGTATTTCGGGATTCTAGAATCGTTCTCGATTCTAATAATATTGTCAAAAGAGATCATAAGGGTTTATCATTGTAATTGTGCAATCGATTGCAATTTACTGGAAAATTGTATTTTACAAAAGAAATCACACATACGATTCAATTATCTTTCACAAAAAACAGTAAATTTAATTTTACTTATTTTATCGAAACAAAACAAAGTTCTGATTTTTTGAAAACCACGCACTTTTGACAGGATAATAGTCCTCTGGTTTATATTAATACAAGTAATTATTTCTGCGCAACTTACCTGTACTTACCTGTATCAAAAGTTTTGTAAAAATCAGGGGATTTATTTTTTGAACCCCCTGATTTCTACCTTTCCATCAAGTCCTGAGGGCATTACCTTCCAAGAAGATGCATCGAAAGGCTTGTAATCGATGTTTACAAAGTTGATTTCGTGGTAGTTTCTCCATTGGATCTTGTTGCTGTCCAAATAGCGGATATGGTTGGCCATCAGGTTGGCTACTTCTATTTTTATTTCATTTTTTCCCTGCACCAATAGGCCAGATATATCCAACTTGTACGGCAGGCTCCATGCTTGTCCGGCATAGTTTCCATTGATCCAGACTCTGGCACTTTCATGGATTTTGGAAAAATTCAGGGTGTAATCCATTGATTGGTCAGGTTCAAAGTCAAAGCTCCCACTATAAGTACCCCTTCCCGAATAAAAGTCCGCATCCTTGTCTCCTTGATTTGTCCACGTTGCCAACTTATCCATTTGCTGTTCTTGCGGGAGCTTTGGCCCTCCTTTGGGATCAAAGGTGATTTTCCAGTCAGCAATGATCTCGGTGGCCGAAATGGCATTGGTATGGTAACCCCAACCTGAAATTTGATTAGGCTTTTGGTTGGTAGTCCGGATGATAAGTGATTCTCCAGATTCTAAGTGGAGGTCAACACTGAGGTATTTTTCTGCTCTTTCGGATTTTGCAAGGCCCATTTTTCCATTCAATGGGTTCATGATCACTGCATTTTCCGAGTCAGTCAGGAAGTTGACTTTCTGGCTGATTGTGTTGGCACTGTGGTTGACGATAAAGTAGTATTTATCATTTCCGATTTTTCGCTTGATAAATTTCAGTCCTGCGGCACTGATTCCTTCCTGATGTATCCCCTCTTTTTCCAGGCTGGAAGCTATATTTTCGCATAGGATCAATTTTCCTTTTCCCCAGGTCACTTGGGTGCTTTTGTCCAATCCTACCTTATTCCATAGGGATGCAAATCTTGTTCTTTTGTCTTCCAGTTCATGCAGCCCGGGAATATCTTTTGGTTTTTCCTGAAATATCACCGTCGCACCATTCTTCGCCAATGACAAGATGTCTTCCAAAGTCTCCAAAGGCATGAATTCGACTTTCGGTATAATTAGGGCTTTTGCAGAATTTGCATTTTCATGGGTTTTGATTTGTCCTTTTTCTGTACTGGATGCAGCTATCATTTTGTCAGAAATAAAATCTACAGAATACCCCAAATCCATCAGCTGTTTGGATTGTCTATAAAACGCTGTCGGATGGAGCCATCGGTCAATGTGGTGTACTGAGATCAATTCCATCATGCCTTTTGGGTTAGACCAGACATCGTAAACAGGCCAATACACCAATAGTTCATTGTCAGGTATCCCCGCCTGAAGCACCGATTGGGTGCGGGCGATGTATTGGTTGAATTCAGGAAAATGATCCCAAAGACTATTGTGCTGCGTCAGGTTGAGGGAAGCATAGAACAACCAGCCCGGAAATGGGACATCTTGGGGGCTGTAAGTCACACCATGGTAGAATACATGGTTGATTCCAGCCAAGAATGTCTGATCAAGCTCGGGCTTCATTTGGGAAAAAGAGGATTTGAAATGCTCCCCAAGCCAAGTAAAAGTCTCGCAGGAAACCAGGTTTTTTCCGGTAAGATGTGCGGCAGAAGAGGCAAATTTGAGCATGATGGGATCGGGGTCTACATTGCGGATATCTGCACTGTCCCTCCTCAATCCCGGAATCGGGAAATAACTGGAACCGAATGTTTCGCATTCGGGAATGTCCACTGCGCCATAGATATCAAGTAAGTTTCCCGGTGAGCCATGGGCTTGGTTTTTGGTTTTTTTGCCTTTTTCTCTTGCCCAGGCGCTCCAGTTTTCCGTGAAATTTTCCAGCAATAATTCATGCAGTGTTTCCCTGTAATCAGATTTGACCCGGATTGATTTTTCTTCTCCGGAGTTTTCGATCAGCTCCGGAAGCATCAATTTCAAATCATAGCCCCTTCTTTCTTCAAATTCATCCAAAAAGTCAGCTGTAAAATCGGCGCCATAGACTTCAAAACTGTCATTGTAAAATGACCTGATTTCGGGATAATTTTCCGAAAAAGCATTGTCAAATGTTTCTAGGTAATTGTTGACAGCTGTCCTGAAAAAATGGTCTAGGGTAAAACCTTCCCCACCGGGAGCAGCTCTTTTGACTTTTTGTCCCGTTTTTGCAAAATATAATGCCTGTACTTTTTCGAGGCCAGCAGGAAGGTTTTCGAGCACATCAGCAACGAGTAAGTTGGAGATTTCTTTTCTATCCCCATTTTTGAATATTCCAATCACATAGATCAGCATGCCATCAGACTCTCTATCATTTCTTTTCTTTTGGATGATTTCCAATTTTTTTTGTCCATCGGATATTTCATATTCCTGCACGATCATTTTTGATGCAGCATGTTCCATTCTGACCTGAGGACCGCCAAATGGCCAACCTGTACCCAAAGTCATGTCCACGCCCATATCGAGTTCACTTGCTTTGGAAACTGTATGCTTTAACACCTCTATCCATTCTTCTGATAAAAAATCCAAGTACCTATCCTCATAGCCTTTGGCTCCATATATAGGTGCTATCTCCACACCCCCAAGCCCAACCCGATCATATTCTTCCAAAAGGTAATCGATGTTTTCCTTATCTACAGCACTTCCCATCCACCACCATCTTGTCCATGGCTTGCTTTCCTTGGTGATTTCCGGCCATTGGTCTACAAGGGTTTCCTTTTCCCAGATTTCACTTTCCTCGGGGCTGTTGCAAGAAAATTGAAAAAGTAAAACGATACCTGTAAATAACAGCAGTCTGGGTTTTATTGAAAATGACTTCATATTTTTTTGAAAACTTTCGGGTTTGTGTCCAGTTAGGTCTGGATTTTATTTGGTACTTTTTTCTTTTAATTGCAGAAATTCAACCCTGTCTGCAACAGGCAGGCCCTTCAGGGTTGTTGTTTCCATCATCGACTTTGATCCCCGGATAGCAATCCGGGGTTATTCAATGTTTAACCCCGAAGGGGTTAAAAAAACCATAAAGGGTATTCTTTCTATGTTTCCCGCATTTCATACGGGGCTAATCGAGATTTAACCCTGTCTGACGTCAGGCAGGTCCGTTCGGGGTTTATACCCCTTTTCCTCTCTCGATTCTCACTTGTATCTTGTTTATGTCATGTTTCTTGAATCTTATGTCTTGCATCTCATATCTAGCGTCTCCTACACACTCTACAATTTAAAAACCTCTTCAAGAGGAACGGATACTGGAGAATTGTCTTCATGGGTATCCATGATGTCCGCCATGAAAGCCCACCATTTTTGGACGATAGCTTCATTTCCCAAATCCTGTGAACCACTTTCACCAGCGACCTCTTGTATGGCAAAAAGCATGGAGGTCTCCCTGTCCAAGAAGATGCTATAGTTCAATACGCCAGAATCCTTGAGTAGACTTCTCAGTTCAGGCCAGATTTCATCATGTCTTTTTTGGTATTCAGCCTCAGAACCGGGCTTAATTTTCATTCGGAAAGCGATTTGTTTTATCATGGCTCAATGTTGGATCTTGGATAATATCAAAATAGAAATATAAGGTTCGAGTATAGGTGCCGTCCATAGTGTTCATTTCTCCCTGTGGACCATAGACGGCGGCATTGGAGGTGATTCCCAAGGCCAATTTACTGCCAAGTGCAGGAATACCATCCAAAAACGAAATATCCCCTTTCGGCAATTCAGGATGGCTGCTTGGACCTGAGACACCATAGAAATCAAAAAGACGGACATTTAAGCCTTCTTTTTCTGAGACTACATAGAATTTTCCTTGGGCAGTATTGATTTCCATCCATGAGATATCTCCAAAATATCCCTTGAACTCTGGGTAGTCCCATGGCGTACTTCCGGTATGTGTGTCGTTGTAGAGATTTTGGTGGACATCTATCGTTCCTTGGTTTCTGTTTTTCCAGATTCTATAGGGACCTTTTCCAAGCCATTTGGCACTGATGACATTCGATTCTGGATAATCAAAACTGATTCCGGGGTAAGCATATTCCCCTTCTGGAAGATTATAGGTATAATTGAGTTCAACCCAGCCGCTTGGGTGGATTGTCCATTTGGCTTCTTTCAGGTGTCCATCGTATTTGATGATAAGTGATCTGGATCCTCCATCTTCTATTTTCTCAATATTGCTTACTCTCTGCGCACCGTATGTGAAGATGGGACCATTTCCAAAACTTAGATCCATTCCGCTTGGTTTTTGGATTCTGGAAAGTGTGCCATTTGCATTGTCAAAAGTCAGTGTAAATCCACCTGCTGACAACACGCTCAGACTGTCACTGACCGTAAGGTCTGATGCATTGTTTTCATTTTTTGAGCTGTTGATAACTTCGAAAAAGTCCTTCAATGCATTGATTTTCCAAGACCAAGTGTAGATTTCGTTGCCATGGGGATCTATGGCTTTCAGGTAGATGCCTTCCGCTTCACTGTGCAACTTGAGATCAGGGATTTTGATCTTTCCCTTTTCCCCTGGCTTAACATTTGGACTTTCTACCTCAGATTGACCGATGACTACATGGCCTGAAATCGGATCTCCAGGTTTTCTATATTTGACCCATGCTATTTCAAAGTTAACCTCAGATAAATTAGTGAAATGAAACCTATTTTCCACTTCAATTTCCCCATTGAAATCCTCGGGAAGCTTGTCCAGAAATATTTTTACCGGACTGAAAATCTCCCGTGCGGCATAGAAGCTCCCTTCTTTTTGCCTATGGGGACCAAGCAAGCCATCTGGAGCATTGACCCTATTGACATCTATCTTATTCCCAATGTCTGTCCTGACCAAACCTTCATCTGCAAACACCCAAAGATAGCCACCTCCTGACATCTTGGAAGCCCACATCAATTCCCAAAAATCGTGAAGACCAGCTGCTCCGCCACCATCATCTTGTGCATGGAGAAATTCCGTTGGCATATAGATCAGGGTAGAATCTGCAAATTTTTTCAATAGACTTGCATAATTTTCATAGTGATCGGTGTCTATGCCATTGAAATCATTGCCAGGTCTGTGATGGGCATGAACCACGGGTCTCTTTGATGGATCATAAAGATCAAAATCACCATCCAAGGCTTTGTTGGTTCCCCCTTCGTTGCCATTGCTCCAGAAGATGATCGAAGGATGGTTGACATCTCTTCGGACCATTTCCCTCACCAATATTTTACCTGATTCTGTATCATAGGCGTTTTGCCAACCTCCAAGCTCATCCATCACATAGAGACCAAGAGAATCACACAAATGTAAAAATGACTTGTCTGGCGGATAATGGGCGGTTCTTACTGAGTTCATGTTCATCTCCTTCATGAGCAAGATGTCCATCAAGTCCAGGGAAGCATTGAGAGATCTGCCTGTTTCAGGCCAGAAGGCATGCCTGTTGATCCCTTTCATTTTAACTTTTACTCCATTCACATAGATTCCATCTCCCTCTATGATCTTGATGGTTCGGAAGCCAATGCGTTCTTCGACTTCATGGAGGGTTTTGTTTCCTTTGCCTTTTAGCGAGAGCTTAAGTTGATAGAGATTGGGGAATTCCGAATTCCAAGCCTTGATATTTTCTACCTTGTTTTTTATAACCAGCTCTCCTGATGAGTTAGCTTTGGTTTTCCATTCTTTGATGGTTTTTCCGTTCAGTTCGGAAACTGTTGCGATGATTTCGTGATTCTCTGTTACATTTTCAAGCTCCAAGTGGACTTCCAGATTGCCATCTGCTTCTGCGACTACTGCATGGTGGGCTATATGTTGCTGGGGTTTTGCATTGATGTAGACTGGTCTGAAAATCCCTCCAAAAATCCAATAATCAGCATAGCGCTCTGCACGGTTGACAGAATTGTTGGAAGACATTTTACTCACTTTGACTTCTATCAGGTTTTCTTTTTCCAAGTTGATGAAGTCGGTGATATCATACGTAAACCTATAGAATGAACCTTGGTGGGCAGGCCCTATGGATTGGCCATTGATTTTCACTTCTGTGTCGGTCATCGAGCCCTCGAAGACTAGTTCAAGGGATTTCCCCTTGAAATTTTGTGGGATGGTAAAAGTTCTTTTGTAGAATCCAGTTTCATCGGCAAATTCATGAGAGCGGCCATAAGTCACATAGTCCCTACCGTAGTTGTACGCACCAAAACCCTGTTGCTCCCAATGGGATGGCACTTCAATGGTGCTCCAAAAGCCACTATTTCTCCCGGAGGAGCAGAAAAATTCCCACGTTTCTGTGTTTTCATTGTCTGTGCCACTGAGAAAAAATTGCTCTGTGTGCTGCCCCTGGCTTGTAGTGATTGTGGATAGGAATAGGAAAGATGCGATCAATAATTTCAGTGTATTTCTATAAGACATGGTATTTGGATTGACATGAAACGACTAATAAAAGCCATTTTATCATAATAAGTATCCTGTACTTTCGGACTGAGGCTGAGAAAAATTCAGCCTCCAGTCAGGAGCTATAGGTACCCAGGACAGGTATTTCAGGGCATCTCAGGTCTTGTCACGTCCTGAAAATAGTTGACACTTTTTTTCATAGATAAATTAAAAGATTCAATCCTGTCTGACGTCTTCGGGGTTGGTCTTAAATCTTTATATTGTTCTCTATCTTCCCGGGTTGAAACCCGGGGCTACTCAAAGTTTAACCCCTATCGGGGTTCTCAAGTCTTGAATCTGAATTTTGAACTCCGAATAATGAATCAAGAAATCGCTAAGTACTTGATTGTAATCCAGCATCTACTATCCTCAGCGCATCTCTGCAAGATTTCTCCCTGTCTCTTGTCTCTCGCTTCTTTTTTCTTTCACACAGGCAACTCAAAAAAATTGCCTAACTACAACACCGCCTTCTTCAGTTTTTCCAATTCAGTCATACTGATCTTGAAAACCGTTCCATGTCTTGTGCCTTTTGGGAAATTCACCTGATCCGAGATATCTGTCCAATTGACCAAGTCATTGGAGGTCACAGCCCCCATCTTTTTTTCTATGTATTTATCAAAATATACAATCCATTGCCCACCAACTTTTGCGACTGTAGGTCCCTCCGCCCAATAATCTCCTGTAATTGGCTCGGAGGCTGGACCATATTCACCTGTCAGTGATTTGCTTTTGGTGATTCTGATATTCTTTTGGGCAGGTTCACGGGTTTCGTCTTTTACAAACATGATATACTCTCCATTTTCCTTGATAATCGTGCCGTCTATGACATTGAATCCCGGTTCGTAAAGCAATGCTGTAGGTGTGAAATCGATAAAGTCCTTGGTGGTGGTATAGTATTTTCTATGGTTGTAGCCACTCTCTTCTTTCGATTGTGTTTCCAGAAATTTTTCCTCGATGGTCGTAGACCAGAATATCATATAGTACTCTCCCTCTTCATTATAATATATTTCAGGAGCCCAAGTATTTCTAGCCCCTGTTTCATGCGCCATGACAGGAATGGTCTTTTGCTTGCTCCAGTGGATCAGGTCGGGAGAGGAAGCATATCCAAGCCCCTTTTCGTTCCAGCTTACGGTCCAAACCATATGATACAAGCCATCTCCTCCCTTGATGATGCAGGGATCGCGCATCAGCTTGTCATCCCCTGCGGTAGGCGTGAGAAAGGATTTTCCATCTTGCAGGGATTCCCAGTGCAACCCATCCATGCTATAGGATAAGTGAAGGCCGTCTTCCCCATTTCCTGTAAAATATGAAAATACATATACATCAGGTTCGACTGAAGCGCAATTGAAGCTTGTAAGTGTGATGATCGAAATTAAAGTGAAAAGGGCAATGGTCTTCATAGGTTTAAGGTTGTTTGAGACCATAAGGTTAAAGCAATCTTTTCTATTCCACAAGGAAAATTACATTTACGTAAACCCAAGCAGGACACAGCAGTGAGGTTGTGAAGTTCTTGAAGATCAATTTTATCGTTCGGGTAAGTACAGGATAGGAAATTAAAAACAGAGCGTTAATTTTCGATATAATTAACAGCTACATCCCATTCAATGAGAGCATTGATAGGGGGGAAATATAAACCGATAACCTTTCAACATGAAATACAGAGTATTTTCAAAATCTGCTTTTACAGCGATTCTCGTAGTTTTTTTCTCGTCAGTGCAGGTTTTTGCACAGCAGTCTAATGAGGACTCCGATATAGCGGTCGTTCGGAAGGTGGCTGATTTTATTCTTTCCGAAAACAAATTGGGATTTGTTGATGAAGCTGGAAAACACTTTGCTTCATACAAAGATATTCCTAAAGAAAGGGAGGTAACCTTTGCCTCCAAATATGGAGAGTGGCATTATACCAATGGTGTAATCAACCTAGCCATGATGCATTTGGCTTCCCATACTGGAGAATCAAAATATTATGATTTTGCAAAGAGCCATGTAGCCCATGGTTTTGAGAACTATCAGTTTTTCCAAAACAGGTTCAAAAATGACAGGCCACACCACAAGTATCCTTTGGGACAGCTTTGGACGATGTTGGAGTTGGATGATTTTGGGGCGATTTCGGCCAGCATGTTGGAGTTGATGGAAAAAGATGACAATGCCGACTACAAGCAATACATCGAGAATGGTGCAAAGCGCCTGACTTATGGGCAAGAGAGGTTGTTTGACAAAACATTGGTAAGGACTTTTCCACAGGAAATGACACTTTGGGCAGATGATTTGTACATGAGTGTTCCTTTTTTGTCAAGATTGGCTGTTTACACTGGAGAAAACAAATACTTCGATGATGCAATCAATCAAGTCTTGAATTTTGACAAATACCTTTGGAATCCACATAATGGCCTGTACTTCCATTGTTATTATACAGATAGCGAACAAAATGGTGTAGCACATTGGGGAAGAAGCAATGGTTGGCTGGTGCTATCACAGATACACTTGTTGGAAAGACTGCCAGAAGGCTACCCTGGAAAAGAAAAAGTGATCAAAAATCTTCAAAAACAATTGATAGGCTTGTCTAGACACCAAGACCAAGATGGTCTTTGGAGACAACTGCTGGACAAGAACGATTCCTATCAAGAGACTTCCGCATCGGCGATGTTTGTGCAGGGATTTGCAAAAGCGATTACCGAAGGCTGGATAGATAAGCGCTATGCTTCTGTAGCATTGAAGGGCTGGGATGGATTGAAAAAAATAATGATTACAGAAGATGGCCAGGTGAAGGATATTTGTGTGGGAACAGGAATCAGCGATGATCTCCGGTTTTATTACACAAGACCGGCCAGGCCAAATGAAAAGCACGGTGTCGGATCGGTTATCGATGCAGGAATAGAAGTGATAAAATTGAAAACATTTCTAAAGCAATAATAGAAGTTTAATGTTTTAATATATAGGGTTAATTAGTTTGGAAAACCATGCCTCTTTGCGGTGTGGTTTTTTTTTGTTTCATCCCAATTTTTTATCCTGTTTGGATCCATATAAAATGTGCTTTAAAAATCAAGTGAAACACAGAGGATTGGCGTCCAAAAAACATGTAAGCAATCGGCTGTAATGATGTAGAAAGGGTGGATAATCAGGCATGTTTTTCTTGATAAACAGGATACTACAGGTTGCTGAAATAAAATTTTGTTTATAACATTAAAATTGGAATATAAGATTGAAATCATGCAAAATTGTGCAATTTATTGCGCAAAGTTGCATTTTTGATTGGTCATGCTTCTGTCTAAAATCAATTATTATTAAACCCGAAAATTATGGAAAAATTAAAATTTTACCACTATTGGCGAAGACTCGTCTGTTTTTATGATCAATTGAAGTTAGGGGCAATAGCTCTGCTATTGTCCTTTTTTGTTGCACAAAACTTGTCTGCTTCTGTGTCTGATGCAGAGCTATCACCCAAAGACTATCAAGAAAAGACCGTTTATGGGAAGGTAATATCAAGTGAAGACAACATGGGTTTGCCTGGAGTAACCGTATTGGAGAAGGGCACCACCAATGGAACCGTTACCGATGTAGATGGAGGATTTAGGCTTTCTGTTGAATCTGATGCTTCTGTTTTGGTTTTCTCATCGATAGGCTTCAATAATCAGGAAATAGCTGTGGGGAACAGAACTGAATTCAACATTACTTTGGAAGTTAACATCGAGCAACTTTCAGAGGTAGTTGTGGTGGGCTATGGCTCGCAAGGTAGGGCGGAAATCACCTCGGCTATCGGTAGTGTCAAAGGGGATGCTATAGCCCAAAGAGGTACAGTGAATCCGCTCCAGGGTATACAGGGTCAAGTAGCTGGTGTTGATATATCAGCATCGTCTGGCCGTGCAGGTACCGGATTCAACATACAGATTCGTGGCCAAAACTCACTTGCTGGTGGAGGACCTCTCTATGTAGTGGATGGTGTGTTGGTTGGAGGGATAGATTTCCTAAACCCAAACGACATTGAATCAATCGATATCCTGAAAGATGCTGCTTCTACGGCAGTGTTTGGTTCTAGGGGATCGAATGGTGTGGTAATGGTAACTACCAAAGGTGGATCTGGTGTCAAGGGAAGTACTTCCATTTCCTATGAAGGATATGTGGGTATAAGACAGAATGCCCGTATGCCGGACTTCATGGGAGGTGACGATTGGTGGGAATACAGGCAAAATGCCTTTATCACTCCTGAAATGTTGGCAGGAAGGGAATTTGACAATACTATTGGTGGACTTGCTGTGAGTCCTACCCTTGCCAGGAGAGTAGCCAACAGGGAATACACAGATTGGCATAGTATCCTTCTTCAGACAGGAATCCAAACCAACCATTGGTTGAATGTATCCGGTACAGGGAACAATGGGATGAATTATGTAATTGGGGCAGGTTACCAAAATGAAAAGGGAAATATCTCCAGAGAGTCTTATGACAGGTTTAACTTCAAAGCCAGTGTTGACCATAAAATCAATGAAAATTGGTCTGCGGGTATGGCTTTCAATATTTCTATGGTGGAAAGGGAATTGGGTAGTGACTTAGCGGTGACCAATGCCTACAGAATGTCTCCTTTGGTATCACCATATGATGATGAAGGCAATTTGGTGTTCCGCCCGGGTCAGTTTGATGCCCTAGGTTTTACTAGCTCTGTCAACCCTCTTATCGACAATGAAAATGTTGATAATAATATGAGGAGGACTTTTGGGATTGGTAACTTATACCTACAGTATTCTCCGATTAGCTGGCTGCGTGTCAGATCAACTTTTGCTCCAAGAATCAAGCATGAGCGGACAGGTAGATATTTTGGCTCACTTACAGAAGCCAGAGGGGAGCAGTTGCCTTCCGCCAGAATGAATAGAGATGAATCCTTCTCCTACAACTGGGACAACCAGATTACTGCTACAAAATCTTTTGGCGACCATCATTTTACACTTACAGGACTCCACAGTGTGTGGTTTGAGAGGAATGAGTTTGGCAACATCGAAGCCAACAACCTTCCGTTCAATTCTTCCTTTTACAATCTTGGATCTGGTCCAAGAGACCAACTGGTTGTAGGAAGTGGTTTTAGCCAATTGGCCATCATCTCTTATATGGCTAGGTTGAATTACAACTATAAGGACAAGTTCCTATTTACCGCTGTTACCAGGACAGATGGATCTTCCAAACTTGCACCGGGTTACCAATGGGCAAATTTCCCATCGGCATCTATTGGGTACAGGCTATCTGAAGAAGCATTTATGAAGGACATTTCGTTCTTGGACGACTTAAAAGCACGTCTTAGTTTTGGTTTTTCGGGAAACAACAACAATATCTCACCTTATGGCACCCAGGCCAATCTAAGTTCTCCATGGCAATATGACTTCGGAGGACAGTTGGGGCTGGGTTATGTCCCAAATAGGATTACCAACGAATTGTTGACTTGGGAAAAAAGTAGGGAAGTCAATGCCGGTTTGGATTATACCCTATTCCAAGGGCGTGTCACAGGTACGATCGATGTATACAACAAACTGTCTGATGGACTATTGATGAGTAGGGCTTTGCCAAGAGAATCAGGTTGGGGCTCAATCACAGCCAATATTGGCTCGGTAAGAAACAAAGGAGTGGAACTTGGTCTGACCACCGTCAATGTCTCCACCAGGGATTTGGTATGGACGACCACTTTCAATTTTGCCAGAAACAGAAATGCAATTGAAGAACTGATCAATGGCAAAGAAGATATGATAGGGAATGCATGGTTTATCGGACAGCCGGTGAATGTGAATTATACCTTTATTTTTGATGGGATTTGGCAAGAATCTGAGCGTGAGCAGGCCTTGAGCTATGGGCAATTGCCGGGCCAAGCTAGGGTTGTAGATCTCAATGATGATGGTGTGATCAATGGGGATGACAGAGCAATCATTGGCAATCCCGTTCCATCATGGACAGGTGGATTCTCTACAAACTTGACTTACAAAAACTTTGATTTCAATATGTCTCTATTTTCCAGACAGGGAGTTCAGGTGAGAAGTCCATTCCATTCTGAGTTTCTTAATTGGGATGATAGGGGTCGATCCAAGCTGAATGTGGATTACTATATGCCTGAAAATGGCGTGACACCGGCAAGATCCTCAAATACCTATCCACAACCAAGAAACGGAGGCCCTCACTGGGGTGCTGTTAGAGATTATGTGGATGCCTCATTTGTGAAAATCCAAAATATTTCTTTGGGATATACCGTACCAAAGGAATTTTTGGAAAGATATAGAATCCAATCTTTGAGACTCTATACCAATGTAACCAATCCATTTGTTTGGACACCGTATGAAGGCTTTGATCCAGAATGGGCGAGTGCCGGACTTGGATCCAGTGGTAACAGCTTTATAACTTATCAGTTTGGCTTGAATGTGAAATTCTAATTATTGAGAGCGATGAAAAAAATATCCATAAAATATATAGTTTTATTTGCGACAATGGTCTTTGCTTCCTGCCATGGACTATTGGATGAGGAGAACAAATCGAACGTAGTGGCAGATGAGTTCTTCACTACAGAAGAAGGTTTTGAAAGTTTGGTAAATGCAGTTTACAGCAATTTGAGACCTGTACATAGAGATCCGTGGGTATATAATGCCGGCACTGATATGTACGTCGAGGGTAGAAATGCCCAGCCAGAAGGAATCAGTGAATATAGAAACCTTACTCCTTTCACCGGCGAGGTAAATACCTTTTATACCAATGTATATCGTGCTATCCAACATTCCAATACAGCACTTTATTATGGTGAATTGGTACCCGAATTCTCTAGTCTCAACACGCGGGTTGGGGAAGTGAAATTTCTCCGCGCATACTACTATTTCCTCCTTGTCCAGCAATTTGGAGGGGTGGCTATCGTAACTGATAGAATCAATTCTCCACAGACAGAATTCACCAGAAATTCCGAGGAGGAAGTCTATGCATTTATTATTGGTGAAATGAACGAGGCGCTAGCACTGGTGCCTGAAGTGGCAGCTGAATTTGGCAGGGTAAGCAAGAGGGCTGTAAGGCACTTTCTGGCGAAAGTCCACCTTACCCGTGGTTACTTGGATATAGCTGCAAGCAATGATTTCGAGTTGGCAAGTAGCCTTGCAGATGCAGCGATTGCAGGGCAGGGTTTGACACTTAGCTTCGAGGACTTATTCTGGCCAGGAAATGAAGAGAATGCCGAGATTTTGTTCAGTATCCAGTATGATCTGGCCTCTATGCCGAACCTTACCAATAGTGGCAATATCCAGAATTATTTCTTTGGGCCATACATGGGTGGCCAGGGTGCTGCGGAAGGTTATCCAAATAGATCCTATACACTCTGTCCTACCATGTACACTTTTGACCTTTTCACCGAACATGATGCCAGGTTCAATACCACCTTTATGATAGAGTACTACAACAGGTATTATGACTATTATGATAGAAAGGATGAGCGGGACGAGTTGAAGGTGAAATATTATTATACCCCGAAATGGGATTTGGCAGATACTACAGCATGGAGACAGGCTGATCCTGCCAACCGGGCCGACACCAAAATCATTCCTTATTCCAATGTTTGGGAAGCATCCAGGTCTACTCCACTGGACAATGCAACTCCGGCTGTCAGGAAATTTGATGATCCGAATGCGGTGTTTTCTGGAGCCGGTAGCAGTAGCAGGGACATGTTTTTGGCTAGATTGGGCGAAACATACCTGATTGCAGCCGAGGCTTATTTTCAAAGGGGAGATCTGGCCACTGCGGCTGATCGCATCAATACGGTAAGAGCAAGGGCCGCAAAAACAGGCAGCCAAGCCCAAATGCAGATTTCTGCAGCAGATGTGAATATAGATTTTATTCTCGACGAGAGGGGAAGGGAACTCTTGGGAGAATACCACAGATGGACTGACCTCAAGAGGACGGGCCAATTGATCGAAAGGACTCGCCTTTACAACAGGGATATCAAGCAAAAATGGTTTGACAATGGTGTCAATCCATTTGAAGGAATCGGTGGAGGATTGAAAATTCTCAGACCTATCCCACAAGCAGCCCTGGATCTAAATGATTCTGAATATCCCCAAAATCCGGGTTATTGATTTTCATTGACATAAGCATCAAGCCACTCCTGTAATTCAGGGGTGGCTTTTCTTTCATAACAAGATACTACAGGAAGGTTTTTGCCCAATAAAAAATTAAATTCGATTGATACCCTGAATAACCATTATGATTTTAAGACTGCTGAGTAGAATTATTTTTGTTTGGACAACACCGCTTACTTCATCCCAAAAAATGAAGTTGGCCAAGTCTAATTCCATAATCCATTTGCCGTTAAGAACATTGTTTTGGATATTTTTGCCAAGTTTATTGATTTTCAGTAGCCTTGAAAATGCACAAATTGTTGCCCAACAAAACGCAGGTAGAACCCTCAGGTATTTTCCAGACCAGAAGGACTTTGTGATAAAGAATGGCAATAGGCGATTTAATAGAGCCTTGTATGGTTATCCATCTGATTACAGGGTGGAAGCAGGGGATTTGCCGGAATTTGCTTTTTATCTGCCCGGAATGGGTGGTAATCTGAGCCTAGCTTTGATTGGTCCAGATGGGGAAAAGTGGCTGATTCGAGCTTCGGACATAGAAGCAAGGTACAGGCCTGGCAAAATGCTGTATACCATTCAGGATCCTATGTTGGGTGATGGAAGGATTTTTCTGGAAATGATTCCGCTCAGAGAGGTGGAAGGGGCTGTTCTCAAAATTGAATTTGAGAGGATGCCGGAAGAAGTTGATCTTTTGGTATTTATGGGAGGTGTCTCCGGCAAGAAATTCAGCAGGTCTGGGGACTTGGGTGCTGATCCCGAATCAGTATTTTATTTGCATCCCGAAAACTGTACTGGCAATACGGTCAACATTGCCGAAAACCAGCATTTTAGTATAGCATATGGTTCTCCGAATGCCCAAAAAGAAGTTTTAGGCACTTTTTCCGAAGGAATTGCTTTGAAAGTAATAGACGCTGGGACTTTGGAGTCACCGGTTGACATGTGGGAATCTTTACCGAAAAATAAGCCATTGTTGGCAGGTAGGGTTTCGGATACCTCTACTCCGGTGTATTTGGGGATTTATCAACCGGGTTTTTCCGAGATCGAGCCGAATAGTCTTCCCAGGCTTTTTTTGAATGCGGAAGTCCAAAGAAAAGATTTGACAAACAGGATAAAAGTCAATACACCAGATCCATTTATAAATACAATTGATGGCGCTTTGGCGGTAGCAGGTAATGCCATTTTTGACGAGAAAGTTTCTGCCTTCGTACATGGTGCCGTTGCTTGGCGGATGCCATTGCCCGGCTGGAGAGGCGCTTATGTGGCAGATGGATTGGGTTGGCATGATAGGGCTAGAAGGCACTTTGATGGATACTTGGCTTCCCAGTACCTGGAGCCGGATGGCAGCCGCAATGATCCCGACCCTGAAAAGAACTTGGGAAGGCAAATCGAAAAAACTGGATATTCGATCTACAACAGTGGCTACCTCAGCAGAAGGCCGGGACCACCTTCTCCACCACATCATTATGATATGAATCAGGTCTTTTTTGACCAATTGATCAGGCATTTTGACTGGACGGGGGATTTGGATTATTTGGAAAAAGTATGGCCAAATATTGTCCGTCATCTGGATTGGGAAAAGAGGAATTTTGATCCAGATGGAGATGGACTCTACAATGCCTTTGCGAGTATCTGGGCTTCGGATGCCCTGCAATACAACGGCGGTGGAGTCGCACATGCATCGGCTTACAATTATTATGCGTTCAAAAATGCTGCTCGCTTGGGTCTCTTGATAGGGAAAGAGGTAGGCCATTTGCAAGAAGAGGCTGCTAAGATCAAGCAAGCCATGGAAAGGGAGCTTTGGCAAAATGACAAGGGAGTATATGCCGAGTACAAGGATTTGTTGGGTGGAAAAAGAATCCACCCTCAAGCAGGGATATGGTCTGTATATCATGTACTCGATTCGGAAGTCCCAGACCCGATTCAATCCTTTTTGATGACCCAATATGTAGATCTGGAGATTCCACATATCCCCATTGGATTTCAGGAAAATAATGTGGATTACCAAGTGGTAGCGACAACAAACTGGATGCCTTATACTTGGTCTGTGAACAATGTTGCCCTGGCTGAAACGCTTCACACGGCTTTGGCTTATTGGCAGGCAAATAACAAGGAAGGTGCTTACCAGCTGTGGAAAAGTGCCTTGCTCGAAAGTATGTACATGGGTGGAAGTCCGGGCAATTTTCAGCAGTTATCCACATTGGATGCCATGCGGGGAGAGTTGTACAGGGATTTTGCAGATCCTATCGGAATGGCTTCCAGGTCATTGATCGAAGGGCTTTTTGGAATAAATCCCGATCTGACCAATTCTAAAATACATGTGCAGCCGGGCTTTCCTGTGGATTGGGAGTTTGCACATTTGGAAATTCCTGATTTTACATTCGATTTCCAAAAGACTGGAAATGTCGATCAATACACCTTCTCCTCCAATTTTTCGAAAGCAGTAAACATCAAACTCCTTGTTCAGGCAAAAAGCGAACTATTAAAGGCTCTTGATTCAAATGGAACTGCTTTGGGGTTTAGTCCTGTGGATGGAGTGGTAGGTTATCCACAATATGAAGTGGATGTGCCTTTGGATGAAGAAAGTACGATCAGCCTGACTTGGTCAGGAGAAGATATCCCAACAGAGAAAAGTGAAATCCGAGCCGTAGCCGGAAAGCCACTTATCCACAATATTGATGGCGTCGAATTGCTGGAGGTGAATGATCCACAGCAAATCCTTGGTTCTTCTAAACTTGAAGGAAACACCCTTCAAGCAAATACACTAGACAAGGAAGGAAATTTCACGATTTTCCTCAAGCTCAAAAAAGGCAAACTGGAATGGTGGCATCCGATTGCGTTAGAGCTGGTGGCACCCATTACAGTTCATGTGTCAGAAATTCAACAAAAAAACAGAATTCATTTTGGTGTGGAAACCAATATTGGGGATCTCTCAGCACTCACATTGAAGATCAATGGAAAACAGGAAGAAGCTTTTTCATTAGAAGAAGGATATGAATTGATTTTTGATTTGGGATTGGAGGAATATTATCTTTATCCCGGTACGAATAAGCTTGAGATACTTGCTGGGAATGAGTTGCTGTATACAGCTGAAATCATCAATTGGGATATACAGGTTCAAGAGCTTGGAGAACCAATCGCCCTTTCCACGCACTTCAATGACGCAGTCACACAGATTTTTGAAAATGAATATTTGAGTCCAAGATCGCCTTATCCCACCTTGCAGATTCCAAAGCAGGGTCTGGGTGATTGGGCTTCATTTGGTGCATATATGAAGATTGATGACCAGGGCGTTAGGGATCTGGCCAGTCAAAATAATGGAGTTATCCACATGCCATTTGGACTGGGTTTTGCGCTCAATCCTGATGAAAAAAGCAACATCGCCTTTACTTCTTTTTGGGATAATTATCCTGATTCCCTCTCCATTCCTATCAGTGGGAAAGCCTCCCACGCCTACTTCTTGATGGCAGGGACTACCAACCACATGCAAAGCCGAATTGACAATGGCTACCTAGAGGTGGTTTACCAAGATGGGTCGATTGAGAAGTTGGCAATCCACAATCCGGAAAATTGGTGGCCGATAGAGCAAGACTATTATTTGGATGGGCTGGCATTTGATACAAACCGCCCAAGGCCATATCGGGTGCATTTGGCGACAGGAAAAATCTCCAACCTTCCGCATGATAAGTATACAAATATTGGACATTTTACAAAATACGCAATAGAAGGGGGAGCTGCCACAGTCTTGGACTTGCCTTTGGATGCAACTAAAGAACTAAAGGAAATCCGTCTAAAAACAGTCTCAGTGGATGTGGTCATTGGACTGATGGCGGTTACATTGGTGAATTAATAATTACTTACGCCACGACTGGTCGGTGATGGAGCGTACAAGAGTTGTCAGTCAATAAGTTATTAGTGTATCAGTTGGGGGTATATTATATGATTTTGCTTGGCAACTGGCAAAGTTTCTCCAACAACGGATTTTCATTACTGTTGACAGTCTACCGTTGACACTCGTGCGCCGTGGCGTAGTTGACGATTATCCGCAACATGATGGTTTGCCTACTTCATTACTGGCAAAGTAGCGGATAATCATATACATTTTAATTAAAATGAAAATATAAAACTATGAAAAAAATAAATCTATTCTCGACACTATGCCTGGCAACAGTGATGCTGGCATGTAATCCTGCCGAAGAAGAGTCCTTGCCACAGATTGTTTTGAAAAACAGCAGTTCAATTCCGCTGAAGGATAAAGGAGTAGAAATCAACATGCAGGATTTGGAAATAGTCGAAGGGAAATTTCCAAAGATTACTGATGCCGAAGGAAATGCAATTGCCTACCAAATGGATGATACCAATGGAGACGGACAGCGGGATCAGTTGTTTTTGTTGGTGGATTTCAGTGCCGACGAAGAGAAAAGCCTCACCTTGGAATGGGTAGATGAAGCAGCTGATTTTGATAAACGTACAGCCGTGAGGTTTGGTAAAAGGGATGCGATAGATCAGCCTGTTACGCCAAGACAAGGGGATGTATTGCTTGCAGATGAACTTCCAAGAAGCATAGGGTACCAGCCATATCAGACAGATGGTCCTTCTTGGGAAAATGACAAGGTAGGTTTCAGGCATTATTTTGACGGAAGAAATTCTAAGGATTTGTTTGGAAAAAAGACAGCTGCTATCAGTCCAAAAGATGTAGGGGTCAATGAAAAAGGGGAAGTTGAAGACAATTACCACACCATGGAAGATTGGGGCAGGGATATTTTGGCTGTTGGCAATTCTGTTGGACTTGGAGGCTTCACCTTGCTCAAAGAAAATCAGCCTGCAAGACTTGGTGTTTTGGTAGAAGATGCTGTCAACAATATCGAGAAATCCACTTTTAAGATTCTATCCGAAGGGCCTGTGCGTTCTATCATGCATTTTGAGTACAACAACTGGGATGCGTTTGATAGGAAATATCCAAAAGTAGAAGAGAAGGTAAGCATCGTCCCTGGTATGTATGGCTTCAAAAACGAAGTGAAATTCCATGGACTGCAAGGAGACGAGCACATTGCAATTGGTCTTGTAAATATCCACAATGACAAAGGAATCAAGCAAATAGATGATTTCCAAGATTGGGTAGTCTTGATGACGCATGATGCGCAAGGCTATGACAAAGAATGGATCATAGGAATGGCATTGGTTCTTCCCAAAGCACAATTTCTGGAGATGATTGAGGCGCCCAAAGAAGGGAATGTAACCAATTCCTACTTGGCAAAAATGAAAACTGCCAACAATGAGCCGATAGAGTACTATGCCATTGCCGCTTGGGAATTGAGCGAAGATGGATTCAAGGATGCAGCCTACTTTGAGCAACACCTTCGGGATTTGGTAGTCCATTTGGAAGCTAAAATCGAAGTAACTTTAAAGTAATCAACTATGCGAAATTGTTCTAATCTTACTGCTATTTTCAAAGCAACAATTATTTCCGGTTTGACTTTTTGTATGCTGAGTTTGACTTCGTGCGATCAAAAGTCTGAGGAAAAAACAGTAGAAAAAATCGACAGGAAAGCACTGGTGGATCGACATGATGTGATTTTGGATGCACCTGACACCTTGGCTTCCCTGACTGTTGGCAATGGTGAATTTGCATTCACGGTTGATGTCAGTGGTTTGCAGACTTTTTATAAAGAATATGAAAATGGCGTTTCCTTAGGCACCCAAACACAATGGGCATGGCATGCTTTTCCCAACCCTGGAGACTATGACTGGAATGAAATATTGAGAAATGATACTTCTGCCACAGGTCAGGTGATTTCATTTCCCGTGCAGCACAAAGAAGGTAGAAAAAAGGAAGTAACTGATTATTTCAGAACCAGTCCGCATAGATTGCATTTGGGCATCATCGGATTGGAATTGCTCAAGAAAAATGGGGAAGTTGCCAAGCTTGAAGATTTGAAAAATATCAATCAACGCTTGGGCCTTTGGAAGGGCGAGATTGTTTCCACTTATGAACTGGAAGGCAGCCCCATTTCAGTGACTTTGTATGCACATCAAGAGCAGGATGGCGTTGCTTTCAAAATCGAATCCCCATTGGTAAAAGCAGGACGATTGAAAGTCAAAATGAATTTTCCTTATGGTTCGGGCTGTCATGTTTGCCCTGGTTATGACTGGGAAAAACAGGATCGGCATTCTACCGAATTGAAAGAGTTATCCACACAGGAAGTTTTGTTCGAGAGAAAGCTCGATAGTGCTGCATACTTTACCCAAGTGGCTTGGTCAGGTGATGGTTCTTGGGATTCTCCAGAAAAGCATAAGTATTATTTCACTCCTGATCCAAGTTCGGAGACATTGGAATTTTCTTCATTTTTCACAAAAAAAGAAACAAAAACCAATACCCCGAGCTTCTCTGCTACTGCCGAAAGTTCCAAGAAAGGTTATGAACAATTCTGGAATTCAGGTGGCGCAATCGACTTTTCTGGAAGTACGGACGAGCGGGCACATGAACTGGAAAGGCGTGTGGTGTTGTCCCAATACCTGACCAAAGTAAACTGTACAGGTTCGCTTCCTCCACAGGAGACTGGCTTGACGATGAACTCTTGGTATGGAAAATTCCACATCGAGATGCATTGGTGGCATGGGGCGCATTTTCCATTATGGGGAAGACCTGAGTTGTTGGAGAAGAGCTTGCCATGGTACTTTGATGTATTGGACAAGGCAAAGGCTACCGCAAAGCGTCAGGGTTTTGAAGGGGCAAGGTGGCAGAAAATGACAGATCCTTATGGTGATGAAAGTCCTTCTTCGGTTGCTGCGTATTTGATTTGGCAACAGCCGCATATTCTCTATTTTGTGGAGCAGCTTTATGCCCAAGATAGCAGTGTGGCTTTGTTGGAAAAGTATAAGGAATTGGTTTACGAAACAGCGGATTTCATGGCTTCTTTTGCCCAAAAAAGCGAAGAAACTGGGAAGTATCATTTGATCGCCCCTTTGATTCCTGCACAAGAATTATTCCCTGCCAATGCCACGGATGACCCTCCTTTTGAGTTGGCTTATTGGCATTTTGGTTTGACGGTAGCATTGGATTGGCAAAAGCGATTGAATGAATCTCCAAACCCAAAATGGCAGGAAGTATTGGACAATATTGCACCATTGCCGATCAAGGATGGGCTTTATCTGCCAAGTTCTACCCATCCAAATGCTTACATCGATGAATTTTACTTGCATGATCATCCGGTAGTATTGGGTGCTTATGGCATGCTGCCCAAGACAGATATGATTGACCCAGAGATCATGCGGAATACTTTGGAGAAAATCCTTGAAATCTGGCAATGGGATACTACTTGGGGTTGGGATTATCCCATGATGGCGATGAATGCTGCGAGGTTGGATATGCCTGAGACAGCATTGGATGCTATATTTTTGGGTAAGCAAAAAAACATTTATTTACCCAATGGACACAATTATCAGGATAAAAGACTCAGGATCTACCTTCCAGGAAATGGTGGTTTGCTGACAGCGGTAGCTATGATGGCTGCTGGATGGGAAGGAGCACCTGATAGACCTAATCCAGGCTTCCCAGACAATGGCAAATGGCAGGTCAAGTGGGAAGGACTTAAACCTATGAAATGATGAAGAAAGGATTTTTATCAGCATTTATTTTGGGTATGCTTTTGGTCGGAGCTGTACAAGCACAGACCATCAGTGATAAACTCAGTTGGTCTGAGCGGACCGCTTTGTCAGTGATGAGGCAAAATCCAGAACCTTGGATGATCGAGTTTATGGAAAAGCCAGTCTGGAGTTATCCACAAGGTCTGATGCTCACAGCTTTCGAAAAACTCGCCCAAAAAACAGGCAAAACCCAATACAATGACTATGTCATGGAGTACCTCGATGGGATGATTTCAGAAGGTGGAGTAATCAAAACCTATCAGCAAGAAACTTTCAACATTGACATGATCAATTCCGGAAAGTTGCTTTTCAAAGCCTATGAAAACACAGGAGAGGATCGGTACTTGATCGCTTTGAAGACACTTAGGAATCAATTGAGATGGCAGCCGAAAACTACGGATGGCGGATTTTGGCACAAGCTCCGATATCCATGGCAAATGTGGCTCGATGGGGCATATATGGGCACTCCATTTTTGATCCGATATGGAGTTGAGTTTGAAGAACCAGAAGCTATAGATCAGGGGATTTTGCAATTGGTTTTGTTGGAAAAGCATCTTAGGGATGAAAAGACGGGCTTATTGTACCATGGATATGACGAAAGCAGATTGCAGCAATGGTCTGATCCAGATACAGGAAAATCCCCCGAGTTTTGGGGGAGGGCAATGGGTTGGTACGCCATGGCATTGGTTGACGCTTTGGATTACATTCCAGAATCACATTCCGGAAGGGCTGAAGTTCAGGGTATTTTGGGACGATTGGCTAAGGCAATTTTGCCCTATCAAAATTCCGAAACTGGACTTTGGTACCAAGTGGTGGATAAAGGAGAAGAAGCTGGGAATTTTGAGGAAGCTTCGGTCAGCGCCATGTTTGCTTATGCCTTGGCAAAAGGGGCAAACAGTGGACATTTGGATATTTCTTACAGAAAAGTAGCTGAAAATTGCCTAGAAGGAATGCTCGAAAATATGGTGGAGGTAACTGATGATGGGGAAATCCATTTGCATCAAGTCTGTGCTGTAGCTGGTTTGGGCGGAAATCCATATCGGGATGGTACTTACGATTATTATATCAATGAAAAAATCAAAACCAATGACCCGAAAGGCGTTGGGCCATTTATCATGGCATGTATAGCATTAGAAAAATAAACCTTGAAAACATGAAATCGTCATCCCAAAAGTTTTCGAGATCATGTAACCTTTGAAAAACAATTTTAAACATATGAAAAATCACTGGATTTGCTTATTTATCGTATTTGGTCTGCTTCAGACATCCTGTCAGCAGCCGAAAGAAGAAAAGGAATTTGATCCTTGGGACGGTCTCCAATCTGTTTTGGATCAGATCGTCGCACCCGAATTTGAAGATCGGGAGTTTTTAATTGGTGATTTTGGAGCGAAAGAGGGTGGAGAGTTCTTGAATACAGAGGCTATCAAAAATGCCATCAAGGCTTGTAACGAAGCTGGTGGAGGGAAAGTGATTGTTCCAAAAGGCACTTATTTGACAGGGGCAGTCCACTTATTGTCCAATGTCAATCTTCATTTGGAGGAAGGTGCAACTTTGCTTTTCAGCGACAATCCTGAAGATTATTTGCCTTTGGTACATAGCCGTTGGGAAGGGATGGAGCTGATGAATTACTCCCCATTTATCTATGCCAATGGACAAGAGAATATCGGGCTGACTGGAAAGGGAGTGCTTGACGGAAATTCACGCATCGAGAATTGGTGGTACTGGTGTGGGGCAAGGCACTATGGTTGGGAAGAAGGAAAGGGTACGCAAACACCCGCACGCAAACTCCTTCACCAAATGGTAGCAGACAGAGTTCCTTTGGATGAAAGGATCTTTGGCGAGGGACATTTCCTGCGACCACAGTTTGTACAGTTCTATGAGTGTAAAAATATCCTGATCCAAGACATCACTTTGCTGAACTCTCCCATGTGGAACATCCACCCAATTTTGAGCGAAAATATCACCGTAGAGCGTGTTCGTGTTGAGACTTTGGGACCAAATAACGATGGCTGTAATCCGGAAGCGTGTAAGAATGTGCTGATCAAAGACTGTTACTTCGATACCGGTGATGACTGTATCGCAATCAAATCAGGGAGAAATGAGGACGGGAGAGACCCTGGTGTACCATCTGAAAATATTGTCATCGAAGGTTGTACCATGAAAGAAGGCCATGGAGGAGTGGTGATAGGAAGCGAAATATCAGGTGGGGCAAAAAATATCTTTGCGCAAAACTTGGTCATGAGCAGTCCTAACCTTGACAGGGTTTTGAGAATCAAAACCAGTTCCAAAAGAGGGGGGACAGTGGAAAATGTCTATATGCGTAATGTCAAAGTCGGTACTTACAAAGAAGCCGCAGTGCGTTTCAATATGTTCTATGAAGAGGCCGGAGACCATGTTCCTACGATCAGGAATATTTATGTGGATAACTTGGAAGTAGAAGATGGAGGAAAGTATGCCGTCATGATCAATGCTTACGAATCCTCCCCTGTGGAGAATTTCGTCATGACCAATACCACTATCAACGGAGTAGATCAACATTTCAAAACCAATCATTTCAAAGATGTGACATTCAAGAATGTCAAAATCAATGGTGAAACTTCAGAAGGACTGGTCAAAACTGAGGAAGAGTAAAAGTGAGAATTTGCTGCTAGCTAGAAATAAAAGTCAAGGTTTTCTGCCAACCTTGGTCTGTGTCACCACAGACTAACCTAACACCCTTGATCTGTATCCCCACAGACCAATCTCGAATCGTAGTTTGTGTCCTCACAGACCAATCCAAGAGTATTCTCACAGGCCAAACACCCATAAAAAACCAGATATAATGAAAAACTATCAAATTTTAAATTCAATAACGTTTCTATTGATGTTACTTGCATTACCAGAGATGGCTAATGCACAAATAGGAACAAGATTTCCTTCCGAGAAAAGGACAATCAAAGATCCTCTGACAGGTGTTGACTTGATTTTTTTGACGAGTACTCCGGCTGGTGATTCGAAAATCTACCCAACCCATCCGCAGTGGACAGCGGATGGGAATTGGTTGGTTTTCAGATCAAATAGGGTGAAAGGTGAAGCATTGGCAGTGAATGAAAATTCCGGGGAAATCGTCCAAGTCACAGAGGGAGGTTATGATGGAATGCTCACTTTGTCACACAAAGAAATGCGACTATTCTACATGAGAAAACTGGAAGCAGGAGATATGGAAGTGGTTTCTGTTGATTTGGGAAAGTTGTTTGCAGACAGTGAATCAAAAAGCTTAAAGAAAAAATCCAGCTATGAAACCATTCATGGTGTAGTACCAAAGTCCATGGGAAATGGTGGAGATATGGCATTGGATGCGGATGAAAAGAGCGTTTATTTCAAAATCAACAAAGAAGAGGCTACGAAACACATTGACAAAGGTGTGGAGATAGAGCCGAGTTTCGGACCAAGGAACATGGGAGCTGGTCCTGGAGGAATAGCGAGCATGGACTTGAAATCAGGGAAGATTTCTCAAGTAATAGCCGTTCCTTTTCAAGTAGGCCATGTACAGACCAATCCTTGGGTAGGGGGCGAGATCGTTTTTTGTTGGGAAACTGGAGGAAAATCTCCTCAACGGACTTGGACGGTGATGAAAGATGGTTCGGGTTTGAGACCATTGTATCCTGAGTCCGAATATGAGTGGGTGACACATGAAGCTGTGATCAGCAAAGATGAAGTTGCCATGGCGATCATGGGACATAGAGATATTGAATTTGAAGCAAAGGATGCTAAAGAATCTTCTACAGCCAACCCCGGTCAAGAAGCATCATGGGGTCCTTCTGGAACGAGAGAGAAACCAACAGGTCTTGCAATCGTCAATCTCAGAACGCGAGAGATGCGGATCGAAGGTCAGACACAAAGCGGAAGTGGGCTATGGCATGTCCATGGATCGCCAGATGGCAAATGGGCTGTAGGGGATGACTTTTCCAGAACCCTCTACTTGATCAATAGGGAAACAAAAGAAATGAAAGTACTCTCTACAGGACACAAAACCACAGCTGCAGACCACCCCCATCCCACTTTCAACCCACAGGGTACGAAAATCCAGATCCAATCTGCCATGCTCTCTGAAGATGATAGAAGTATGAATATCTGTGTCATTCCTGTGCCAGAGAATTGGTAGTTCTTAGAAAAGTGCGATTCGAGAAACTAGTGATAAGAGACATGAGATTTGAGACACAAGACATGAGACGTGAGACAAAGATCCAAGACAAAATTGAAAATAATCAAGACACAAAGTTCTATTTAGAAAACACAAGCCCGAAGAGCCTGTCTCGAGAATCGGGAGCTTTAACATTTCAGTAGCCCTAGGTGAAACCGTGGGATGAAAAGATAAGTAAAGCATCCCACGACCCTGAAATGGTCGAACAAAGATGCTTGTTTAATGAAGTTTGGAGGTTAGACGTGAGATGTGAGACACAAGTCAGAGACGTGAGAATATGCCCTGAAAGGGCAACTGATACTAACATTGGGTTGAAACCCAATGCAATGGTAAATATTTGAGTCACCGTTGCCCTGACGGGGCAATTGAATAGTCATCGGAAATAAAGAAAAATCAATAAAAAAAGTGTCAACTATTTTCAGGACTTGACAATGTCCTGAGGAGCCTTTCCCTCCCCCGATAAGAATATCAGGGCCATTGGTACGGGAGGTTTAACTTCACTAGTTAAAAGAAAAAAGAGTCGCTTTTTTCTATTTCAGGTAAGTGGCGGACAGTCGATTCGATAAAAAAACATGCTTGAATCGAAAATTTTTAAATAAAAATAGCAAGACCAAATTATATATCGCAAAGTAATTTCATTGTGAAATAATCAATAATATTGTGTAAAGACTGAATTATTTTTAAGAATCTATATCATTTATTGATAAATAGTTTATAAAGCTCTTATAAACTATTTTTTCAAAATTATTTTTGGTAGAAAACGATGGGTTAAGTGAGATAAATTTTACGCCGGTTGCAGATACTACAGGATACCAAAAAAAACTGTTTTTTATAAATTTCGAAATCAGGTGAAATAGCAAAATTTTATTTCATTCAGGGAAATGCAGTGCATGACTTTGATTGGTAGTAAAAATAACTGTTCATCATTGACACTCAATAAACCAAAATAACATATGAACAAATTTACCATTAGAATTTATCTTCCTCTATTGGCAATCATGATGAGTTTATCCATGATAAGCTGTCAACAAGAGTTTGATGAGTATTACGCTAGACCAGCCAATCTCGCTGGACCAGTTTATCAGGTATTGTCAGATTCTGCCAGATTCCAGGGGAATTTTGACCATTATTTGGCATTGGTAGAAAGGGCGGGGTACAAAGAAACCCTAAGCTCAGCAGGCTATTGGACGGTATTCGCTCCGGACGATGATGCTTTTGATGCCTATTTTACTGAAAAAGGCATTTCTGGAATTCAGGACATTGATGATGAGACGGCTTTCAAATTGGTAGCCTACTCTTTGGTTTTCAATGCCTATGACTTGAATTCACTGGGTTTTTACCAAACTGGTCCTGGGAATGACACGCTTTCTTCTTCTTTTAGAAGAAAAACAGCCTACTACGAAGGTGTCACCAGAAAAAATGTTTACGGACAACAAATGGAAGTGATCGGAACCAATAGGAATGGGATCGGGACATTTTCCATCAATGACAACAACAACAAGCATGTTCCTTACTTTTTGAACCATTACCTGAGACAGAAAGATATCACAGCCAAGGATATCGAGGCATTTTACAACAGGACATTTTCGGGAGCTCAAGTAGATAGGGCCAACATAGCGATTTCCAATGTACGTGCTGAGAATGGAATCATCCACGTGCTGGATCGTGTGATTGAGCCTTTGCCGAATATTGAAGATTACCTTTCCAGTAAGCCGGAATACAGTTTGTTCAAATCCATAGTGGAAATGGAATATAGGAGCAGAGCCAACAATTCGGCAGTGAACTATGATTCTGAATCATATCCACAGTTAACGGAAAGATATGGTGCCTTGCAACAATTACTGGGACCAGTTCATGTCAAATCATATGCTGGACAGTATGCCTTTGCGCCAAACAATGAAAATTTCCTAAGGGCAAATGTCAACGATGCACAGTCTGATTCTTGGACGCTTTTCGCACCGGAAAATGGACCTTTGCAGCAGTTTTTGGATGAAATTCTTTTGGAAAACTATGGTGCTTTAAGTAATGTTCCTAGTGAAATCATGTTTGATTTTGTGAACATGCATATGTTCCAGGCTGCTGTATGGCCGAGCAAGTTCAGAGATAATGCCAATGGGCTGGGTGAAGCTGCAAGATTTGATTTAGAGACAAATATTACCGATAAGAAAGTTCTCAGCAATGGTTTGTTTTACGGTACCAATAGGGTTCAAGAAGGGAATTTCTTTTTCTCAGTCTATGGCAAGCCCTATTTGAATCCTGCTTACAGTATCATGAGAACTTTGTTGGGGAATTATAGATTTACAATTTCTTCCCCCGGGCAGAATTTTGGCTTGATCATGATGTCCAACCAACAAATCGTAGATGCCGGCTTTGAATACAATCCAGGCACACCAGTAGAGTGGACTTATAATGGGGTGGCCAACTTGGCCTTTGACCGCATCAACAGAATGCTGGAATTGTCCATGATCCAAGTCAATGACCCGTCTGAGCTTGCTGACCTCAGTACACCAAAAATCTTTGAGACCTATGGAGGTGAATATGTAAGGATAGAAAACAACCAAATCTATGCCTCTGGAAATGCAGACGAAGGAATAGCTTTGGACTTTGATGTTTCCAAGTCTCATTTGGCCAACAATGGCTACGTGTTGTATGTCAATGGCTTGTTGAAATTTACAGAAAAAACCTTGGCGCAGAGTATTTTTGATGCACCTCAGTTTTCTAGATTTGCTGATTATTTGAGAGGCTCTTTGCTTTACAATGCCAGTACTTTGCAGATTGAAGGGGTTGGTTCAGGGGCATTTTTCACCGTATTGGCTCCCTCCAATGCTGCAATAGAACAAGCTGTGGTTGATGGAAAGCTTCCTGCAGATCCTTTCACAGGGATTGAATTGGAGAGAGAGCAAATAGCTACTTTTTTGAAGTATCATTTCGTCCCAAGGAATACAATTGTGCCTGACGGCAAAAAGATCGTCAATCCAAATGGGGAAGAATTCAATACCCTGTATACCACATTGGATGGGGAAGCGCAGAAAGTGATCATTGACAACAGCGCCAATGGAAACAACCCTCCATTTACCATGACTGTAAGGGACAACAAAGGAAATATAGCCAATGTGGTTATTCCCCAAAGTAATGTGCTTGCCAATAGGGCTGTGATTCACCAATTGGACAGAGTCCTCGAATATTAATCAATAATCCCAAAACTAAAAGATATTTATATGTATAATTTTACTAAAAAGGTGCTTTGGGTAGTCATGGGGTTCTGTATATTCCTACCGGAAGCAGGATTCCATACAGCTGCTGCACAGCAGGTCACTGAGATAGTGAGAGGTAAGGTCATCGACAAAGACGATGGGCTTGCCATCATTGGAGCTACGATCATGGAGATTGATAAAGGGGATGAGAGGACGATTCGTGGAATGGCGACTGATGTCAATGGAAATTTTTCCCTGAGAGTCAATAGCAAGGATAACCTTTTGAGGGTCTCGTTTATAGGTTACAAAACCCAAACTATCCCCATCAACAATAGGTCAGAAATCAATATTACCCTGGTTTCGGACATCAGTGATTTGGACGTGGCTGAAGTGACAGCCAGAAAATATGTCGATCAGGGGATGATGAAAATCGATCCCAGACAAATGACCTCTGCTACTTCTACGGTAGATGCTGAATTGCTTCGGGAAATGTCCGCACTGTCCATTGATCAGGCCCTGCAGGGAAGAATGGCGGGTGTGGATATTGTCTCCAATTCCGGTGACCCAGGTGCAGGGATGTCCATCAGGGTGAGGGGAACTACTTCCATCAACTCTACCTCCGAGCCTTTGATTGTGGTAGATGGAATCCCTTTTCAGACAGAAACTTCCTCATTTGACTTTGCCAATGCCAATGAGCAGGAATATGCCCAGCTGTTGAATGTAGCTCCGGCAGATATAGAATCCATCACTGTACTCAGGGATGCAGCTGCTACAGCCATCTGGGGTACTAGGGGTTCCAATGGCGTATTGGTGATCACGACCAAAAGGGGAGCTAAGGGAAAGCCGACCATCAATTACTCCTTCAGGGGTGCGGTGACACAACAACCTGACCAAATCCCAATGCTCAACGGTAACCAATATTCTACCTTGATCGCAGAAGGTTTTATGAACAGCTTTGGAATCCCTTTGAATACTGAAAATACCAAGGAGTTTTCATACGATCCCCGTGATCCATATTATTTCTACAATTATAATAACAATACTGATTGGATTGATGAAATCACACAATTGGGCTATATGTTGGACCACAACATCGCCTTGTCAGGTGGTGGCGAAAAAACAAGATACAGAGTAGGTGTCAATAAAAACAACTCCGCCGGTACCACGGTGGGAACGGGCTTTGACAGGTTCTCAACCAGGATCGCACTCGATTACTTTGTGTCCAGCAAAATCAGGATTCTGACAGATTTGGCCTATACCAATTCCAAAGTGACCCGAAACTGGGTAAATAACCGTGATAATCAGGATGGGGTAAGAAACGTGGCTTATGGCAGAATGCCAAACATGTCGATCTATGAATATGATATTTATGGCAATAGAACTCCGAACTATTTTGCTCCTGCATTCAACATCCAAGGTGGATTCCCGGGGACATACAACCCTGTAGCCATGGCAAGGGAAGCCCAAAATGTGGTGGTGAGTAATCGGATCATGCCAAAATTCACCATTCAATACGATATCCTGGAGGGCTTGATGTTCCAATCTGATGTGGCCTTTGATATCAACAACAGTATTACGGAAAGATTCCTTCCACAGACTGTTTCTGGTCTGCCTATGAGGGATCAGAATGTGAACCAAGCCAGCAACCAGAATTCAGATCAACTGATCACCCAGACTTTTACAAAGTTGTATTACACCAAAGAGTTCAATGAAGACCATAGCTTGATGGCCATGTTGTTGTTTACAACTTGGGATCAGAGAAATGATGGGTATATAGTACAGTCTAGCAATTCTCCTTCATCATTCCTTCGGGATCCGGCTTCTGTCACTAGGGACAACAACATTCTCTTAAGCACATTTACCAGCCAATCTAGAAGTATAGGTGCAGTGGCCAATTTCCAATATAGCTATAGGGACAAGTACATTGTCAATGGAGCGGTTAGAAGAGATGGCAGTTCCAAGTTTGGTTCGAACAACCGTTGGGGGACTTTTCCAAGTATCTCTGGTAGATGGAGAATCTCCGGTGAGAATTTTATGCAAAACCAGACTTTCGTTGATGAGTTGAGCTTGAGGGCAAGTTATGGCCAAAGTGGCAATACACCAAGAGCAGATTACCTACATTTCAGTACCTATGCCAACCTTCCTTGGAATTACCTTGGAGAGGCAGGTATTGTTCCACAAAGTCTGGAACTGACCAATTTCAAATGGGAGACTGTCTCCCAGATCAATTTTGGGTTGAATCTGGAAGTATTGAAAAGCAGGATAAATGTAGCATTGGATGTGTATAGAAATAGAACTACCGATCTTTTCCTTGACAACCTGAGGATCCCAAGCAGTACAGGATTCACCAGTGTCAATATGAACATTGGCTCCATGGACAACCAAGGTTATGAGCTTTCGGTATTTACGACTTTGCATAGATCGAAGGATTTGACGGTGAATTTCGACATGAATATCGCTCGCAATGAGAACATCGTCAGATCAATCAGTGAGCTTTATCAAACTGATAACTTGGAGCAGATGCAATTCAACGGCAACTACTTTATCAATATCCAAACTGGCCAGCCATTGGGGTCTTTCTACGGATTTAGATACCAAGGTGTCTACAAAGACGGCGAAGCCACCATTGCAAGGGATGCGAATGGCAATGCCATCATAGGACCAAACGGTGATCCTATCCAAATGGCTTTTAACTATCCGAATACAAACTATCAATTCCAACCTGGAGATGCTAGATACGAAGATATCAACAACGATGGGAATATTGATTACAAGGATTTGGTCTGGTTGGGGGATGCAAACCCTAAGCTCTTTGGTGGATTTGGACCAAGGGTGAGGTATAAAAACCTTCAGGTCTCAGGTTACTTCAATTTTAGATATGGTGTCTCTATCGTCAACAAAACAAAGATGGACACAGAGAACATGTACGGCTACAACAACCAGAATAGCGCAACCCTAAACAGATGGAGAAATCCGGGCGATGAAACAGACATGCCTAGGGCATTGATCAGAACGGGGTACAACTGGCTGGGCTCCGACAGGTATGTTGAAGATGGATCTTTCCTTAGATTTAGAACATTCACGGTAAGGTATGCGATGCCGAAGACTTTCTTGGATAGGACAAAACTCGGTGACCTTAGCTTCTATATCACAGCTGAAAACCTATTCACCTGGACCAATTACACTGGACAGGATCCAGAGGTTGGGATGACAAGCAACAATGCCAATAGGCTTTTCCAAATTGGATATGATGTTGCGAGGACTCCACCAGTGAAGACTTTCACACTGGGAATCAACACAAGGTTTTAAGTAGGCGAATCACATTTAAAAAGAAATTATCATGTTGAAAAAATATATAAATACATTCATGATTGCTTTGCTCATTACTTTGGGCACAGGCTGTGATGGCTGGTTGGATATGCGGCCTATCAATGGTGTAGTCAAGCAGGACTATTGGAAAACCAAGGAGCAGGTACGAGCTTCCATGTTTGGGGCCTACGCATCTATGACAGGGAATTTCCGTGGGGGCCATGTTACCGAAAACATGTTCCTTTGGGGAGAATTGAGAGCCTATATGGTGGGTTTGAACCAAGGGGCGAATTTCAACGACACCCAGATCATCTTTGGCAATATCCAGCCGGTAAATAATATTACTGATTGGTCCTCCATCTATGGTACGATCAATCTTTGTAATCTCGTAGTGGATTATGCCCATTTGGCTTTGGAAACAGATCAGACTTTTAGGGAAGAAGATATGAAAAACTATGTGGCAGAGGCTAGGGCACTGAGGGCATTGATGTACTTCTATCTTGTCCGTACTTTCGGAGAAGTTCCTTTGGTCATCGATGCGGTGGATACAGATGAAGATGAATTGGCACCTGCAAAATCTTCCAAAGAAGCTGTGCTTTCCCAAATATTGGAGGATTTGAATCTTGCTGAGGTGGATATATATGAAGGCCATGAAAGCAATGCTGCTTCCAAAGGAAGAATGACCAAGTATGCGGTAAATGCATTGCAGGCAGATGTCCATCTTTGGATGGAAAATTATGAATTGGCAGTGCAAGCCGCTGACAAGGTTTTGGCTGGTCCGTATGGATTGGTTCCCCAGGAAGAATGGGCAAGAGCCTTGTTTATCCAAGGGAATTCTGTAGAGAGTATTTTCGAAATCCAATACCAAGCCCCACAGAATAATCCATTTTTTCAGATGTTCAGCATGGATCAGGGAAGAAGATTTATAGCTTACCCTTCAGTATTGTCAGATGTATTTGGCTTTAACCCAGAGCAGCCTGAAGACATAGATTTGAGAAGCATAGATGCTTCATTGAAGACATCTGGTGAGATTTTCAAATACACCAGTCTAGGTCCCAATACAAGAAGGGTTGCAACAGAATCCTTTGCCAATTGGATTGTCTACAGGCTTGCGGATGTGATGCTGATGAAGGCAGAAGCACTTTCCCAACTGAATAGAGGGGCTGAGGCATTGGAGATCGTAGAGACAATCAGGGAAAGAGGAGGCGCGGCAATGTCAACTGAAGAAAACCTAACAACTACAGATGGAGACGCTATCTTGAGATACATCCTCAAAGAGAGGGCCAGGGAGTTTGCTTTCGAAGGCAAGCGCTGGTTTGATTTGCTGAGGGTGGCGAAGATGAATAATTACTCCAATTTGGATTTGTTGATCACTGTGGCGATAGAAAATGCCCCTGTGACAAACCTGAACTCTATCATCAACCAATTGCGGGATACCAGAAGCCACTACCTTCCGATCTTCAATACGGAACTGAATTCCAATCCTAATTTGGTACAGAATGAATATTACCTAAGATAAGAGCAATAACCTAAAAAATTTAACAATATGAGCACTTCCCAAATAACCAAAAAAGCACTTGTTCAAAGTGGAGTTTGGTCTCTACTATTGATGTTGGGTTTGTTTGCCTGTGAATTTGAACCACCTGCAAACGTAAATGTCTCCGATGATGTGAACATCACAGATTATATCAAAAGACATCCAGAGCAATTTTCTAGCTTAGAAAGAATACTGGAAGTATCCAATACAGCCTCCTATCTGAATGCATATGGCACATATACCTTCTTTGCACCGACCAATGAAGCAGTGGATTCTTATCTTTCTGAAAAGAGTCTGAACCTCAATAGCCTCACACAGTCTGAAGCGGCTGATATCGTAAGGTTTCATTTATTGAGTGATACCTTATCCACGGCAAGCTTTACTGATGGCAAGCTAAAGATCCCTACCCAATATGGGAAATACCTGGTGACAGGTGCTGAATTGATAGATGGTAAGGCAGTGTATAGGGTTAACAGACAGGCCACCATCACCGAAAGCAATGTAGCTGTAGGTAATGGGGTCTTGCATGTCATTGACAATGTACTTTCACCACCTACCAGATCGGCAGCACAAGAATTAGAAGCTAATCCTGACTATTCGATTTTTGCAGAGGCATTAAAAGAGACAGGCTGGTATGAGACCTTGAACCAAGAGGTGGACGGAACTTGGTATACTATTCTTGCCGAATCTAATGCAGTATTGGCAGAAGCAGGGTTCAATAGCTACGCTGAATTGCGGAGTAGGTATTCCCACCTAAATGATCCAACGAATCTGTCTGATAGCTTGAACTTGTATATAGCCTACCATGTATTGCCAGATATCAAGTTTGTGGCGGATTTGCTGACTGCCACGGCACATGCGACCAAGGCTCCTGATGAAGTCATTACAATCAGACTCAAAGGTACTGATGTGTTGGTAAACGAAGATGTTTTCTTTGGAGTACTTGAGGAAGGCTCACCTATTGTGAGACCTAGAAGTGATATTGCAGTGACCAATGGTGTAGTACACAGTGTTGATATACATTTTATGATCAAGCTTCGGGCACCTACCCCTGTCTATTGGGATGTCGCAGAGCAAGCTGAGATCAGGCAATTGACTTCTGTGTTTAGAGTTGCTGGAGCTTCAGAATATTACTTTAGATTGGGAGAACTTTCCAGAATGTCGTGGGCTGGAGGTGCCGTAAATGGGCTTGTCTCATATGTACCTCCACCGTTAAATGAGCTATTCTTCAATCATGGTGATTATATGAGAATCCAGATCAATGCAAATAGATTGGAGTGGGTGCAAATCCGAACTCCTTTGCTCATAAGAGGAAGATATAAAATATGGATGGCTTACAGACCAATTGGAGCAGATATTAACTGTATCACTAGGGTAAGTTTCAATGGGCAGGAGATTCCTGGAGCAAGGTTGTTTGATACCAAAGAAAAGCCGCCAACCCTTCCGGAAGATGAACTGGAAGCTAGGGGTTGGAAATCTTACTTGATCAATGGAACCAATGGTGACAGACATGTAGCCAGATTGATTGGGATAGTGGATATTACAACTACTGGAGAACAAATTATCAGATTTGACAGGGTATTTGGGAATGGTAGACCAAATGGTGGTATTTGGTTGGATATGATCCACTTTATCCCAGAGGATATGGATCAGATATGGCCGAAGTTTGGAAGGGATGGTCAAGCATATTACCCTGATTGATCCAAGCAATATTTATGGGTCGAATCATGAAAGCGTTTCATGGATTGATTCGATCTCTTTCAAAAATCTAAATACTGATTACTGTAAAATGAAAGTTATGAACAAAATATTTATATATGCTATCCTATTGGTTTTCTTGGGGGCTTGTACTGATCCCTGGGATGAGCGATACCAAACTGGAAACGATAGTGACAAGCCACTGGTTCAGCTCTTGGAAAATGACCCTGAGCTGACGGAATTTGCAGAACTGTTGCGCACATCCGGAATCGCTGCTGAGATTACTGCGAACAAATCCTATACGGTTTGGGCACCGACCAATACTGCATTGCAAGCTTTGCCTACTTCGGTCAGAAATAATCCAGAGGCATTGAGAAAATTCCTCGGAAACCATATTGGATTTCTTGAGAACTTCTCGGTCGATGCTTCCGAGCCTTTGAGGATCAAAATGATCAATGGGAAAACCAATACCTTTGATGGCAACACTTTTCAGTCTTCCGAAGCATCAGTCAACCTGACTTCAAAAGATATCCTTGCCAAAAACGGGGTGTTGCACAAGGTCAATGGAGTACTTGAAGCCAAAGAAAACATTTGGGAAATCATACAGCAAAAATCATCCAATGCTACCAACAGCTACATTCTGAACATGCTTTCGATCAACGAGATCACAAATGTGAGTACTAATTACTTTCAGACAGAAGTAGTTGATTTGAGCAATGAAGATTCTCTCTATACCTATGTAATGCTGACGGATGCTGCTTTCGAGAGCTTCAAAGAAGAGCTAAAAGTATATTACAAAGATACGCTTCCAGATGGCGAAGTACTGAAAGCATATACCCTTGGTGTAGCCAAGGATTTGGTACTCAAAGGGGCACATTATGCCGAGCTTCCTGCGATGATGCATTCCTTGGATAGTGTGGAGGTGTATTTTGACCAAGCCCATGTAGTGGAGCAGATCAATGCCAGCAATGGGCTAATATACATGGTGGACAAGTTTGACTTCAAGCTGTCTGACAAAATCCCAGAAATCATCATTGAAGGGGAAGATTATAACAGTATTAGTGGCGGGAGCAATTTCGTGAGTATCAGACCAAGAACTTGGGCTTCCGGTGGAAGGGATGTCTTGGTCAGAGGCCATGCTACGGCCAGTTTTCACCTGACCTATCGTGTACCACGAGCACATTCTGTCAAATACAGAGTCTATTGGAGAGCCGTGAATGACAACTATATTCCAAGGGACAACGAGCAGAGGATTGCCATCAACGAAATCACCAACCCGACTTTTGGCTATCAGTGGGTAGTTAGGAATACCTTTGAGGAGGTCTTTGTGGGAGAATATGAAGTCGACCTTTATGGCAACCTGAATTTGCTTTTGACTTCAGCATCGGTAACTAACAATGATTGGAATACCATGGTGTTGGATTACCTGAGATTGGAACCTGTATTTGAATAAGCCTAAACTATAAACCATGACAAAATATACTACATATATAAAATTTGCCTTAGGTCTGCTTCTATTTGGGCTATTCACAGGAACTCCTGTAAGCGCCCAAGATGATCAAGAGGTAGTAGAAGTAAGTGCTCCAACCCTGGAAGGGGTATTGGTAAAAGGAAAAATCACCTATCAGAGCAACGGTCAAGCCATAGAAGGTGTAGGGGTCTCTTTTGGAAAATTCACTTCCACCTTTACCAACTCAGAGGGTGCGTTTGAATTGCTGGTTTCTTCACTGAAAAGTACCATCCAGCTCCGCTGGGATGACAAAGTCATCAGGGAAATCCCAATTAAGGGTTTGGAACAATTGGAAATCAGCTTGACAGATGCTGATTTGACCAAAACTGGATATACAGTACAACTTCCCTACAGAAGGATTTTCGAAAACCACAATACCGAAGCTACATCTACGGTAAACTTGAGGGATTCCTGGACCATGAACGCCGTTTCTCCGGAGACTGCCCTGCAAGGTGGTGCCGCTGGTGTGAATATGATCAGGAGATCAGGTACATTGGCAATGGGTGCCAATACTTTTATTAGGGGTCTGTCCAGTTTGAATTCCAATACACAGCCTTTGGTGGTGGTCGATGGGATGATTTATGATATGAATGAGTATGATAATTCCATCATTGACGGCTACTTCTCCAATCCACTTTCTTTGATCGATATCAAGGATGTCGCTGATGTGACATTTATCAAGGACGGAAGTTCTATCTACGGTACCAAAGCTGCAAATGGCGTGATCCTGATCACTACCTCAAGGGCAGAAAGTCTGACAACGAAAATCGATTTCCATACTTATGGGGGGGTGAATATGAGTCCCAGGAGATTGCCAGTAATGGACGCCGGTGAGTACAGGCCTTATTTTTCACAAATGTTGCTGAGCAGCGGATTGACACCAGGAGAAGCTTTGTTGCACCCCTATATGAATGAAAGGCAGGATACACTTGGGTATTTCAATTACCAAAATAATACTGATTGGCAAAATTTGGTAATGAATTCATCATTTGATCAGAATTACTACATCAAAGTGTCGGGTGGTGACAACATCGCAACCTATGCACTTTCTTTGGGGCATATCGATAGCAAGGGGATTATTGGAAATGATGTGTTCTCAAGATCAAGTGTAAGGTTCAATGGCGATTTTAAGATCACAGAGAAACTCTCTGCCGGTACCAATATGTCATTTGCCTATGCCATAGCCAATCAATACATGTATGGACAAGGTACACAAACGGTGTCACCTATCCATACAGCATTGATAAAATCACCATTCCTTGCACCAAATATTTTCTCCGCAGATGGGGTGATTTCACCAAATATTTCCGATGTAGATGAGTTTGGAAAAACCAATCCTATGGCTATTTATGACAATATGCAGGGACAAAATAGAAGGTTCAGGTTCTTTGGCTCTTTCAATGCCAAATATGAATTTAACGAGAACCTAAACATCACCTCACTCTATGGATTGACCTTGGATCAGGTTCGTGAATCTTTCTTTGTCCCAAGTCTTGGTGTAGAAGAATTGATCACTCCAAATGCATTGATTACCAATAGAATGGGTGGTCAAGTGCAGAGATTGACCTCCAGCTACAGTGATACAAGGCTGAACTATGACAAGATTTTTGATTATAACCATAATCTAAATGTAGGTCTTGGGTTTAGATACCAAAACAACAATATCGAAGAAGATAGAGGTTTGGCTTTCAATTCAGGTACTGATGATTTGATCACTTTGGAATCAGGTGTATTGAATTTGAACAGGGCTTCTGGTGCAGCTTCGGACTGGGCATGGATGAGTTACTATGCGAATGCCAATTACAACTTTATGAGCAAATACTTCTTGAATGCCGTGCTGTCCGTGGATGGTTCTTCCAGAATCGGAAAAGAAGCACAGGATGGGATCGCTTTGTTTGGGCACAAGTTTGGGGTATTTCCTTCCGTAAGTGGTGCTTGGTTGATTTCTTCAGAAAATTTCATGGCCAATTCCGCGTTGGATTTAATGAAGTTGCGGGCAAGTTTTGGGATCACGGGCAATGATGGAATAGGAAATTATGGTTCTTTCCAATTGTATGGAGGAAGTAACCTATTAGGTATGCAGGGGCTGATCAGGTCAAACCTTGCCAACCCGGAGATACAGTGGGAAACCAACCAAAAGTCCAATGTAGGGGTAGACGTTGCCGCTTTCAACCAAAAATTGACTTTCAGCATTGATTTCTACCAGAATAACATTTCCAATCTATTGACTTTCCAGCCTCTCAATGCAGCGACTGGTTTGGATTTTTTCTTGGTCAACTCAGGTTCCATGACCAACAGGGGGATTGATTTTGCAGTCAATTCAAGAGTTTGGGACAGGGAATTGAAATTGGATTTGGGCTTGACTCTGGGAAGGTATATCAATGAAATGACAGAATTGCCTTATCAGCAACGATTGACACCAGTGGGAAATGGTGAAGTGATCACCAGAGAAGGAAGTGCTGCAGCGATGTTCTATGGCTACAAGACCAATGGTGTCTTTAGCACGACTGCGGAAGCCAACGCCTCGGGATTGCAAACCAGGGCTGCGGATGGTACATTGATGCCTTTCAGGGCTGGTGATGTGAGATTTGTGGATACCAATGGTGATGGGATTATTGATGCAAATGATAAGCAGATCATTGGCAATCCCAATCCGGATCTTTTCGGGATGTTCAGCCTCAATGCGGCCTACAAACGATTTACTTTTGATGCGGCATTTACTTTCTCATTAGGAAATGACATCTACAATTACCAAAGACATCAGCTGGAGTCGATGACGAATTTTGACAACCAATTGATCTCCGTGAACAACAGGTGGAGGAATGAAGGCCAGGTCACTGATATGCCTAGGATGTCTTTCGGAGATCCTTATGGCAACAACAGGTTCTCTGACAGATGGATCGAAGATGGGTCTTATTTGAGACTGAAAGCCATCAATATCACCTACAATATTCCTATCGATGGAAAAATGGTGAAGAACCTAACGATATATGGTTCCGGTCAAAACCTGTTCACTTTGACAAATTATCTGGGATACGACCCAGAGTTTAGTGCCACACGAAGTGTGTTTGGTCAAGGGGTAGATTATGGTTTGATGCCTACTTTCAGCAGTGTATTGCTCGGACTTAAAATTGGCTTGTAATGATGAAGAATTTTAGAAAACAACTAGACGAAAAGCTGATGAAAAATATAGAGATGATTTCAACATCAGGACTTAACAAAGGAATTTTTGCACTGATCACTCCTTTCAAAAAACTCTCAATAGCTTGCGCTTTAGGGTTTGGAATGATGGCTTGTGGGGATATGCTGGAAGTAGAACCCAAATTGGATCTTGACAAAGACAGGCATTACCAAAATGAGTTTGATGCGGATGTGGCGGTAATTGGGATCTATGGACAATTGATGCAATTAGCAGAGCAATATGTGGTTCTCAATGAGCTTCGGGCGGATTTGATGGAGCCAACCATGAATGCTGATGCCGAATTGATCGCTATCAGCAGCCACAATGTAAGGGCAACTGACAACAATAAATATGCAGATCCAAAGCCATTCTATAGGGTGGTATTAAATTGTAATGATGCTTTGGAAGGTCTTGGAAAGATGCGGGAAGAAAATAGAATAGGAGTTGGTGAGTATGAACAACGCATTTCCGATATCGTTGCCGTAAGGTCTTGGGTTTATCTTCAGTTGGGAATCCATTTTGGTACGGTTCCTTATGTGACTAGCACGATTACTTCAATCAATGATGTGAACAATCCATCATTGTTTCCAAGATTGCAATTTGATGCCTTATTGGACCAGTTAATCAATACCGTAGAAGGACTTCCGTATTTGGATATTTACCCAAATAATATTGACCTCACTTTCGGTACTGATGGTTATGCTACGGCTAAATTCTTTATCAATAAACGGATGCTTTTGGGGGATCTGAATCTTTGGAAAGGGAACTATGAAAGGGCAGCTGAGAATTACAAGGCTGTGATGGAGACAGCAACTCCTCGCGGTGATACTGCAGGAACATTGTACTATGATACTTATAGAATCACTTGGGGGACCAATTCAATTCATTCTGTGCTATATACCAAAGCTGATGATATCAACTCTTTGGTGAACACC
Source organism: Belliella marina (assembly GCF_042682445.1). Classification (NCBI taxonomy): domain Bacteria; kingdom Pseudomonadati; phylum Bacteroidota; class Cytophagia; order Cytophagales; family Cyclobacteriaceae; genus Belliella; species Belliella marina. The sequence continues at coordinate 105,616 of NZ_JBHUHR010000043.1, forward strand.
AATAACAATGGATGGAGATCGATTTTTGCAAGAAACATAGATGGACCATACAATTACGAATGGGTTTGGGCGATGCACTTTGACAGTCAATTTGCACCTACATATCCTTTTATCAGACTATTTGCCAATGAAGGTGCGGGTGAATACAAGTTGCGTCCTTCAGTAGCTGTGATCGATGCTTGGGATAGTCAAGTACAAAACAACAGGTTTGAATTTGATGCACGTGGTAGGCTGTCCACCAAAAACTACGAGACTGCATACCCGGAGGTTGGGAAATATACTTTCAACTACAATGGGCTGACAGCACCCTTGATACAAAATGGGAGGTGGTTTTTGGAAAGGGCTGCATCTCTTCATTTGAAATATGCAGAGGCAACCAATAGAGGTTCGCTTCCTGGGCTCAGCAGGTTGGCAAGGGCTTTTGTGAATAATGGAGTACAAGTAGAATATACCCCTCCAGGATTCAACAAAAACCTTCATGATGCTACAGAGGTGATGAATACCTTGTTCTACCCTTCTCCGTATGATTTTGACGCAAGGGAAGGTGCTTTCCCTTACTTTCGAGGTACTTGGTATAGAAACCTTGGGATAAGGACTAGGGCAAACCTACCTGCTGTAGTGCTTCCTGAGGATGTGACGGGCGAAGAAGAGGTTATTTGGACGGAGGATTTGATCTTGCAGGAAGGCGCATTGGAGTTGGCTTTTGAAGGCCATAGATGGCAGCAGCTATTGAGGATAGCCATGCGCAGGGATCCTGCCATTCTCGCAGATAGAGTTTACGAAAAACTATCTAAATCAAGCAACCCGATCGAGAGGTCAAGAGCTTCTGAGGTAAGGACAAAACTGCTCGCAGGAGATTGGTTCTTGCCATACAACTGGGATACAAATTAATTTATTTGGGTTATATCTGAAGGGAGGTGGCTTATTTTATGTCATTTCCCTTTTTTTCTCGCTTTAGGGTTATTAAAATATTTTAAGAGTAGATGATAATGTTTAAAAATCATGAGTAAAGGAGCAAGCTGAAAATCCCTTAATAGAGTAGGCTCAATAGTAAACCAAAATAACTATGAAAAAGTACTTTGTTTTATTCCTATTATCAATATGTTTTACCGCTGCAAAAGCACAGGATAATCACGTGGTTAAACAGACTTATACACATAGTATGCCAAGTAATGTAACCTATAATTATGAATTTACCAATAATGGTTATTTCAATTATATTTTATCATTTCCAACTTATCCAGGAGTGCATAATGCTTTCGGTGATGGAGGCGTAACTTTGTATGATTGGGGTGCTCATATGGAATTATCAAATGAGGATTTCAATTATCCAGATAACCATTATTATTCTCATTCAATGACATTGCAGGGTTCGGTTTATATTGGAACTGAGACTAGGGATTGTGAGCTGCAAATGGACTTTACAATTCCAACTCCTTATGGTACATGGGATGAAGGGAGGCTACATCTTAGTATAGAAATCTATCCTTAAACATTTTATATAGATTGAAAAGAGGCTGCTTCAAATGTGAAATTGAACAATAATTAATGTTTGAGGCAGCCTCTTTATTTGGAAACTTATATGCTTTTAAAGGTGTCGGATCTATCCCTTTTCCTTGAATTCATACCTGGCAATGCTTCTACTTATATTTATATCTGAAAAACTATTCCCGTAGCCTTGGTCTGTGTCCTCACAGACCAAAAGAGAACAACCTATAAATGGGAAGCCCTCGTTCCAAAATTCTTAAAAGCGATTTCCCTGCCTTTGAAGGTCAAAAAAAAATTACATGATACGATTTAAAAAAGTAAAATTCTTTACCAACTTATTTCTTTTCCTAGCCATTCCATTATTTACAATCGCCCAACAAAGGCAAATGGAACACCTCGACAGGGGTTTGGTGGCCATTCAATCCGAAGAGGGGATTTTTGTAAGTTGGAGACAACTGGGAACTGAAGCGGAAGACATCGCTTTCAATCTATATAGAATAGAAAATGATGGTGATCCCATCAAAGTCAACAGCAGCCCAATTGCTGAGAGCAACAACTTCTTGGATAGCTCAGCTGATCCGATTCAGGACAATAGCTACTATGTCACGACCATCATTGATGGCAAAGAAACCAAACAAGGTGAAGCCTACGGTGCTTGGGACAAACCTTATCTTTCCATTCCACTCAGAACGCCGGATGGCTACCATGCAAATGATGCTTCTGTGGGGGACTTGACAGGTGATGGCAAGTACGAGATCGTGGTTCATATGGTCGGAAATGGCAAAGACAATTCGCAAAAAGGAATCACAACAGAGCCCATTCTTCAAGCTTATACCTTAGAGGGGAAGTTTCTCTGGGAAATCAACTTGGGAAAAAATATCAGGGAAGGTGCACACTATACACAGTTTATGGTCTATGACCTTGACGGGGATGGCCGTGCAGAGATCGCCTGCAAAACCGCCGATGGAACCAAAGATGGACAGGGAAAAATCATTGGTGATCCTGAGGCTGACCATAGAAATGCCGATGGCTATATCCTCAAAGGCCCGGAATTCTTTACCATTTTTGATGGGTTGACTGGTGCTGCTTTGGCTACTACAGATTACATTCCAAGCAGGCATCCAAGCATTACAGACCCTAGTGTAGACGAAATGAAGGAAATTTGGGGAGACGGTTATGGAAACAGAATTGACAGATTTTTGGCAGGGATTGCCTATTTGGATGGTGAAAAGCCAAGTTTGATCCTCAGCAGGGGATATTATACCCGAACGGTGATTTCTGCCTGGAATTGGAGAGACGGGGAATTGAGTGAAGTTTGGACATTTGACAGCCATGATGGGAATGAAGAAAACAGAAAGTATGCGGGTCAAGGATATCACAGCTTGTCTGTTGGAGATGTGGACGGAGATGGAAAAGATGAAATCGTATTTGGCTCTATGGTCATAAACAATGACGGAAAAGGGCTTTACAGTACTAGGTTGGGTCATGGCGATGCGATGCATTTGTCAGACATTGACCCTGACCGACCGGGAATGGAAGTATTTGGTATCCACGAAAGGGCCAGACATCCACATGCAGCAAACCTCAGGGATGCATTGACAGGTGAGGTGATTTGGTCCTATCCATCAGCTGATGTTGGAAGGGGAATAGCGATCGACATAGACCCAAGACATCGTGGATTTGAAAGTTGGGCTTCCGGTGAAGGGCTTAGTGGTCTTTGGAATGTAAAAGGTGAGGTCATTTCAGACAAAAGACCTTCTACTGCAAATATGGCAATCTGGTGGGATGGTGACCTACTGCGTGAATTGCTTGATGGGGTGAATATCGACAAGTGGGATTGGGAAAACAGCAAAACCAACAGAATCCTAGCAGGGGCAGATTATCAAGTGACCCGAAACAATGGCACCAAATCCAATCCAAATCTATCTGCCGACATCTTTGGAGATTGGAGAGAGGAATTGATTACCAGAACTGAGGATGGAAAGGAATTGAGGATATTCTCTACGACCATTCCTACCGAATACAGAATCTACACACTGATGCACAACCCACATTACCGCCTAAGCGTAGCATGGCAAAATGTAGCCTACAACCAACCCCCTCACACAGACTATTATTTTGGCCACGATATGGAAATGCCAAAATTGCCTGCTATTCGCACCATCGAGTATCAGGGGAAATGAGGTTAGATGTGAGACAAGAGACAGTAGACGAAAAGTAGAGAAGTAAGACTTGCTCCGAAAGGACTTTTGACATTAGCATAGGGTTGTAACCCTATGCTTGGATAAAAAGACATGTTCATTTCTGCCCTGACGGGGCAATTGAATGGTCGTCGGAAATAAAGAAAAATCAATAAAAAAAGTGTCAAGTAAAATCAGGACACGACAGATGTAAGCTGCAAGATTCAAGACAACAACCACGAAGTGCCTGCCTGCTGCAGGCAGGGTTAAACTTTAAATAACCCCGGGTCGCAACCCGGGGATTAATGACGATCCAGAAGACAACAACCCCGAAGCGGGTTGAACTCTTCAAATTGAAAGAAAAAGGTGTTATCTAACCTCAAAAAAGAACAACCTATATTTAAACCAGAGCCTATTTCCTTAAGTGGTATAGCAACCTCAATAAAACATCAGCCTATTGAAGGTCAAAAAAACAATAACCTAAAATCAATCCTTCAACTGTTTTAACTAAAAGATCATGAGTAAACTAATAACAAATTACTTCCTGAGCATTTTTTTGCTTGGATTCATACTGCTTGGGGCATGTTCTAGCCCAGAAGAACCTGTAGTGGAAGAAGAGGAAATAGAAGAAGAAGTGGTCGTTCCCGAAGAGCCTGAGGATACAACTCCCCCACCACCGCCAGTGGATCCATTTGCAAGAGAGGGAAATGTCTATAAAAAGGATAACCAATGGATCGTCAAGATCAACGAAGATACGGTTTTCACTGGAACAGATATGATCCGGGCAATCCAGGAGGCGGCAGGAGGTCTATTTGCAGTGAGAGACTTCAAGCAGACTGTTTATATCCATGCTTCTGGAGAAACAGGAGCTACAAGTGGACTGAAGGCTATAGATATTCCCAGTTATACAATTTTGGATTTTCAGGGGCATACCATTCATGTCAATGATACTGGAGATGACCTGATTGTCCCGATCAGGGGACTTTCCACTCGCGATATTGAAGTCAAAAACCTAAAAATCACAGGCAATCCAAGATACGGTATATGGTTGCAAAGTTGCAGAAATATCCGATTGACTAATATTGATGTCAATATTCCGGAAGCGCAAAGTATCGGCCTGGGGATCAGAATTGATCAAGCCCGTGGCAGCAGATCACAAAATGTTTACTTGGATAGTATCTACGTGGAAAACACCAAACACCATGCTGTGGAAACTTATGGAGTTGACAACATTACGATTGGGACCATCACTACCAAGAATACAGGAGGTGCAGGACTTTTATTGAACGATACCAAAGATGGAACCGTAGAGCTTGTAGATGCATACCGAGCCAATAATGGTGGAGGATATGCAGGATTCCGAACTGCCAACAACTGTGGTCCAAACATCGTAGTCCAGAAAGTAATCGCTCGTGAATGCGGAAGAGGTGTATTTACGGTATCAGGAAGTAGGGGAATCACGATAAAAGAAGTGGATATTTCCGGATGCACCAGTCACGGTATGTTGATAGAAGACACGCAAGACTTCATGGTGGAAGGAGGGACAGTTGCCAATTCGGGTGCGCAAGGCGTGCGAATCACCTCTAGAGCTTCTGAAGAGCACCATGCTTCTTCTAATGTTACCGTCAAAAATCTGAGGGTTTACGATGACAGAACTCCAAAAGTCCAAAGTCACGGAATCTGGGAAACCTTGCCTAGAACAAACAACAATTTTATCCTCAACAATGACGTTCGCAATGGCGGCCACACAGCCAACCTGCTTTCCGCAGGAAGCGGTACCGTGGTAGAGGGAAATATAGTGGAAGATTGATTGTGAGATATTAGAAGCGAGAAGCGAGAGACAAGAAGAAGCAAAGGGGCGAGAAGCAAGACAAAGAAGTTGGAAAATGAACAGTGTCTATAAATTTCAGTTCGAGATTTCTCCCCGCAATTCTGCGGGACAGGCTCCACGCCTCCCTTACGGGAGGTAAATTCGAAATGACCACCAAGTCACCTCGACGGCAGGAGAGGTCTCGTCCCATCTTTGAAGCAGGCAAATGAAAATAAAGTTGGAGTGTGAAATTCAGTACGAGATTTCTTCCCGCAATCCTGCGGGACAGGTTCCTCTAGTCGAAATGACTTGCCTCTAAAACGAGGACGTAAGTATAAAAAAAGTGTCAACTATTTTCAGGACGTGACAAGATGAGAGAGGGCGTGTGGGATTTTAGAGACATGTACTTGAGAAAAAATGCCGTAGGCACGAACGAAATATTAGATCGGTAATTTATTACCGAGATTAAAGATTCGTGACGGTTTATCAAGTGCCGTAGGCACGAACGATTTAGGGAATTACACAAAAAGCACCCTAAAAATGTGAAGTTAAATTAAGTAAAAAGACAAAATTAACATCTCGCAGAGTGCAAAGCTGCTGAGATACGCTGGGGATAGTAGATGCGGGATTACAATCAAGGATCTAGCGAATTCTTAATTCATTATTCGGAGTTCAAAATTCATGATTTAAAAAATGTCGAATATTGAATTTTAAATATCGAATTATGAAGTCCCATAAGAAAAAGCAAGTCTCAAAAAGCAATGAAAAAGTGTCAAGTAAAATCAGGATGTGACATAGATACAAGAAACAGAGAATATGCCCTGAATTGCCTGTCCCGTACCGAAAGCTTTCGGTACGGGACAGGCAATTGAATGGCAAAATATGGAATCATATAATTTTCCAAATCCGCCACGGCCAAGCTCTTTTAACTTTACAACCTTCCAACTTTCCCAACCTTATAACTAATCCTCCAATCCCCAACATGACACTACAGGAGACTTTTTGGAAAAAGAAAATGTAATTTCCAACCACAAATAGAAACCCAAGCCTGTGAATATATCAAAATCATCAATTCTTTGTGTAGCGTGTTTTTTACTGATCACATGCAGTCCGATTTTTGGGCAAAGACTGATGGAAAATATCAATCGAGGTCTTGTTGCCATTCCACTTAATGATAGTCAAGTGTATATTGGATGGAGGCTATTGGGAAATGATCCTGAAAACATCACTTTTGACATCTACCTGAATTCAGGAGGCAAAAAAAACAAACTCAACAAAGAACCTATCCTGGAAACCACGGATTTTGTGGATAATACTTTTGATGTTTCCAAAGGGGCTATTTATGAATTGACCCCCGTGGTCAAAGGAAATCAAGTGGCTGTGTCTGAATTTGTGGAATTAGAACCAAACTCACCCCAAAAGCAATACCTTTCCATTCCACTTCAAATTCCCAGCGGTGGAGAGGTAGGTGGGAGCAGGTATGACTATTCAGCCAATGATGTCAGTGTAGGAGACTTGGACGGAGATGGTGAATATGAAATTATCCTCAAATGGCAGCCCTCAAATGCCAAAAACCCACCCCAACTCGGGCTCACTGGAAATCAGATTTTAGACGCCTACAAGATGGATGGGACGCTACTGTGGAGAATTGACTTGGGGATCAATATCCGATCAGGAGCTGCTTACACGCAATTTTTAGTGTATGATTTCGATGGCGATGGAAAGGCAGAAATGATCTGCAAAACCGCCGATGGAAGCATTGATGGGCAGGGGAATATCATAGGAGAAGCCAACAAAGATTGGCGAAACCATGATCCTGAAGACAGAAAGTTTTATGGAAAGATTGTCGAAGGTCCAGAATATCTCACAGTATTCGAGGGGGCAACTGGCAAGGCTTTGCAATCAGAAATCTATGTTCCCGATAGGTATCCAATTGATGGCTGGGGAGGAATAGGTGGCAATGGTGGAAACGATGACAGCGCAAGCCGCTCTGACAGATTCAGTGCCTGTGTTGCGTATCTGGATGGAGCGCTTCCCAGTGCGGTGATGATTCGGGGTTGGTATGGAAGGACTGTTGCCGCAGCTTGGGATTACAGAGACGGGAAATTGACCCAAAGATGGGTTTTTGATTCAGCTTTGCCCGAATGGGAAGGCTACTCTGGTATGGCAAATCACTCCGTAACTGTCGGCGATTTTGATGGGGATGGCAATGATGAAATTTGTGTGGGAGCAATGACGATCAACCACGATGGAAAAGGGCTCTTCACCACCGGTCTGAGACATGGTGATGCGCTGCACGCTGGAAATTTGGATCCAAATAGACCTGGAATGGAAGTTTTTGGTATCCATGAAAACGAAGGCAGAACCATTCCTTTGGGAACTCCTGCTTCTGCATTGTTTGATGCCAAGACAGGCGAAATCATCTGGTCAAACAATCCTGGGTCTGATGCAGGAAGAGGAATGGCAGCAGATATAGATCCACGCTATCCAGGAGTGGAACTTTGGGGTGCGCCGGGAGGAACTAGAAGGGTAGATACTGGGGAAGTCATTTATCCAGAAACGCCCAATTCCACCAATTTCGGAATATGGTGGGACGGGGATTTGCTGCGAGAGCTTTTGGATAAGACGACCATTTCCAAATGGAATTGGGAGGAAAAAAAGACTGTTCCAATCTTTTCACCCGAAGGTGTCGTCTCCAACAATGGAACAAAATCAACGCCCTGCTTGACTGCTGATTTATTGGGAGATTGGCGCGAGGAAGTGATATGGCGGACAGAAGACAATACAGAACTTAGGATTTATACCACAATCATTCCTGCCCAATATAGGATCATTACCTTGATGCATGATCCCATGTACCGCTTGGCAGTCGCTTGGCAAAATGTAGCCTATAACCAACCCCCACATCCGAGCTTTTTCATCGGAGAGGGAATGGAGAGGTGAGAGATTAGAAATAAGCGTCAAGAAACGAGAATCAAGAAGCAAAGATTTAAGGTGCAAAATACAAGAGTTAAGGTGCCTTTGACATGCCCTGAAAGGGCAATTGAAACTAACATTGGGTTTCAACCCAATGCCAAAGTAAATATCTGAGAACTTTTGCCCTGACGGGGCAATTGAATAGCTTAGTATAAAAAGATAAAATCAATAGAAAAAAGTGTCAATGTAAAATTAGGACTTGACAGAACCAAGAAAAAATAGCGAGTCATATTGACTATATGGGAGATATCTCACTTTGTTCGATATGACTAGTACTTTAAATTTAAGTGATAAGTGTAAACAAAGTTCCTATTAAAATAAGGAAATGACCGAGATTCGAGATGTGAAAGACTAGAAACAAGAGGCAAGTATTAAAACTGAAGTACAAAAGCCTCGAATTGGTTGAATATTCACGATTTTCTTTAAAATTATCTAAGCAAACTAAAAATGAAAGAATCAAAACTTACTCTTTTCATAATCCTTCTCCTTTTATTTTCCTGCGAAAAATCCAAGGAAAATAACAGGGAGCAAGAAGTAAGTTCAAATCAGGAAGAAAACATCCTTTTCAAAAGTGATTTTACCAAAACCTTGGATCTTAATACTTGGAAAGTGGAGATGGATTCTACTTCCAAATCGGCTGTTTATACAGATAATGAAAAACTCATCCTTGATACTGAAGGAGGTGTGACGGTGTGGCTTGACATGGAATTGGAAGGGGATTATGAAATTACCTATACCAGAAAAGTTGTGCTTGATTCCGGGAAAAATGATCGACTCTCCGACCTAAACCAGTTTTGGGCTGCAAGTGATCCTACGGAAATTGGCATGTTTATGCGATCGGGAAAATTCGAATCCTACGATGATATGCATTTGTATTATGTGGGTTTTGGGGGAAATTACAATTCCACCACCCGATTCAGAAAATACTATCAAGGAGAAAAACCTGTTCTCGGGGAATTTCTGGAAGCACCTTACCTACTCGAAGCCAACCATGATTACGAAATCAAAACCATCTGCAAGAATGGAAAGGTTAGTTTTTGGGTTGATGATGTTTTGTTCTTCGAATACGAAGACCCAGACCCATTAGAAAAGGGATACTTTGGATTCCGATCTACATGGTCAAGACATGAAATAGGGGATTTGGTTGTACGGAAATTGTTACCTAATGCTTAAAATTTGACTATATTTTAGAGATTGAAATATTGTAGAAATATAATTGAAACACGCTTTCAGCGATATATTTAAAATATCCCAATCATTAAAAAATATCCTTTGATCCTAATTGTCATCTTTATAAACATATAAAACCTGACAGGTTTTTAGAGATCAGAGTGTGCTTTTATTCATATTCTGTTCAATAAACCTGTCAGATTTCTACCACCCTAAAAATAACCTTAGACACTATGAAAAATAAACCAAAAATATCCAGACGTTCCTTTGTCAAAGCATCTTCCGCCCTTACTGGTGGTGCATATTTGCTATCCCCTATGATGGCAAATGCCCATTTTTTCCAAAGGAATGATGACAGCATACAACTAGGATGGTTGGGCAAGGAAGCTCCCAAGCACAACCAGGGATTCACTTGGGGTACTTGTTGGCCAAAAGGAAAAGTCAAGCGAGAATTAGGTTTTGACTTGGTTTCTTCTGATAGGGAAGACATTCCTGTTCAAAGCTGGCCATTGGCATATTGGCCGGATGGTTCGCTGAAGTGGACAGGGCATGCAGTACCTGCGACAGCACTCACTCACACAGCCTTCCAGCTTTCACCTACCAGCAAAACAAAATCGCTGCAAGGGATGAAAGTCGAAGAATCAGATAAGGCAATCAAGATCGATACAGGCGACTTGCTGTACACCATTCCAAAATCCGGCAACCAAATCATCAGCAGCATCCAAAAGGGCGCAAAAACCTTAGCCAAAAACGGGAGGTTGGTGGTTTTGCATCAAAATGTCTCTGACGAAGATGCTGCCGATCAGATCAAGAAAACTAATTTTCAGGGAAATATCTCCAAGATTTCCCTTGAGCAAAAAGGCGCACTTAGAAGCGTGGTCAAGATAGAAGGTTCACACCGTTCTGATTCTGGAAAGGATTTTATCAGCTACGTGGTTAGATTGTACTTTTACCATCAAGCCGCTTCCTTCAAAATGGTGCATACCATTATTTTTGACGGAGAGGAAGAGACCGATTTTATCAAAGGCATTGGAGTGAAATTCGACGTGCCGATGCAGGACGAATTGCATGACAGGCATATCAGGTTTGCGGGGCAGGATGATGGAATTTTCAGCGAAGCGGTAAGAGGACTTACAGGTCTGAGGAGAGATCCAGGAAAAGTCATCATCGGGGCGCAGCTTGCAGGAGAAAAGACACCACCAATCAGCGAGTTTCCAGCAAATGTTTCCAAAAACATCAACTATATTCCGGCATTTGGGGATTATACGCTTTTCCAAGGGGATGCAGATTCATTTTCCATCAGAAAAAGAACCGCCGAAGGACATTCTTGGTTGAATTCCGCCCATGGTCAGCGTGCCAGAGGGTTGGCGGCAGTAGGTGGGCCAAGCGGGAGTTTTGCTTTCGGGGTCAGGAATTTCTGGGAAAGTTTCCCCGGACAGTTAGACATCAAAAATGCCCATACCGATACCGCAGAAGTGACAGCGTGGCTTTGGGCACCAAACTCCCCTGCCATGGATTTGCGTTTCTACCATGACGGTATGGGACAGGACACCTATCCCAAGCAGTTGGATGCTCTGGATATCACTTATGAAGATTACGAACCAGGATTTGGTACAGCCAAAGGCGTGGCAAGAACCTCAGAGTTGAATTTCTGGGCACTGGATGCTACACCAAGCCACAGCCTGTTCAACGACATGTGTACTTATCTCGAAGATCCGCCATTGCTGACAGCAGACTCCGAATACATGCTTCAGGTTGGTGTTTTTGGTGGATTGTGGTACACAGACAAGCTCCAAAGTGATCGCACCAAGGAATTCAACAAGCAACTTGACTGGTATTTTGACTTTTACCAAAAGCAAGTCGAGGAACACAAATGGTACGGATTCTGGGATTTTGGGGATTTTATGCATACTTATGATACCGATAGACATATGTGGAGGTATGATGTAGGTGGCTTTGCATGGGACAATTCAGAACTGTCCACGGACCTTTGGCTTTGGTATTATTACCTGAAAACAGGCAAGAAAGAAGCCTTCCGTGTAGCAGAAGCCATGACCCGCCACACTGGTGAAGTGGATGTGCACCACTCTGGACCTTTTGCTCCGCTCGGAAGTAGGCACAATGTGATGCATTGGGGATGCAGTGCCAAGCAGCTTCGAATCAGCACCGCTGCCAACAGGAGATTTTTCTATTACCTCACCGCAGATGAGCGCACAGGCGACTTGATGCGAGAGCAAGTCAATGCCGCAGAAGCACTTCTCAAGGTTGTACCGATCCGAAAAGTAGCACCCAAGGAAACTTGGGGAACAGACGATCCAAACAGGGTTTATCTGGGTTTCGGTACAGACTGGGGTTCTGTAGCTGCCGCTTGGCTTACCGAATGGGAAAGAACCGAGGACAAAGAAATCCGCGAAAAACTCCTCAACAGCATGCGCTCCATCGGCAACCAACCCAAAGGTTTCTACTCCATGGGAAGCCGCATGAACCTTCAAACAGGGGAATTTGAGAAAGTCAAAACCAATAGAGCTTCCGCTTCCCACCTTTCAGCGGTGTTTGGGCTGACCGAGATCGCCATCGAGCTCTATGAACTCGTGGACATGAAGTCCTTCAACAAAGCTTGGCTTCAATACTGCGAAATGTACAATGCCAGTCCCGAAGAACAAGAAAAAATCCTTGGAAACAGCCTTGGGAAACTCAATCTCGCCCAAGGGCATGCCCGTCTGACCGCCTTTGCTGCCAGAGAAAAATCAGATCCCCGCTTGGCAAAACGTGCATGGGAGGAATTCTACGAAGGAAGTGGCGGCATCCGCAGACACGGCGAAGCCAAAGAAATCTCCGGCCCAGAAGTCCTCACACCCCGCACCGAAGCACGCGGTGTCTCCACCAATGCAACGGCTCAGTGGGGCTTGGCAGCGATGCATTGCTTGGCGATTTTGGGGGAAAAGTGAGGGGTGAGATATGAGCCTTGACAAAGAAACGAGAATATGCCCTGAAGGGGCAACTGATACTAACATTGGGTTTCAACCCAATGCAATGGTAAATATTTGAGTCACTTTTGCCCTGACAGGGCAATTGAATCACTGAAGAGAATAAAGAAAAATCAAAAAAAGTGTCAACCATTTTCAGGGCGTGACAGGGTATGAAAAGTTGCTTATGCTTGCTTTTAGACGAAGCTGCCAATATAGCGTTGCATATGCACATGTGCTCAATCTTTAGTCTGTATCAAACAATTACCATACTTTTCAATTGATATTTCTGAAAATATTCCCCAATTTGATTCCCTAAAATGTATTTCAAATAAATGAAACCAACTACCCTACTCTCCCTCCTCCTTCTCCTCCTTTCCTGCACCACCAAACCTGCAGAAAATCAGACCCAGGCTAACCAAGAAGAAACCCATAGAGTATTGAAACCCGAATTTCAGGCATTGTTGGATTCTGCGAATTTGGATGGGGCGATTTTGATTTTTGATAGTGAGAGTAAGAGCTATTATTCCAACGATTTTGCATGGAGCGAAAGGGGGCAGCTTCCTGCTTCGACTTTCAAAATCCCGAATGGCATTATTGCCTTGGAAACGGGAGTGGTGGAAAATGACAGTGTACTTTTTGCGTGGGATGGAGAAGAAAGGGCGTTTAAGGTGTGGGAACAGGATTTGATTTTTAGAGATGCTTTTCAGGTTTCCTGTTTGCCTTGTTTTCAGGAAATCGCCAGAAATATCGGTGTGGAGAGGATGAAGGCTTACTTGGAGAAGCTTGATTATGGAATAATAAAGTTTGATTCCTTGACCATTGATAATTTCTGGGTGCAAGGAGAGTCCCGAATCAATCAATTTGAGCAGATTGATTTTTTAAGGAGGTTTTACCATTCCGAGCTGCCAATTTCTGAAAGGACGGATACTTTGATGAAAAGTATCATGGTCATAGAGGAAAATGAGAACTACAGGATTTCCGGAAAAACAGGCTGGAGCTTCTCGGAGGAAAACAATAACGGCTGGTTTGTCGGTTACATGGAATCGGAAGGGAAAGTTTTCTTCTTCGCCACCAATCTGGAACCCAAAGACCAATCCAATATTGAGGGGTTTATTTCAGCAAGAAAAAACTTGACCTACAAGGCATTGAGGATGTTGAATTAACCCCATTAATCATGGAAAAACACAGATTTAATAACAGTCTATCTAGTTTCTTTTTCTCGCTGCCAAGTGCTACATTGATGTGAACCCTAATCAATTTGCATAATATTATCCAACTTCTTCCAGCACCGATTCTCCCTTGGAAAAATCTCCACAAGTCCAAGCCCATTTTTCATGAAGGCGTATTTTGCCATTTTCGAAGGTTTCGGGTGTGGATTGACAGGTTCCCGTCATCAAATTTCCTTTCGCATTGATCTGATGATACCTCATGTCAATATTTCCCTTGTCATCCACCAAGCCGATCAAGTGGCCTTTGATGATTTCGCCACCGGAATATGCACAGGTAAGGACATTGCCATGCTGTTGATAATGGAATATCATCTGCGATGAAACTTCCCCATTGGCACTGTTACTGATTGCCCTGAATTTCTTGTTATGGTAATTGATCATATTAATGAGCTGTGTTTTGCTAATTGCCAGACAAATAAGTAAAAGAAGTTTATTTAGCACCATTGCCTTCTACCCCACAGGCGGACAAGCGGCTGACTGTAGTCTGTCGACAGATTTACCCTTTCCTATCGGAATGTCCAAGGTCTTTTTCTGGAGCGATCTCGTCACGGACGAGTTGCTTCAGCTCGGTGATCTCTGGGAAACGCCCTTTTTCTTTTCTGGACCATATTTTTTGATCATTCACTTTGACCTCAAATATGCCACCTGTGCCAGGCCGGAGGCTGAGCGTGGTGATTTCCCCATCGAATGTGGTCAGTAGCTCCTGCGCCATCCATGTAGCCCGAAGCATCCATCGGCATTGCGTGCAATAATGGATTTCGACTTGGTTGTTGTTATCCAATTCGGGAAATTTTTCATTTGACTGGGTAGGTTGTTCGGATTGCATGGATTTTGTATAAAGGATAATAAGTGTTTTTTTAAGTATTGGTACGATATAGAATTTGGAAAGATTCTTTGGGGTCGATCTCTTTCATTTATCGAATTAAATCTCCTCTTGCATGGGAAAAACCTGAAGAATACTGAATAAGAGAAGTAGCTTCATAAGATTTGTTTTTAAGGTTTCTAGGATCCTGGTAAGCCTAATTTTAGTTCACCTATGTCAGCGTTTATAGATAAATTAATTCACCTTCTTAAAGACAGCATAATTTTTTTTGCTGTTTTCAACATAAACAAGTTCCAGTACTAACGTTGAATCGGCGACTTCAACTAATCGATAATCTTTGCTGTGGATTTTATCAACTCTGTTTATGACAAGCCTATCCCCCTCCAGAAAATAAATTGCCTTTTTTCTATCAATCTGTTTATTTACAGCGTCATCCATTATGATTGTATCTCCCCTAAATTCAAAGTAAGTATTTTCCAAAGCAAAATTAATCTCTTTCAATAATGCTGATTTTTGTTCTTCTGTACCCATCATAAAAGGTTCTGATGTTAGTACCTTTGAAAACACATCATAGGATTCCAGTTTCCATTTACCTTGCAGTTTTTCTTCTTGATTCTTGTTGATGCCTAATGATAAAAGCAAAAAAAGAAAGATGGTTGAAATTTTCATATAAATCAGGTTTTGTTTGTAACTAAGACCATATAAATTAATCTTCTTTCTTGAACATTTTAGCTCTTCTAAAAGGGATGCCGTCTCTTGGATTAATTAATTTAAAATGAAGTTCTGATTCATCGAGTCTTGTTATTAAGTATTTCTGTACACTTACTTTTTCCAATTGACCAATAATTAATGTATCCCCTTCAGTCCACCACATTCCTTTTAATTCAATTATTTCATCGTTTTTGAAATCAGTGAATACTACAGAATCTTTCTTAAAGTGATAAAAAGATCCGTTTAATACCTTTGAAAATGTTTCTGCTAAAGCTTGTTGTGTCTGCTCATCTTCTAACTGAAATCTTTTGGAAGTAAGAATACTTTCCATAGTCTCATTACGATACATCTTCCATTTGCCATATAATAGGTCATCATTTATGGAATAAAATTGAAGAATGATAAAAATATAAAACAGTTTCATAGTTGTAGCTTAGATGAAACAAATCATAAACAGTTTGAAACTAAAAAAATAAATACAATTATCCAAATCTCGAACTTCTTAGCCTCTCGTTTTCTGTAGTTAACCTCTAGAACACTTTTAACCACAATGAGCACTAAGGTTGCACAAAGTACACAAGGGCTTTCACTATGGTAGGCATTTTACAGAAAATCACCCCCCTCCATTACCTCCAATATCAGATCCATTTCAAATCCCCTTGACATCAAATACTGCTGGACTTTGTATTTCTTTTTGAATGGGTCTGTTTCTTTGGTCAATGCCCATTTTTTTTCGGCGATATGGCTGAGTGTATTGAAATATTCCTCGGGATCGATCTCTTTCATTCCTGATTTGATGCAATTCGGGCTGATTCCCTTGAATTTCAACTCCTGCAAAATTTTATTTCTCCCCCACTTTTTCAAGCGAAACCTCCCCCTGGTAAAGGACTGTGCAAAGCGCTCTTCGTTCAAAAAATTCTCACTGATCATCTCTGAAATCAACTCCTCCGCCTGCTCTCCATAGATTCCTTTTTCGTGGAGCTTGGTCCTGACCTCCTTTTGGCAGCGATCCTGATAGGCACAATAAGCAGCGATTTTCACCTTGGCCTCCTGAAGGCTCCAGTACTTTTTGGGCTGTTCATTTCCATATTCGTTTCGTGGGTAGGACATTTTGTGTAATTTTGTGACAAAGTAACGGCTTATGTTATTTTTTTCAAATCTATTAACCAAACCATTAATACCATGCGTAAGAAAATTGTAGCAGGAAACTGGAAAATGAATCTCAATTTTGACGAAGGTCAAAAACTGACTACCGAGATTGTCAATATGTACAAGGATGAAAATATCAAGGATGTAACCGTCGTGTTGAACCCTCCTTTTGTACACCTTTTTCCTGTCAAAAAATTAGTAGGAAATACTCCTAACCTATTTTTAGGTGGACAAAATTGCTCTGACAAAGCTTCTGGTGCCTTCACAGGCGAGACTTCTGCTACTATGTTGAAATCTTTTGGAGCAGAATACGTGATCATTGGCCACAGCGAAAGAAGGGAGTATTTCAAAGAAAGCAATGAACTGCTTACTGCTAAAGTAAAACAAGCATTGGAAAATGGTTTGACACCTATATTCTGCTGTGGTGAACCTTTGGAAATCAGGGAAGCTGGTACGCACGAGGATTATGTGAAAAACCAATTGACAGAAAGCCTTTTTGGCTTGAGTGCTGAGGATTTTGCAAAAATCGTGATTGCCTATGAACCAATTTGGGCCATCGGTACAGGAAAAACCGCTTCTTCAGACCAAGCTCAGGAAATGCACAAGGCTCTCCGAGACCATTTGGCTGGCAAATATGGCCAAGAAGCTGCTGACAATACATCGATCCTTTACGGAGGTAGCTGTAATCCAGGCAACGCCAAAGATATTTTCTCCAAAGCAGATGTGGATGGGGGATTGATCGGTGGAGCTTCTTTGAAGTCTCGTGACTTTATGGATATTATCAAGTCATTTTAAAAAATAGTCAACTGTCAACGGTTAACAGTCAACCGTTGACTATTTAATAAACTAGACCTGCTAGGTTTTCATTCTATATTAATTTACCTAGTAATCTATATAGAATAGCTGTTTGCCAAGATCAAACCTGGCAGGTCTTTTTATATATTTTCCTCTCAATTTATGCAGTATTTAGAGTTTAAGATTAATTGCAAAGAAGATTTTCGTGAAATTCTCATTGCCGAGCTGTCGGAAGTGGGTTTCGATTCCTTTTTGGAAACGGATCATGGGATTGATGCCTATATTGAAGAGGGCTTGTTCAGCAGGGATCTATATCAAGATGTCATTGATCAATATCAAGAAGCAGCATCCATCGTAGTGGAAGAGGGTGTGATGGAGAAGGTCAATTGGAATGAGGAGTGGGAAAAGCACTATGATCCGATAGCAGTTGGTGATGAGGTTTATGTAAGGGCTTCATTTCACGCTCCCAAACCAGAAATCAAACACGAGATTCTGATCAACCCAAAGATGTCTTTTGGGACAGGTCACCATGCGACGACTTTCCTGATGCTATCCCATCAGCTGACGGTCGACCATCAAGGCAAAAGAGTGATTGACATCGGGGCAGGAACTGGAATCTTAGCCATCATGGCACACAAGCTGGGTGCAGGAGAAGTAGAGGCTTTTGATATCGATGATTGGTGTGTGGACAATGGCAACGAAAACTTCGATCTCAATGGCATGCAGAATGTCAGGATGGGTTTGGGGACTGTCCGTGAAGTTGCACCACAGGGAACTTTCGATATCGTCTTGGCAAATATCAATAAAAATGTGCTGCTCGATGAATTGGAGATTTATGCAAGTTTGGTAAAAAGCGGAGGGAACTTGTTGTTGAGTGGTTTTTATACCCATGACATTGTTGATATTCAGGAAAAGGCAGATTCCGTAGGCTTTAAATTTTTGAGCCAAAAAGACAAGGATAATTGGGCAGCATTGATTTTTGAGAAATTATGACAGAATTAATCATTTATGCAATAATATTTTTACTGTTGATCGCACATGCCTTGATGGCTGGAAAAATGTACAGAACAGTCCACGAAGACACGACTTTATCCATCAAAGAAAAGAACGACTGGAAACTCAAGGCGTTGATCTTTCCTATTTATTACTGGGGGAAATTTAAAGAGAGGAGATAGGTATAGAGTTTTCCCAAACTCCATTTGAATTGCCCTGTATCAGTTAGTGTTCTGGTTTTCTAAAGTTTAACTTTTAACAAGTATTCGCTCAATGTGCTTTAGCTCTGAGATTTAAATTTCACAAACTCACAAAATTCAGTTTACAGGGATACGCCCCTAATGTGCGGATAGACCTTCTATTCTACGAAGATAAATGGGCTTCTCCCCTGTAGAATGTATATTTCCAAACAAATAAATTCAAAAAATTCATTACAAAAAGGGGCGCTAGTCCTGATATCTTCGTAGCAAATTACGGATTAGCAATAATTCCAGAGGGGCGTAGCCCAGACATCTCTTTTTTTAAGATTTCCAAGACCAAGCAATATCCATCAATTTCCTTTACAGCTTGAATTGGGCTCTAAAAATTCAGTCTAGCCAAATTTCCGAAAATCTTCAAACTTCTACTCCATATTCTGCCTAATCAGGCGTTTTCTGTAGGCATTGAAGATTCTGGATTTGGAGATGAAACCCAAATAGATTCCGTTTTCCACCACCGGAAGGTTCCATGCACCGGACTTTTCAAATTTGTCCATCACTTTCTGCATGGTTTCGTCTGGATAGATTACTTCGGGAGGACTGTGCATCAATTGCTGGATTTTGATGTCTTTTTGTTTTTCCTGGTTGAACATGATCTCCCTAATATCATCCAAGGTGATGATTCCAGTCAATTCTCCTTTTTCATTGACCACTGGGAAGATATTCCTTTTGGAAAGCTGCACAAGCTTGCACAAGTCTCCCAAACTTGCATTTGGGGGGATTGGCAAAAGGTCTTTTTCCATTACCTTCCGGATATTGATATTGTCAAGCACTTCCTCATCTTTAGATTCAGTGAGGTAGCGGCCTGTATCTTTGAGTTGTTTGACATAGAGGGAATCTTTGTCAAAATAGGTGGTCGTCACAAAGGAAATCGCAGAAACCAACATCAGGGGAAGGAATAATTCATAACCTCCCGTGACTTCTGCAATCAAGAATATCGCAGAGAGGGGCGCATGCTGTACCCCACTCATCACCCCACACATAGCCACAAGGGTAAAATGTGCGATTGGCAAGGCGATAGGCAAGCCAAATATATTGGCAGTATAAGCAAAGACGAATCCGGTAATCCCCCCTACAAAAAGTGAAGGGGCAAATATCCCACCGCTTCCCCCTGCCCCAATCGTAATGGCAGAAGCAATCGGCTTGATGAAAATAATCAACATCAAGAATAAAATGATAAAATATGGATTATTAATCTCGGAGAAAAAGGGGCTATTTGCCAAAAGCCTTTGGGGGTCTCCATCGATCAGGGCATTGAGGGTCTCGTATCCTTCACCATAGATTGGCGGGAAAAAGAAAACTATCAGGCCCAGAAAAGCACCGCCATATAGAAGTTTCAGCCAAGGATCGCCCATCATACCCAAGAGGGCTTCTGTTTTCAATACAACCCTACTGAAGTACAGTGAAATGATGCCTGTAAATATTGCCAGGAGAAAATAATAGGGCATATGGGCTGCGAGGAAGCTATCGGAGAGGTTGAAGTTGAACATCACATCTTCACCCAAAAGCAACATGGAAGTGATAGAACCTGTAACTGATGCGATCAATAATGGGATGAAGCTTCCCACACTTACTTCAAGCAAAATTACCTCAATGGCGAAGATCACTGCACCTATTGGTGCACCGAAAATTGCTGAAATTGCGCCGGCTGCCCCACATCCTATCAATAATGTCCTTTTTTTGGCATTCAGATGCATCAAGCTCCCAAAATTTGAACCGATGGCTGATCCTGTGACTACTATCGGTGCTTCCAAACCCACCGAACCCCCAAAACCAACAGTGATTGCGGAAGTGATGACCCGACTATACATCTTCACCTTGGCAATCAAGCTGCTTTTTTTCGAAATATTGTATAGTAAATCAGGGATTCCGTGACCACCTTGGTCTTTGAGAAGGTAAGTGCCTACAATATATGCCAGGGAAATACCAATCAGGGGATAAATGATATAGAAAAAATTTGCATAAGCTTCATCGAAGCCTCCTGTCAGGAACTTTTGGATGGCGTGGACGGCTGTTTTCAGAATGACTGCCGCCAATCCAGCCAGTATCCCAATCAAGCCACTCAAGATCAAAACAAAGTTTTTGGTACTTAGGTGTCTAAGTCTCCAGATCAAAAAACGGGTGATGATGTCAGTCTTTGGCAAAGCACAAATTTAATTTAAAGCATAAAGGTACAAGTTAAATGAACTTCAAAAAAGAAGGTTTCCCGAAATTCAATTCAACAAGTCAGAATCCAAAGTTATCAAACATGCGAGAATCAATTCCACTGCACCTTTGAAAAACTCCGGTTGGATGTTTTCAAAAGTATCTCTTGGTGTATGGTAATCATTATGGTCTTCTACGCCAAAGTAGATAAATGGCACTTTCTTTTGGTGGAATTGTGCATGGTCAGAGGCATTTGTCCAGTCATCCCTTCCAGATCCAGGTTGATCGTGGCCAAACATCAATTTTGGGGATCTTCCGGAAGATGCTTTTTCCAAAATGGGTTTTAGGAAAGGATAGTGGTGAGTTCCGACAGCATACAGTTCATTGTTGTCATTTCTACTGACCATATCCATATTGATGTTCAGTTTGACCTGCTCCATCGGAAAAGGAAAATCCGCCACCAATGCCTTTGCTCCCTGCATGCCCATTTCCTCGGCATCCAATGCCACAAACATCATTGAGTGTTTTGGTCTGTTTTTGGAAAAATACTCCGCCAAAGCCAGCATAGCTACAGTTCCCGATGCATTGTCATCGGCGCCATTGAAGATATCATCCCCTTTTCTGCCGATATGGTCATAATGCCCCATGACTACGATGATTTTCGATGATTCACTTCCCGGTATAAAACCAACTATATTGGCAGCTTTCTCATATATCGCCCCCTCCCTTTTGTTGGTAAATGAAAAAGTCTGTGTGAAATCATCATATTGACTGCTCAAACCCAGTTTTTCAAAACGTTCTTTGATGAAAGCCTGTGCTTTTATATTTCCTTCAGACATAGGTTTTCTACCCTCCAGTTCGTCTGAAGACAAATATTTGATGTCCGAAATAAGTTGGTCATGGTCGATTTTTTGGGCTTGTGACAATACAGGAAAGCCAAAAGCCAAAATCAACAGTAAAATTCTCAAATGTGATTTCATCAGGGGTTTTTATTTATTAGGCTCATCATTTCTGGAATAAGATAGCCAATCTTTCTAGCCAACTGCAAAGTAATGTTTTTGTGTTGCAAAATAAGAAGTCTCTTTTATTTTTTATGTATATACGCTACTTTGCCACAAGCCAAACAAAGTTTCTCCAACAACGGATTTTCATTACTGTTGACTGTCGTCCGTTGACGATTATCCGCATGATTACATATGCATAATTTAACTACTGGTGCCATTGCGGATAATCAAATTGTTTTTTCTGGAATTGAAACTTAATTATAAGGCCAATAATGAAGTTATTATCCTGACGTTAATTATATTCGTGCAAACTGATTGTCTCAAAATTATCGGATTATGAAATTTCTCTCAGCGGTGCTGTTGTTTTTTTTGGTGTACTCAGGTTCATTTGGTCAAGGTACGCTTCCAGAAAGTTTTTTGGATGGGAAATCGGTGGTTTTGATTTCCAATTCACCGCAAGCCAGACCATTGTTGGGCTGGAAAAATTTGGCTGAAGAAATCCATCTAGGGATAGTGGAAGCTGGAGGAGACCCGGTTGCCTATTATGAATTGGAAGACGTCACGCTTTCCGAAGAAACCCAGGCAGGTTTTGCTGATGCCTTCAACAAGAGATTGATTGGGAATATCGTTATTATAACAAGAAAATCCTCAGGTGAATTGCTCCTACACATTGCCCCATATACTCACAATAAAAATATGGTGCCAAATTCAGGAATCTTTTCAATACAAGCTGAAAATGTGATGGGTTTGAGGGAGAATTTGGCTTCGATGGGTAGAAATGTCAGAACGAAAAACCTATTGGTCTTGGATGTCCCCGAATTCCCTGCTGGTGAAGGTTCCTTGGCAGGTGGTAGAAGTAGGTTTTTGGATAGAAATCCCTTGAATTTGGATGTGTTCAAACTTGGAATTCCCCTGTCTGGAGCATCGGGTGAATCGGCATTCCTGAGCATGTACCGATATGATTTGTTGGGCAAATCAGCCGCCGCCATTGCGGCTGAGCAGGCTGCCGAAAAAAATGGTCTTGAAGGTATTTTTAAAGCTAAATATCCGCATCAGGTGGAATATCTCACAGACGCAAAAACGGAAGCTGAGCTTATTCGCGATCGTGTACAGTTTGTATTGATGCGTGTGGAAGGTCGGGAAGCAGATTTGCGGAGCAGCATGGGGCTTCCAGAATTGGAATCAGGTGATGGTTCCCAGATTGTTGTCAAATATTATATCAAATTTCTGGTGAGAAATGAGCTTTATATCGGCCCTGTATGGGATGCCGATCCCAATTGGAGGGTAGCATTGGGGCAGTTTTTGGAGAATCTAAAAATAAAGTAGGACTCCTCAGAGTCCTACAATAAAGCGGTGTTTAACGGGTGATTCAAACAACTTCTCGCTTTTTTTCTTATTTATCAATCGATCCGGTGACACGTTTCATAAAAGCATTCATAGCTTCCTTTTTTTCCATGCCATCTTTTATCATCTGGTTGACTTCCAGCGTGCCGTACAGGTTGGAGAGCAATTCTCCCATAACTTCCAGCTCCTCATCTTTTAACGAAGAAATCTCCGTCATATTTTCCAAAAGTTCAATGGTTTCTTTTACCCAATCTTCGTCGTTGGACTCAATAAACCCCAAAACATGCTTAATTATCGGCAATCTCATTGATTAAGGTTTTAAGTGCTTCTTCTTTGTTTGTTTGGATTTGGTTGACTAGTTTGCCGTCTTTGAATGTTGCAAAAGTCGGCAGATTGGTCACTGAAGCCAACTTTCTTGAATTTGGTAATTTTTCGGCATCGACGTATAGGAATGTTATGCCTTCGTATTCACCAGACAATCTCTTCATTTTTGGTTTGATGATCCTACAGTTTCCGCACCAAGTTGCACCATATTGTACTACAACTTTTTTGTTATTGTCTATGATATCCTGGAGGGTATCAGTTTCTAGTTCCTGTAACATATTTGGTTTTGTTTACTTCAGTTTGAATGCACAAAAGTAATCATTATCACCTCTAAACACTAATAGATAATTTCAATGTGGCATTGACGAATTGATTTCAATCAATTGTAGATGCTTTCGTTAAGAAATGGAATTAGGGCTAAGATTACTGCCTGACTATAATACTCCTTCCTATTCACAACCCCCTTTGTCAAAATCCCAACAGATCCATTCCCTTGCTTCGAGTTTTCCCTGCTGAAGACTTGGTCGTCTGCCATCCCCAGTTCCATGCCTCCTTTGACCAGTTCGGTGACTACACTTGGGAGGTAGAATGTCGCTGTTTTCGCTTTTCCGGTCTTGCCTTTTCTGTCCAAGACCACCACCCAAGCGAAAGCATGCATCTCTCCGTTTACTTCATCTACCCCACCTTCAATCCCGACCCAATAATCAGCTTCTGGAAAGACCAATTTTGCATTCTTGGCTCTATTGTTGGCTCCAAGATAGGTTTCTTCATCACCCACAGGCTGGTCACTCACTTCAGAACTTACATTCAAGCCTTCTACCAAAAAAGCTGAGTCAAAAGCTTGGTGGAATCCTATATCCGTGCTGTTGATCTTGACGGGATTCTTGCTGCCGACAATGATAAGTTGCTGTCTTTTTTCTTCTTTTATGTTTTTTCTCTGTGGAAATGCCATGGTTTCTTTAGTAAACGTAAAAACCTGTAGAGGTCTTTTCTACAGGTTTGAAAAGCTTAGGCCATATTGGTGAAAACTTGGTTGACATCGTCGTCATCTTCCAGTTTTTCAATCAGCTTGTTGATTTCTTCTTCTTGGTCTTCAGGCAACTCTACCGTGGTTGTGGGAAACCACTGGAAATCTGCATTGATGATGTCTATATTTCTGTCCTCAAGTGCTTTCTGCATGTTTCCAAAGTCCTCAAATGCAGTATATACAAAGATTTCCCCCTCGTTTTCATCGATTTCATCCAAACCAAAATCAATCAGTTCCAACTCTAATTCCTCGATCTCATATTCACCTTGGGCAAAACGAAATACCGCTTTTTTGTTGAACATAAAGCTCACGGAGCCAGATGTGCTCAATGAACCATTCGATTTCGAGAAATAACTTCTGATATTCGCTACAGTCCTGTTGGTATTGTCTGTTGAGGTCTCTATGATGACTGCAACGCCATACGGACCGTAGCCTTCGTACAATACTTCTTCGTAATCTTTTTCGTCTTTATTGGATGCTCTTTTGATCGCTGCTTCGATACGGTCTTTAGGCATCGCAGCACCTTTGGCATTCTGGATTATAGTACGGAGTTTAGTATTGTTTGCTGGATCTGGACCGCCGGATTTTACAGCCATGACGATTTCTTTTCCCAAGCGTGTGAAAACCTTAGACATCTTGTTCCAACGCTTAAATTTTCTCTCTTTTCTAAACTCGAAAGCTCTTCCCATATCAATTGATTTTTAAAAGTCTAAAATTAACAAATCTTTTTAAAAGGAATCATGTAATTACATGCAATATTTTGTCTACATAATTTATTCGATGGTTTTTTGTGAAAAAGATGGGAGGTGTACGCAAGATTGCCTTTAAGTTGCCCATTGTCATGAACGGCAATGGCAGTCATCCGGTCATTTGACCATGGAAACCGATTTAGAAACCTAGCAAAGTTCGGTTTCCATTTTAGATTGGCCTCTCTTGGTTTGTGTGAGTACAAAATCCAAGAAAATCCTTGATGATTTCATAAAAAGTGGCTTCCCAGAACATCTGAATATAGCTTTCTACAGCCCCAACCATTGGTGAATGTCAAGGTTGGGATGAATTGTCGCAAACTAGAAGTGCTGCGCCATAGACTCCTGCGCTGTCACCCAATTTGGCTTTGACAATGGGCGTTTCAAATTCATTGTTGAAAATCATTCGCTTGAGCAAACCGGATTCCTCATATATGGAATCGATATGGCTTACCCCACCACCAATCACGATGATATCAGGATCTACAATATTGATTACAATACTTAGAGCTTTCGCAAATCCATCTTGTAACCTGAGGATGGTATTGGTTGCGATAGGGTCGGATTTTTCAAGATGCATTTGGTGGATTTCTTTGAGGGATCGGGAGATTCCCGATTGTTGTAGATAGTATTTTTCCAATGCCGGTCCGGATAATATTTGCTCATTGCATCCCCTCTTTCCGCAGTAGCAAAGCTCCCCTTCTTCGGGGTACAGGTAATTATGCCCCCATTCTCCACCTATGCCATGTTTCCCATTGATAAGTCTGCCATTCACTACAATCCCTCCTCCTACTCCAGTCCCCAAAATCACCCCAAAAAGTACAAGGTTTGCAATATGCAAATCTTTTGCCACCCCAAGTTTTGCTTCAGCCAAAGCAAAGCAATTCGCATCATTTGCCAATCTGATTCTTAGCTTGAGCTGGTTTTCCAAATCAACTTTGAAGTTTCTTCCATTGATGACGGTTGCATTGCAGTTTTTCATGATGCCTTTGGAAGGGATATATGTGCCCGGGGATGCTAGGCCTATAATGTCCGCTTTGTAACCTGCATGATGTTCCATTTGTGCTACCAACTTTGCGAATTGGTTCAATATATGGTCATAGCCTAGATGAGCTTCTGTGGGGACTCTGTGACGGAATAGTTCCTTGGGTTCATCTTTTGACTTCAGGATAATGCCTTCTATTTTCGTTCCCCCCATATCTATTCCCCATAGATTTTCTGCATTGAACTCACTCATTTTTATTTTTTTACGTTAATCGTTTTGTGAATTATTTTTTCCATGTGACCACTCCCACCTTGCTGTCCGCAGTACCATAATAGAGATACCATGTATTTTGGAATAGAACCAAGCCTTCGACAAAGGTGGTGCCGTCCACATATTGACCGGATTTTTCAAAGTCCTTTTCAGGTTTGATAAATGGTTCTGAGGTCCGGTCAAGGATTTTCCAGGGTTCTTTTGAATCATATAGCGCCTGGCCACCAGTATAGATTCTATTTGCTAAGTTTTGTACACCTATCGATTGGGAGTTTCCGGCGTTGTATAGGACGACGATTCCATCTTCGGTCAATACTGCAGGAGGTCCTGCTTCTACCAACCAAGAATCGAAATATCCAGCCCTTGGACTCAATACTGGCACCAATTCCCCCTCGTGGTTTTCCAAAGGCTCCCAATTCATAAGGTCTTCGGAGCTCGCAAGCCAAATGTGTGGAACCCCATAGTACATCCAATACTTGCCATCTATTTTGGTAGCAATCAGTCTTCCGTCTATTTCTTTGGTAATGATGGCGCCAGATTTGGTTTCCATATTAAGATATTTACCAGCCTTCCAATTTTTAAAAACAGGGCCATGTTTTTCCCAGTTTTGTAGGTCATTGGAGGTAGCTACGGCGAGTCTCGGGTATTCTCGATTCCATTGTGTGTACGTGAGGACATAGATTCCATCTTCCGTTTCTACAATTCTCGGATCTTCTGTTCCTCCAGTCCATTCGTAATATTTTTGTTTGTCTTCTTGGGGGTAAAATACTGGCTTGGGTTCTGTTACATAATTGATTCCATCAGATGAGACAGCAAGGCCTAATCTAGAAGTATGGCCTCCGATTTCTTTTTCCCCCAGCTTTTCTTCCGCTCTGTAGAATACATGGATTTTGTCGTCCTTTACGATGGCAGCAGGATTGAAAGTGGCCATGGATTCCCAGTTGACAACTTTCCCTGACATAGGATCATCAAAGGAAGTTGTTTCCGATGGCTCTATGATCGCAGCTTGGTCTTCGGCTCTTTCAAAAGGTCCCAGCATCCAAGTTTTTTTTTGGTCTATATCGGGACCGGAGCAAGCCAGAGCCAATAAGAGTATGGGGAAGACTATATTTTTCATTTTGTTGTAGATATTTTGGGTTATTTGGTATAGTTATAAAACATTTCAGGTAAAACGTTTTAGTAGTCCAAATTTATTCGATTTGTAGTAGAAAGCAAGGGTTTTGTCTTTACTTTCTTTGTCTAAATCGGAAATATTATGTTTTGTTGGGATGGGTTTTACGGATTTATTTACCTTATCTATATCTGGGCTTGTTAATAGGGCCAAAAACATTTGATAAATCTTCTCAAATTCACGTCCTTTATTTCCTCAGTTCGTATAGTAATTAGAACCTGTTGTGTTATCAAGATGAATTTTTATAAGCAAAACCCCATTCCGAATCTGCCGGAAACAAAATCAAAAAGAGTAGTCATTATTGGAGCTGGATTCGCAGGTCTCAAATTAGCAAGAAAGTTGAAGGGCCGCCCCTACCAAGTACTTTTATTGGATAAGAACAACTATCACCAATTCCAACCTTTGTTCTATCAGGTAGCTACTTCAGGCCTGGAACCCAGTGCCATCTCATTTCCTCTGAGGAAGGTTTTTCATGATTCCAAAAACATCATCTTCAGGATGGCCGAGGCTGAAATGATAGACCAGCAGGCAAATAGGCTTTATACATCTGTTGGTTATATTGATTATGATTACCTGGTATTGGCCATGGGGGCCGATACAAATTATTTTGGACTGAAGAGCATAGAAAAGTACAGTACACCTATGAAGACGGTGTCAGAAGCACTTTTTATCAGAAACAAAATCATCTCCAATTATGAAACAGCCATCAATATAGGAGAGGAAGAAAAGAGGAAATCCATCATGAATGTGGTCATTGTAGGTGGAGGACCTACGGGGGTGGAGTTGGCTGGTGCCGTGGCAGAGTTGAGAAACAATGTGTTTCCAAAAGATTATCCCGAGCTGAATTTCAAGAACATGAAAGTAGTCCTGATCGAAGCTGGGCAAAGCCTCCTATCCAGCATGTCTGAGCAGGCCAAAACCAAAGCAAAAAGTTATTTGGAGGACTTGGGGGTGGAAGTCATGGTAGATACACAAGTATTGGATTATGATGGGAATAATGTAATGCTGAAGGAAAAGGAGTCTATTGAGACAAAGACTTTGTTGTGGGCCGCAGGTATCAAGCCCAACAGTATCAAGGGCATTAGGGAAGAGCAAAGCATCCCCAATGGCCGCTTGATTGTCGATGAGTTCAACCAGTTGGAAGGAAGCGAAAATATATATGCGCTTGGAGATATTTCTATTTCCATCACAGAACAGTATCCCAGGGGACATGCACAGGTAGCGCAAGTGGCACTGCAGCAGGCAGATAATCTTGGGAATAACCTGTTGGCTGAGTTCAAAGGCAATCCTTGGAAAAAATTCAAGTACAAAGACCTTGGTTCCATGGCTACTATTGGTAGGAAGTTGGCAGTAGTTGATTTGCCTTTTATAAAGTTTCAGGGATTGTTGGCATGGATGACATGGCTATTTGTACATTTGATGGCCATATTGGGGGTGAAAAACAAGCTCTTCATTTTCTTTGATTGGGCATGGAACTACCTGGCGTTTGATCCGAGTCTAAGGCTATTGATCAGGCCAAAACAGGTAAAAACCCAAGAAGATAAGGAACTGGTGGAGGATTGATCAATGGATTCTCCCTGCCCTATTGATGATGCTGGCAAGGTAGCCTTTTGGAATGCCGTTGGTATTTCCCCCTCTGATGATGGTGTCTAGATATTCTTGGTGTGGAAATATACCATCCACTGTTTTATGCGAAACAAATGTGTACGCCTTGATCAGGCCCTTTTTGGTCAATATCTCCATTTCGATAAAATCATAGCCAGGTTCGGACTTCACAAAATATTCTAGGTCCATTGAAGGGATTTCGAAAAGCAACCCATAGACAGTTTCATTTATACTTTCTACGATGTTGGCACGTGCTGATCCATCGGCATTTTGAACATTAAACCTAAAACCATAATGGGACAAGGCACCAATCCCCTGCAATTTGGCAGCGCTGGAAAGCCTTCCTTCCAAGGTGGAAAAATCCAAATTGCTCGCATATGCATAATAAAGAAATTTCTCTTCTTTCATCTTTTTTTGCTTAAATTACAATATGTTTAGTTTGGATAGTGTCCTGTTACCAAACTTACCAACTTATATAGAAAAGAGGAAATATTAACCAATAAACCTAAGTGCCATGAAAAAAACACTATTAGTTTTGATTTGTGTTGCAACGGTGGCGTTGACTGCCCATGCGCAGCGCGGCTCACAGCAACGTGGACAAGAGATGACCCCAGAGCTAAGGGCGGAGATGATGACCCGAATGATGACGGAAAGGCTTGATCTTTCGGAGGATCAAATGGAAAAAGTCCACCAAATCAACAAGGCTAGAACCAAGAATTCCGAACTGATGGCTGCAAGGGGCCAAGCGGAAGCCCGAAAGGCGGAGGCTATGGGCAAAAGAGCCAAAGCCAAAGCCAAACAAAAAGCAAAAAAAGAAGTGGAACCGGAGGAATTGGAAGAAGAAATAGAGGTGTTGACGGATGAAGATTTTGATCAGGAAATAGAGAAAGTCCTCAGCCCTGAGCAGCTTAAAAAATGGGAAGAAGTCAAAAAGGAAAGAAGACCATCCAGGGATCAAGAGAGGCAAGGTACCCCAAGGGGTGGAGGAAATAGAGGGGGAGGAAATTGATACAGACAATTTTTCCAGACAATTAGATTTCAATTTAAGATTTGTTAACATCTTTCTTAGGGTGGGGGGTTAAACCTTCACCCTTTTCTTTGGTCTAAAAGTCAAATTCCACAACAAAATGGGGATTAAACCAACGAACATTTCACTCCCGGGAAGTGAAGGTTTTTAAAAAATGAGTAGAAAAACAAAAACATTGAAACTATGAAAAAGCTATTGATAATGATCGCAATATTCTCTGTGGGAATCATAACTGCAGAGGCACAAAGAGGTCCAAGGGGAGGTGAAATGTCACCTGAAAAGAGGGCCGAAATGAGAAGTCCAGAGAAAAGAGCTGAAATGATGGCGGATAGATTGGCTGAGAAGCTTGCGTTATCGCAGGATCAAAAGAAAGAAGTATATGCAATCCAGTTGGAGAGTGCGAGGAAAAACCAAGCGGAAATGGAAGCCAGGCGTGCAGAAATGAAAGCCAAAAGAGCAGAAATGCAGGCGAAACATCAGGAGCAGCAATCAAAAATCGAGGCAGTATTGACACCTGAGCAATTGGCTACTTGGAAAGAACTCAAGGATGCCGACAAAGAAAAAAGAAACAATATTCGCGATGCCAGAACTAACCCTGACAGGGAGAAATTTCAGCAGAGAAGAAGGGGTGGAGAAAGAAATAGGGGCAATAAGTAAGTCTTTTCATATAAACGGTTGGTTAATTGAACACCTGAGTAAAATCAGATATCATAAAGAGCAGGTCTTTGGCCTGCTTTTTTGTTTATGGTGAAATAATTGATCATTGATTCATAAAAAAACACCTTATTTGATTTTAAGGTATGAAATCTAAAAGGGATTTTATGTATGTATCTGTAATCGATTCCCGTTTGGATTTATCATAAATAGAAAGAAGAAAAATTGATTCATTTTCAATTCTAACATGGGTAACCAACCTCCCACCGCCACTCTTGCCTTTCCCTTTGGATTTGATGGCAATTCGGATTTTATAGCAGTTTTTATAAACTTCTTTACCTAATCTTGGATTCTGTATAAGTTCACTTTCTATTGATTCCAAGTCTTCTAATAGAGAAGGGTATTTTTTCCTAAGTTTTTTAAGCTCCCGCTTGAAAGATTCAGTAGGAATCAGCTTATAACTCATCAAAAATTTCTTTAAAGGATGAATAGGATTTGGCTTTTTTTTCTGATTCTTTCATCTCAAGCATTTCCTTATAGCCCTTTACGACACTCAAAGCATTCATCAATGCTTTAATCTGCTCTTTTTCCGAAACAATATCCAATTTCAAAACTTTCAATACTGCCTTGAGGGCATCAGCTTTTTCCTTGTCTTCTGTCTGTATTACAATGGTTTCCATAGTACAAATATAGTATAAATTAGAATTTGATTGCTTTTTAATTATACGGATAATTTTCTTTTTGGGCTTGTTTATGCCAATTGAAAAAATTTAGGGCTTCTTGGAAAATTCCTTCGGAATTTGAAAGTAGGGCAAAAACTAAGCTCTACTTTCTTTTTTTGAGCTATTTGAGTGTAGTTCAAGAGTCAATTTACACACAGAAAAGTACAATTTTAGATCAGGTTTTGTAAGAAAACGTCTTGGGTTTTCCGTATGGACACACCTGTCCCATAAAGGTGCTTTTTGGACGCTTTTCTAGGCTGCTTTTTGGTTCGGTGGGCTTTCGTTGGCTTTCCTTCTTTTAGCGATCAGGACAGCGTTGGCTGTCATGATTCCAAAAAACATCATCAATTTCTCTCTTTTTTCCCCTTTCACCTTGATTTTTCCAAGTCCGTAATAGTTTTTATTTGTTCCAAAAACACCCTCCATCACGGTTGCCCTCTGTTTGGAAATTTCCGAGCTCAAAGTTTTTTCTGCCTTACTTAGCTTTTTCGGGCCCTTCTTTGGGAAGCAGGCAAAGATTTTTTTCCCAGTGCAGAATACACGGTTTTTGTTCGTAGCATATATTCTGTCCGCACCAAGCTGTCTGGTAGGACCAAAATACCTTTTATGCTTCGCTACCGATAGTTTTAGCCTGGTACACTCGTTGAATGCATTAAAATCGAGTTTGTCAATAAATGTAAGGCCATCAACCTGAAGAACGTGGGCTTTGGCACCGAACTCTACAGGTTTTTTTTCTTTCCCTCTTACTATTGGCCGTAGATATGGTTTATGGAGTGATACAATCCTATCTTTCAATTTTGAAGGGGGATTGTCCAGCAAAAACCCCTGTTGCTGACACACCTTCTTTATCACACCAAATCTTGCAAAATCTTTTATGCCAAGTCCTGCTCCCCTGTTTTTATCCAAAACATTCTGGAGCTGGCAGATTCCTTTGTTCAGAAGATAGACAAGTGCTTTTCTTCTTCTGAGCGTCTCCTTAAAGCTGTTTTTCCTTTTTCTGAAATAAGCCATCTGGGCCAGTTTCTGTTCCCTGAACTTGGATCTTGGTCTTTTGATGCCAAATTCTGAACAAATACTGAATAACTGATTCTCAAAAATCCATTCACAGGACTCCCAGAGAAGTTTTACATCGGTTGGAAAACGAATATAAGATTCATAGCAGGTGGCATCCATCAGCAGAACATGGCTGTTGTTGACATCATATTTCCAGTGATTAATCAGGATCTCCTGAAGCTTTTCCCATTCACAGTGAGTTTCAATATAAGCCCTAATACGGGTCATAATGGTCATATCCTTAATCTGCTGGTTTTCCGCCAGTACTTTTCCGCAAAAATATTGAAGAGACCAATCAGTATTGAAACGTTCCAGAAGCTGTCTATCACTGACATTCAAATATGCTTTTAAAAACATCAGCGAAAACATGCCCTTTGAACCGAACCAGCTTGGCGCACCCCTACCAACACGTTCGTCGGGAAGACAGGCGACAAGTTCGTCCCAAGGGATGCTGTCATGAACCTGACCCAATAATGAATTCTTGAAAAAGTGATATTTTGGAGAGTATCCATCAAAGTCTTTGAAAATTGGAAGCTGAATCATATCTTGTATCGTATTTTATTCTGCAACCTTAAAATACAAAAAAGAAAACCCCGAAAAAAGCTGAATACAGCCAAATCCGGGGTTTTTGCGTTATGTTTTTGTTAATTATTCAATTGACCTTCAGTTATTTAGGGGTTAAACAAGAAGCCCAATTTAGAGATCACCTTAAAAATATAAAACCGACCCGGGAAATCCTGGATCGGTTTAGGTTGAACTAGTGGTTTATTGTAAAATTATAAGGTGATTTCTTCCTCTACCTGATAAAAACCTTCGTCTTTTCTCGGTAAAGAAGAACTCCCCTGAAGAAATTCATCAACACTGACTGCAGCTTCTCTTCCTTCGGAAATTGCCCATACAACGAGGGATTGGCCTCTTCGCATGTCTCCAGCCAAGAACACTTTTTTGGAGGTAGATTGGTAACCTTTGGATTTTGGAAGGCTGTTTTCCATTTTTTCTACGCCAAAAGCCTCCAAAAGACCATTCTGTGCTGGTCCTGTATATCCTATGGCAATAAATGCAAGATCACAAGGAACGGTACGCTCTGTACCGGGAACTTCCACGAACTGCATCCTACCATTTTCTTCTTTCCATTCCAAGTCTACCAGTACGAGACCTGTCACTTCACCTTTTTTATTTCCAACAAACTCTTTGGTCAGGATGGAAAATACACGCTCAGCACCTTCTTCGTGTGAGCTGGAGGTTTTCAGTGTCATTGGCCATTCTGGCCAAGGGTTGATTACAGTTCTTTGCTGCGGAGGTTTCGGTAGCAATTCCAGCTGTGTAATACTCTTTGCTCCGTGTCTGTTTGAAGTGCCTATGCAGTCGGATCCAGTATCACCACCACCAATGACGATGATGTTTTTGTCTTTTGCAGAGATGGGGTTTTCTTTG
This sequence comes from Belliella marina, assembly GCF_042682445.1. Lineage (NCBI taxonomy): Bacteria > Pseudomonadati > Bacteroidota > Cytophagia > Cytophagales > Cyclobacteriaceae > Belliella > Belliella marina. Next base: position 139,677 of record NZ_JBHUHR010000043.1, read on the forward strand.
ATTTCACCCGAAGTTACCTGGTTCTGTTTGCCCAAGAATTCCATTGCAAAGTGGACACCTTTTAGGTCCGAGCCTTTGATGTTCAGTGCACGTGGTTGTGCCGCTCCGGTAGCCAAGACTACTGCATCAAAGTTGGACAGGATATTTTCCGCTTTGACATTGAAGCCAATTTCCGTTTCGGTAGAGAAAATCACGCCTTCCTGCTCCATTACTTCTACCCTGCGGTCGATGACCCATTTTTCCAATTTGAAATCAGGGATTCCGTAGCGGAGAAGACCCCCTACTTTTTTGTCTTTTTCGAAAAGCGTTACTTCATGGCCAGCTTGGTTCAACTGGTCAGCCGCTGCAAGGCCAGCTGGACCGGAACCAATGACCGCAACACTTTTTCCTGTACGGTTTTTGGGAATTCTTGGCTTTACAAGACCCAGCTCATATGCTTTTTCGGCAATGTTTTTCTCGATCAATTCGATTGCTACAGGATCTTTGTTGATTCCCAAGACACATGATGCCTCACAGGGCGCTGGGCAAATTCTACCGGTAAATTCTGGGAAATTGTTAGTACTTCTTAAAATGTGAAAAGCTTCCTCCCATTCATTCTGGTACACTGCATCGTTAAACTCAGGTATTACATTCCCCAGCGGACACCCCTGATGGCAAAATGGTATTCCACAATCCATGCATCTTGCAGATTGCTCATTGAGTTTCTTTCCGTCAAACGGCTTGTATATCTCTTTGTAATCGTTGATTCTTTCTTCTGGAGAGCGTGATTCGGGCAGCTCTCTTTTATACTGGATAAATCCTTCTTTCGCTCCCATGTTAGACTAATGTTTTTGATTGTTCCAAAGCTCTTTTTTTCAATACTTCCTTGAAATCTCTCGGAATGACCTTGATAAATCGCTCTTTGTATTCTTCCCAATTTTCGTTGAATTCGGCTGCCAATTGGCTGTTGGTGAATTCTTGGTGACTCTTCAGGTGGTTTTTGATGGTGACAAAATCATCCTCATTGAGTGGGTCAAGATCGACCATTTCTGGATTGATCAAGTGGATGTAATCCTTGAGGATATAGGCGATACCACCACTCATACCAGCAGCAAAGTTCCTTCCGATTTCTCCCAAGTTGACTACCAAGCCACCGGTCATGTATTCACATCCATGGTCTCCGATTCCTTCTACAACTGTTTCCACACCTGAGTTTCTGACACAGAATCTTTCTCCCCCTTTGCCATTGATGTAGGCAGCACCAGAAGTAGCTCCATAGAAAGCCACGTTACCGATGATGATATTGTCTTTGGCTTTGAAGTTGGCATTTCTGCTAGGGTAGACGATCAGTTTTCCGCCGGAAAGCCCTTTTCCAAAGTAATCATTGGCTTCACCTTCCAACTCAAAACTCACACCCTTGGTCAAGAATCCTCCAAAAGTCTGTCCTGCAGATCCGATGAATTTAAACTGTATGGTATCTTCCGGAAGTCCTGGACTTCCATAGATTTTCGAAATTTCATTGGAAAGCATGGCACCGACTGTTCTGTCAGTATTTTTGATTTCAAATTTGCCACTTACCGGGTTGGCTTGCTCAAGTGCCGGAAGGGCTTGCTTGATCAATTTCCTGTCCAATACTTTTTTCAACTCGAATTCCTGGTCGATTTGCTTGTGGATACCCACATGGTCTGGAACTTCCACTTTGTGGAATATAGGTGTAAGATCAACTTTATCCCATTTCCAGTGGTTCATGTTACCGGTAGCTTTTAGGACATCACTTTGCCCCACCATCTCATCGATAGTCGCAAAGCCTAAAGAAGCCATGATTTCCCTCAAATCTTGAGCAAGGAACATGAAGTAATTGACCACATGATCAGGACTTCCAGTAAACAGTTTTCTCAACTCAGGATTTTGTGTGGCAATTCCCACCGGGCAAGTATTCAAGTGACACTTACGCATCATGATACAACCCTCTACAACCAAAGCTCCTGTAGAAATACCCCATTCCTCTGCACCCAAAAGTGTAGCGATGGCAATATCCCTTCCTGTTCTTAGCTGTCCGTCTGTCTGTAGGACTACCCTGCTTCGGAGATTGTTTTTGACCAATGTCTGGTGTGCTTCCGAAAGCCCAAGCTCCCAAGGCAAGCCAGCGTGTCTGATGGAACTCAAAGGAGAAGCTCCCGTGCCCCCATCAGCACCTGAGATTAGGATTACATCGGCTTGTGCTTTGGCTACACCAGCCGCCACAGTACCGACACCCGCTTGAGATACGAGTTTTACGTTTATTCTTGCTTTTCTATTGGCATTTTTCAGATCATAGATCAATTGTGCCAAATCCTCAATGGAATAGATATCATGGTGCGGTGGCGGAGAAATCAATCCCACACCTGGGGTAGAGTGTCTCACCCTTCCGATCCAATCATCTACCTTGTGGCCTGGCAATTGTCCACCTTCTCCCGGTTTTGCACCTTGCGCCATTTTGATCTGCAGTTCTGCAGCATTGCTCAGGTAATTGCTGGTCACCCCAAATCGACCGGAAGCCACTTGCTTGATGGCAGAGCGTTCCCAATCGCCATTGTCTTTTCTTTCAAATCTGATTTCATCTTCCCCGCCTTCCCCGCTATTGCTCTTGGCGCCGATTCTATTCATCGCAATCGCCAAAGTACTGTGGGCTTCATGGGAGATGGATCCAAAAGACATAGCACCTGTTGCAAACCTTTTTAGGATCGATTCAATAGGTTCTACTTCCTCGATAGGAATAGAGATTCTCTTCTTGAATTCAAAAAGACCTCTGAGTGTCAGTGCGTCTTTGGTTTGGGTATTTATCTTTTCAGCAAATTTCTTGTATAGGTTGAAATCATTGAGTCTTGTCGATTTTTGAAGCAAGTGGATGGTTTCAGGGTTGAAAAGGTGTTTTTCCCCTCTTCTTTTCCATTGGTATACCCCACCGGTTTCCAACAAAGGACTGTCTGTATTGTATGCGGCATGGTGTCTGATCAACACCTCTTCTGCCAATTCGTCAAAGGAAATTCCGGAAATCCTGCTGACAGTGCCTTTGAAGCATCTGTCTATCACTTCAGGGCCCAATCCAATGGCTTCGAATATCTGGGCTCCCTGATACGATTGAAGTGTACTGATCCCCATTTTGGAAAGCACTTTCAACAAGCCTTTGCCAACTGCCGCCTGATAGTTTGCGAACAGCTGCTTCGTCGGGATTTCTTTGGAAAGAAGTCCTTTTTCATTGAGGTGTACCAAGCTTTCAAGTGCCAGATAAGGATTGATGGCAGATGCGCCATATCCTATTACCGTAGCAAAATGGTGTGTTTCCCTGATATCTCCGCCTTCAACTACCAAGCCTGCCCTTGTTCTCAATTTCTTTTTGACCAAGTGGTGGTGTACAGCTCCAATGGCCAATAGAGATGGGATAGGTGCCTGTGTCTCTGTGCTGTTTCTATCAGATATGATAATGATGTTTTTTCCTGCATAGATCGCCCCTTCAGCTTCCTTGCAGAGGTTGTTGAGTGCCTCAAGGATCCTTCCCGGCTGATGGTCAGCTTCAAAATGTGAAGACAGTGTAACCGCCCGGTATCCTTGGTCTTCCAGGTGCTTGAGTTTTTCCAAATCCTCATTCAGCAATACCGGTTGCGAGATATGGATCTGTCTTGTATGTCTTGGACTTTCATCCAATATATTATGGCTTTCCCCGATTCTGGTGAAAAGAGACATCACTAATTTCTCTCGGATAGGGTCAATTGGTGGATTACTTACCTGGGCAAAAAGCTGCTTGAAGTAATTCGAAATGTGCTGGCTTTGCTTGGACAAAACCGCCAATGGTGTATCTGCCCCCATAGAACCTATTGGCTCATAGGAAGTGTCTCCCATAGGCTTGAGGATCATGTTCAATTCCTCAGAGGTGTATCCAAAGATCGTTTGCCGTTTTTTGATCTCCTCAGTTGAATATGGATTGGAAAGCTTCTCGGGATCAGGCATCAGTCTGAGTTTCAATCTTTCTCCCCTTACCCAGCTATCATATGGTTTATTGTCACAAACAGAGGCTTTGACCTCGTCATCGAAGGAGATTTTTCCTTTTTCCAAGTCCACCCAAAGCATTCTTCCCGGGCTGATTCTTCCTTTTTCCGTAATGGTAGCTTCCCTGATTGGCAATGCTCCCGCTTCGGATGAAAGGATCAAGCGGTCGTCGTTGGTAATAAAATACCTCAAAGGCCTCAACCCATTCCTGTCCAAGGTAGCACCGACTGATTTTCCATCGGAAAACAACAATGCAGCAGGACCATCCCATGGCTCCATCAATGCAGCGTGGAATTTATAGAATGCCTTCCTGTCCTTGTCCATCATCTGATTGTCCTGCCATGCCTCAGGCACGAGCATCATCATCACATGTGGCAAGCTTCTTCCGCTAAGTGTCAACAATTCTACAAGTGCATCCAGATTGGCTGAATCTGAATACTGCTTATTGGTAACAGGCATTAGTTTGGCCAATTCTGAATCCGTAAAGTTCACCGAACGCATCAGTGACATCTTGGACTTCATTTTGTTCAAGTTGCCTCTTATTGTATTGATCTCCCCATTATGGGACAGATATCTAAATGGCTGCGCAAGTCTCCAGTTTGGGAATGTATTGGTTGAGAATCGGGAGTGGACTATCGCCAGTCCTGAGGTGATTCTGTTGTTTTGAAGATCTTTGTAAAAAGGCAAAACCTGATCCGTTCTCAACTGCCCCTTATATATTAAGGTGTTGGAGCTGAAACTGGCAAAGTAAAATGCATTGTTCACCCCGGGGATTTCGCTGTTGATCCGGCTGGTGGCATGGTTTCTCAAGACATACAGTTTACGCTCCAGGTCGATTCCCTGAAGTCCATCTTTATGGCTGACGAAAACCTGCTCGATCACAGGCATGACATCCAATGCACCAGAACCTGGGACAGTTTCGTCTACAGGGACTTCTCGATAGCCAATTAGTTTGAAGCCAAGTTCCTTGATGATTTGGTTCAGACTTTCTTTGGATCTCTTATATAGTTGTTTGTTTTTTGGGAAAAATGTCATTCCAACACCGTAACTGCCGGCGTCCGGGATAGAGAATCCCGCTCTTGAAGTAACTTCTTTCAAGAATGGATGGGGTACCTGAATGAGAATTCCTGCTCCATCTCCAGTCTTGGGGTCACTTCCTCTACCTCCTCTGTGCTCCATGTTGCTCAACATATAGAGTGCATCGCTGATTGTCTCATGGGTCTTCGTCCCTTTGACATTCACTACGGCACCTATACCACAAGAATCATGTTCGAACTCTGAACGATATAATCCTTTTTTCATTATCAATAATTTTTAATAGGTTTCAATTTGAGTTGCAAAATTTACAAAATATTTTCTTTCTATTAAAATTTTAGCAACTGAATGACAGTTTAACTGCATTGTTCGTATTGTTTATTGCCATTAATTACCTTAATATAAATACACCCTTTGGTTTCTAAAAATTGTACTTTAGGGAAAAATTGTGTATTATTTCTGAATATCGGTTTGAAATCAAACCACTATTTGCAAAAAATATGTGTAGATGTGATATTGGTGGTTGGGCAAAAAAAAATAATTTTTTTTTGATTTTTTCTCCTGTAAAAATGAAATCTGTACTTTATTGATGGATTTTTTTAAAAACTTGAAATCGCAAACGTTTTGTAAATATGGGTTTTTGCAGAACAATATGCTGTAGTGAAAATCTCAGGATTGGCTAATCTTCATGCGGATTCAGGTTCTTTTCCCCACTGTCCAAAAGCTTTACTTTTACTTTTTTGATCTTTCTGGTATCCACTGCCAAGATGGTAAATTCAAAGTTTTCGAAGGTGATTTTTACGCCGTTTTTTGGGAGTTTGGAATTCAGTTCCAAAAGTAACCCGCCTAAGGATTCGCTTTCCCCTTTTACTTCCTCAAATATCTGCTGATCCAGGTCCAATTTTTTGCAAAAATCATTCAAGGATACTTTGCCTTCGAATATATAAGTCTGTGGATCGATTTCCTGATAATAGAAGTCTTGGATGTCATCAAATTCGTCATTGATCTCCCCGATGATTTCCTCGATCAAATCTTCCAATGTAATCAATCCGGAAGTGCCTCCATATTCATCCACGACGATGGCCATATGGACATGTTTTTTCTGAAAATCCTTTAGTAATGAGTCAACCTTTTTGTTTTCTGGGACAAAAAAACCTTTCCTTACCAAGCTTTGCCATTCAAAATCCTCATCTTTTTCTATGTGGGCCAGCAAATCCTTGATATATAGGATTCCCTCAATGTTGTCTATAGTTTCGTTGTAAACGGGGATTCTGGAGTAGCCGCTTTTGTTGATTTTATCCATCAACTCATGAAAGTCCGTCTCCAGATCCACGGCAGTGATTTCCATCCGGGAATGCATGACTTGCTTGACCGATAGGGTACCAAAATTTACAATTCCCTTGAGGATGTCTTTTTCCTCATCTGTCGTGTCTTCAGAGGTGATTTCCAGTGCTTGGTGCAGTTCGTCTACGGATAGGGAATATCCTTTTTTCTCGATCCTCCTTTCAATAATATTGCTAAGGCTCATCAAAAAGAGCGATAGTGGCTTGAGGATGACCGAAAATACATAGATCAGTGGGGCCATCATCAAGGAAAACTCTATTTTTGCTTTGGTCGCATATACCTTGGGTACTATTTCCCCAAAGAATACAATGGCAAAAGTGACCCCGATGGTCTGTACCAATATGATCATTACCCCTGTAGCATTCAGCCCGAAGATTGTCCATGTCACAAAGGTCGTCAGGGTGACAATGCCGATATTGATCAGGTTGTTCAGGATCAGCACCGTGCTCAAGAGCCTCTGTGGCTCTTCTATGAGTCGAATCACCGTATTGGCATTTTTTTCTCCCTGTGTATCAATCTCCTGGAGGTCTTCTGCTGTAAGTGAAAAAAATGCTACCTCAGATCCAGAAATGAGGCCAGAAGCAATAAGTAATAGGATAAAAATCAATCCATTTGTCAATAGATAGCTGGCTGAGATTTCTGAAAACTCAGCCAGCAATAAAATACTCGGATATGGGTCGTCCATTAATTATTTAATTATTTCTGCAAAATTAACCAATTCTGATAAAGTACTCTAAGTTTTAATTTCACAACTTATCTAAAGATGGCAATTAATTTTATCTGAGTCAAATTTATCAATGATTAATCTGGGCTATATACGCTTATCGCTTGAAAAACGTGGTATTAGAATGGCAAATCATCATCATCTGCAGGTCCTTCCGATACCGTTTGTGAAGGCATCTGCTGAGGGCTGCTGTTGTTGTTGGCGTAATTTGTACTGTTGTTTCCAGGACCGCTTTGGTTATCGCTTCTGGAATCCAGCATTGTCATGTTTTGTACTCTTATCCTGACCCTTTTACGGTTGTTGCCCTGCTCGTCCTGCCAGCTATCGGTTTTGATCTTGCCTTCTACGTAGATTTTGCTTCCTTTTTTGAGATAGCTTTCGGCGATTTTTGCCAATCCGTCCCACAATTCCAAATCATGCCACTCAGTGTTGTCTACTCTGTTTCCGGATCTGTCCTTGTAAGATTCTGTAGTGGCTATACTTACGTTGGCTACAACTTTGTCACCCTCCAAATGCTTGACTTCCGGATCTTGGCCCAGATTACCTACTAAAATTACTTTATTTACTCCAGCCATAATATGTAAATGTTTAAATGTTTGACAAAAAGTTTACGATTAAAGTTAAGAATTATTTTTCACCGTTCAAAAACTTCATAATCAATCTTGGTTTGCCCACAGATTCAAGTTTTGGAAAATCAGCCAGCTCGTAGCCGTTTTCTTCTGCCCATTTTTGAAGTTTTGAAAGATGGCTTTCATCAATCACAAACGTTGCAAAGTTGGCGAAAATTCTTTGATGTGTAAGAATATGTTTGAATCTAGTTTCGGGATTAAAATGAATTTTTGGATCAAATAGACCTAATTTTTCTAGAATGGAAAGCTCTTTGAATTCATTGGCATGGGCTATCTTCCTCTCTTCCAAAGGAAAATCATATAATCCTTGCCAAATGTCTCCTCCGCTCCTCTGCTTGATCACAACGTGGTCTCCACACACTATATAAAAATAGGTAAAATACCTTTCTTTCACTTTGATTTTATTAACCTTGACTGGGAGTTGGTTGACCAGGCCATTGTTGAAGGCAAAGCAGGATAGTTTCAATGGGCAGTCTTCACAGTTGGGTTTGTTGGGAGTACATTGCAGGGAGCCAAACTCCATGATTGCCTGATTGTATTCGGCAGGGTACTTTTTGCTGATGTGTTCATTGGCTATTTTTTCGAATTCTTTTTTGCCGCTGCCGCTTGCGATATCGGTACTGATCCCAAAATACCTCGCCAATACCCTGAAGACATTTCCGTCCACTACTGCAACAGGTTCATCAAATGCAAAGGAGGCAATGGCTGCGGCTGTGTAGCTTCCCACCCCTTTGAGTTTTAGAAGTGTTTTATAATTGTCGGGAAACTTTCCTTCATATATAGCAACAATGTCTTTTGCACATTGGTGGAGGTTTCGTGCGCGGCTATAGTATCCGAGTCCTTGCCAAAGCCGCATGACCTCGTCCGAAGGGGCTTCGGCCAAATCCCCAACTTTTGGGAAATTTTCAAGAAATTTCTCAAAATAGGGTAGTCCCTGGGCGACCCGGGTTTGTTGAAGTATGACTTCTGACAACCAAATGATATATGGTTCTTTGGTGTTTCTCCATGGCAAATCCCTCTTGTGCCGACTGTACCAGTCCAATAAAATGGATGCAAAATGATTGTTATTCAAAACATTGAAATTTTTATGAATAATATTTCGTTAAACAAATGAAGCTAATTTTGGTCAAATTGTTTTTATATTGAAATGCTTCTTGTAAATTTGCAGTCCCAAAATTAGTTGGTTAATAGGTTGTTAAGCTTATTCGATAATAATTTAAAATAATTAGACCGTGACTAAAGCAGAAGTAATTACCAAGATTTCGGAGAAAACTGGAATCCAGAAAGATGATGTAACTCAAACTATTGAGGCATTCTTCAAAGTTGTCAAAGATTCCATGGCAGAGGGAGACAATATTTATGTGAGAGGATTTGGCAGCTTCATTAACAAGAAGAGAGCTAAGAAAATCGCCCGTAATATTTCTAAAAACACTGCGATTGTAATCGACGAGCATTATGTACCGGCGTTCAAGCCGTCCAAAGTGTTCATTGAGAAAATCAAGAGTAGCAAAAAAATCAAAGAATTAGCTCCTCAGGAATAGTCCTGAGGACTATTTTTCCTTATGAAGAAATCCCAAATCATAGCAATCGCCATAGGAATTGTAGCAGTAGCAATTCTATTTTCACTTCCTAGAGTTGTGGTAGATAATGATGAGGGCGTGACTGAAATGTCCGAAACTGAGCAATCAGAGCCAAATTCACCTGTAGGTATGCATGAACCCGAAGTGGATGAATCCATCAAGGCTGACATCAATACCCTATTGGTAAAACTGGAGTCGGAAGATAATAAGGAAAAATTTGTTACCTTTGCAGACTCTATTGCTTCACTCTACTTTCAGGCAAGTAAATATGACAGTGCAGGGTTCTATTACGAACGTGCGTTGGAAAAATCAACGAACCTAGAGAGATTGGAAAAAACAGGGAATGCTTATTACGAAGCGTACACTTTCGCTTTGGATGAGAAGAAAATAGTGAGGTTGGCTGAAAAGACAAGAACCTATTTGAACCAAATTTTGGAGAAAGATCCAAAGCGCCTTGATCTGAAAACCAAAGTGGCCATGACCTATGTGTCTTCTACCAACCCAATGCAGGGTATTACCATGCTGAGGGAAGTATTGGAAGCTGATCCAAAAAACGAAGACGCCCTGTTCAACATGGGGATTCTTTCGATGCAGTCAGGCCAGTATAAAAGAGCTGCCGAAAGATTTGAAGAGTTGGTCCAGTACCACCCCGACAATCTCCAAGGGCAATTTTATTTAGCTGTGAGTTATTTTGAATCAAAGCAGACTAATAAAGCAAAAAAGCAGTTCGGAAAAGTGAAAGATATGACGATGGATCAGATGATCCTGTCCAGTGTCGAAAGCTATCTCGAAAGGCTATAAATAATTGTTCAACTTTAAATCTTTAAAACTATGCCTTGCGGTAAAAAAAGAAAGAGACATAAGATCGCTACGCACAAGCGTAAGAAGAGACTTAGAAAAAACAGACATAAGAAGAAGTAATTAATTACTTCTTCTTTTTGAGTTTTTACAGTAAACGTTCATTCACATAAACAGAGACACGATTTGAGCACAGAATTAGTAATCGATTCTGCTCAAAGCGGTAGTCGTATCGCTCTTTTAAAAGACAAAAGCCTGGTTGAGCTCCATTCCGATGGAGACGACAATCAGTTCAAAGTCGGTGATATTTATCTAGGAACAGTTCGGAAAATCGTCAATGGGCTGAATGCGGCATTCATTGACGTGGGTTATGAGAAAGATGCCTTCCTGCATTATCAGGATCTTGGCCCCCAGATCAATAGCCTGAACAAATTTTCGAAATTGGCCAAAAACGGTAACTACACCAGCTACAATTTAAAAGGGTTTGACCTAGAGCCTGATATAGAAAAGCTTGGAAAAATTTCCAATGTCCTTCCTAAAAACAACCAAATTTTGGTTCAGGTTGTAAAAGAGCCTATCTCAACGAAAGGCCCTCGACTATCCTGTGAGCTCTCCATTGCCGGTCGCTATTTGGTATTGGTTCCATTTTCCAACACTGTCAACGTATCCAAAAAGATCCGTAGTGCAGATGAAAGAAAAAGGCTGGTACGCTTAATCACTTCCATCAAACCAGCCAACTTTGGCGTGATTATCAGAACAGTTGCTGAAGGTCAGTCAGTCACAGAACTTGACAAAGACCTCAGAAACTTGGTAAGCACTTGGGAAGATGGTATGAAAAAGCTTCCAAAAGCAAAACCAAAAGACAAGGTAATCGGAGAAATGAGCATGGCTTCCTCTATCATAAGAGACCTGCTCAACGAATCATTCGATGCAATCACAGTAGAGGATGAATTGATCTACGATCAGATCCGATCTTATATCAGATCTATCGCTCCTGAAAAGGAAAAAATAGTAAAGCTTTACAATGGTAAAGCCAAGCTCTTTGAAAATTTTGGAATAGAAAAGCAAATCAAAAGCTTGTTTGGTCAGACGATAAGTCTTCCCCAAGGCGGTTATGTTATCATTGAACATACCGAAGCCCTACACGTCATTGACGTCAACAGTGGGAACAAATCCAACCAAGAAAGCGATCAGGAAACAACGGCATTGAAGACCAACCTGGTAGCTGCCAAAGAAATTGCTAGACAATTGCGCCTTCGAGACATGGGAGGCATCATCGTCATTGACTTTATAGATATGAAAAGAGCCGAGAACAAGAAGGCGATCTATGATGCAATGAAGGATGAGATGAAAGATGACAGGTCCAAAAACACCGTTCTGCCATTGACCAAATTTGGGCTGATGCAGATCACTAGACAGCGTGTAAGGCCTGAAGTCAATATTGTCACTAAAGAAACTTGCCCTTCCTGTAATGGGACTGGCAAAATCCAGGCCTCCATATTGGTGGCAGATAAGCTGGAGAAAGACCTAGAGCATATGGCTACTATCCAAAATATTTCAAATATCCAGATTGGACTACATCCATACCTTCATGCCTTCTTTACGAATGGCATCATATCACAAAGGGTAAGGTGGTTTTTCAAATACTTCAAATGGGTAAAATTGATCAAAGATTCATCACTTCCAGTGACGGAGTACAGATTCCTGGACAATTCAGGAGAAGAAATAGAACTAAACGTAAAAAGCGAGACTGAATAGTCTCGCTTTTTTTTGGTTTATAGCCTTTGCGTTGTAAGCTTTTCCAAAGTTTTTGAGCTTTGGAAAAGGTGGGATAACTGTAAGTGCCATCCAGTTTAAAATCTAGTAATTTTAGTTGAGTAGGGATTGCACCCAAATTTTTTTGGGAAAATAATGAAACATAACTTTAGTTTGTTAAAATTAGTGTTCCGTTTTTCAATTGGATGGTGAATTTTCTTAAAAGAAAATTATTCTGATTTTCGTATTGAGGCAGTTCAATTGTTATAAGTGCTTCTATCATGAAACCTAGCGAAATAGGCATATTTCAACCTTTTTAGTTGTTTTTGTAAGCTTATTAAATCAGCTTAGGCCTGTATTTCTCCTGCAATCCCCTCAAAAAATTCCTCAAAACCTGATCCTTGCAGGGTCTGTATTGGCTTTGTTCCGGTTTTCTGAAAAGGGCACTGAGTTCATGTTTTCCAAACCTGAAACCAATCAAATCCAAGGTGTCCAAGATGTCTTCATCTTTCATGTTCATAGCAATTTTCAGTTTCCTGAAAATCACGTTGTTGTTAAGCTTTTTCTCGGGAAGGGGCTGTTCTCCATCTTTTTTGCCCCGATTTTTGATAATCAAGCCATTCAGAAATGCAGCCAGATCTTTGTCATAGATGGGTTTACTTTCGGGATCATCTTCCTTTTTGAGCCAATCACTTACTTCTGGTCTGCCAACTTCCAATGTCCCCAAACCAAAAATTGAAATCATCTCGTCATCCGAGAAATCAAATGTATAGCGCAAGCTTCTTAATATATCGTTGTTTGTCATGTATGCTTTTATTTGGGAATTTTATTATTTGCGAACATTTTGTAAAACGTCGTTTTCTCCGTGGTTAAGCCTTTTTCCAATTTTGACCACAAAGAACACCATGGTCGCATAAATTACACAAGGATTTTCGCAAAGTGTACTCAGTTGGACTAAACTTCTTTAGTCGGCTTTAGCCCATTCAAAACGATTCTACTTCAACTCTAAGGTAGTTTAGTTACTAACAAAGTAGCAAATAACCCAATTCCTATTTCACCCTATAGCTTAACCTCATTGTTATGGAAGCTGTTTTTTCTTTTGAGCTTGTATTGAATGTGCCTCCCCAAGAATAGTCTTCGGCCGAGTTTTGTCCAGTAATCTGGAATATCCCCATATTTGCAGAAATAAGTTGGCCCAATTTAGAACCTGAGTTCTCAGCGATTCGCTCAGCACGGAGTCTGGCATCTTCTGTCGCTTTGGAGATCATTTCTATTTTTAGACTTTCCAGTTTTGTGTAATAATATCTTGGAGGCTGGGAATAGAACTTGACACCCTGAAGGAGAAGTTCTGTGATTTCCCTGGAGATTTGCTCGACTTTGTCTACTTCATTGGATTCGATCTGTATGGATTGATCCAATTGGTAACCCAAAAAAGTACGCCCCATAAAATTCCCGCTGCTGTTGTAATTCTGCTGGTATTGGGGGTTGGTATTGACAGCTTTGAATATGATTTGCTCCTTTGGAATTCCTTTTTTGACCAGGTAATCTGTGACTGCCTGCCGGTCCTTTTCCAGATCTGCATAAGCATCTTTGATTTCGTAGCTCTCTCTGCTAAAGTTTCCTTCCCAAACTACCAGATCCGAGGAGAAATTTTGTTCTCCTAATCCAGTGACATCCACTGTTCCTGATTTTTTGTTTCTGTTGACAATGGAATTGCCTAAAATAGCGGCAGATACGATGATTGCCAAGGCAAAAATGGCGGCTGTAAGATGCTGTTTCATAAATGTTGGGTAAGTACTTCAAGGTCTTTTCTAATAGACCTATCAGGTTTTTTGTTAATAAAATTGATCCTTTATATTGGAAAACAAGCAATTTGCAAGGATTAAACCTGACAGGTCCCGCCCCTTAGCGAAGCGGCATTGAATCTTATGTTCAAATTTAAAGATAATAATGTGGATTTATAAGACTTTCATTCGATATACCTGATCTTTTTTGTTTTGCAAATCAACCAAGAAGCCATTTACTACCGCATATTTCAGGATTCCTTTTTCTTCCAAAAAGAAATTTGGATTGCCCCCCATCTTGATGCTGAACGGGATTTGGTCTCTTTTTGACAAAATCAAAATGGGTAAATCATATAGTTGTTGGTCATCTGCATTTTCAACTTTCACAGCCAAATATCCATTTTGCAATAATTCCAGCACCTTTTCTTCTGTAAGGTCTTCCACTTGGGCAAACACCTCTTCAAAAATATTGCCTTCTTTCACTTCCATCCCACCTGCATCCAAGGATTCATAGCCATAGAAGACCGATAGATCACCCAAATCATCAATAATTCCATTGACGTAATAATCATCATCAGTATCGTATTCCCTTCTTCTGATCCCAAGATCAACCTGGTGTCGATAGTTTGGTAGGTTGATGCTCAAGTTGGTAATGATCAGATCCATGAGCTTCAAGTCATTGTCAGGAATAGAGTAATAGTCTTCCAAATCGTGATTTTTGTATGCTTCGTCTGCAATTTCTGTCAAAGCATGGAGCAAAAGCATAAAATTCAATTTACGGATTTCCTGTTTCTCAGGGTCATTTGCCATGCCTCCTGACTCTATCAAAATTGTGCTTGTACCCCATTTTTGGAAATTATCCCCAAAAGCCCTAGGTTCAAATGCATCATCATATTTCCCTACTTGCCCAGGCTTTACTTCCTGCAACAGTTTGTTGATGCCAATGATCACCTTCATGGCATATTTCCTCACATCATTGATGTCTGTCTCATAGTTGTATGCAGGGGCTAATACCGAAATGCTGGCAGGATTTGGGCTTTGGGATACATTGTAATAGATCTGCTGGTCATGTAGGTTGAAACCGAAGTGTGGAGAGAAGCTATCTCTCGCATTCTTTAGGATTTTGGACTCAGGGGATGTTAGTGCGATAGCATCCCTATTGAGGTCTATGTCTAGCGCATTTCTCCTTTTCCATTGGTTCATTCCATCTGGATTCACGACGGGGATTATTCTTAAGGTTATTTTTGACAAAATTTTATTTCTGATTTCTGTGAAATCATCCTCTTCTCCACCCAAAAAATTCATCAGGTCAAAAAGTGCCATCGTAGTTGTACTTTCATTGCCATGCATCTGGGACCATAGCATTACTTTGGTATTGCCTGTTCCTGTTGTCAGTTGATAGATAGGTTTTTGTTCTACAGATTTTCCGATTTCTTCCACTTGAAACCTGGAATTCCTTTCGCTGATCAGATGTGTAATTTCTTCATATTTAAACCGCCTCTTTTCGATGCCCTCTTGCTTAAATTGCCCATAAGCATTTTCCAAATCATCAAGGTTTATTTTTGATGGGGTTTCTATTTGCTTACTACATGCAAATAGAAAAATGAGCATTAAAATTTGTAGGGTATTTTTCAAAGTGTTCATAGGTGATTATTATCTTTAGCTAAATTTAGCTAAAAAATAATTATCCCATCATTCAAATCCTCAATCGATGAAACTTTCATTTTTCGTAAAAGACCTTGAACTCAAACATACTTTTACCATCGCACATCAAAGTAGGGATATACAGGATACTGTGATTGTGAAGCTTGAGCACGAGGGTTTCTATGGTTTGGGTGAGACGACTACAAATCCTTTTTATGGGATTAACCAAGAAAACATCTGTTTGTCTCTGGAAAACTCCAGGGATATTGTAGAAAATGGTAGTTGGAACACGCCTGAAGGGCTTTGGGAAATGAGCAGAAGTGTTTTTGAACTGAATCCATTTGCCCAATGTGCTTTGGACATGGCCGCTTGGGATATCTTTACCAAGATGAGGGGTGAAAAGCTGTATAAATACCTCCACTTGGATCCAAAGGATATCCCTATGACCAATTTTACCATCGGAATAGATTCTGTGGAGAAAATGGTCGAAAAGATGAAGGAAGTGGATTGGCCTTTGTATAAAATCAAATTGGGTACTGCCAATGATTTGGAAATAGTTAGAGAATTGAGAAAGCATACCAATTCTCCATTTAGGATAGATGCAAACTGTGCTTGGACAGCAGATCAAGCTATTTTGTTTTCGGAGGAATTGCAGAAGTTGAATGTGGAGTTTATGGAGCAGCCATTGGGGAAGGATGATTTGGAGGGAATGAAAGAAGTGTACAAATACAGCAAACTTCCAGTGATAGCAGATGAGAGTTGTATTGTAGAGTCGGATGTGAAGAAATGCCATGGCCTATTCCATGGAATCAATGTAAAATTGGTAAAAGCAGGAGGGATCACACCTGGGTTAAGGATGATTGCTGAGGCCAAAAAGTTGGGAATGAAAACAATGGTCGGATGCATGACGGAATCATCTGTAGGAATCACAGCCATAGCCCATATCGCGGCACTTTTGGACTATGTAGATATGGATGGAGCGATGCTTTTGAAGAAGGATATAGCACGGGGAGTGGTCATCACTCCACAAGCGATAAGTTTTCCTGAAGGAAATGGGATTGGGGCGGAGTTGGTGGTTTAAAATTAATTGATTAGCAACTTCGGATATTAAATTGTCAGGCAAACTGACTGTGGATATTGACATGTAATTGCAAACTACACTAGGGCATGACAGGATGAAATAAAATTTAAGATTGAGGCTGTTTTAATATTGCAAAATTAAATTGTGAAAAATTAATGAAACTTTACCAACACGAGATTCAGTTAAAAAGTTATCCCAGAGGGTGCCATTTGATCACAGAGATAGTCGAACACCAGATTCCTGAAATCAGTCAAATCCAGGCAGGAGTGCTTCAGGTATTTATCAAGCATACTTCGGCAGGTTTGACTATCAATGAAAATGCAGATCCGACTGTAAGGAAGGATTTTGAAACCTTTATCAATGAGTTGGTTCCGGAAAGTTATCCACGGTTTATCCACACTTATGAGGGTTTAGATGACATGCCAGCGCATTTGAAAAGCAGTTTTTTGGGTAACAGTCTGCAAATACCTATAACTGGTGGAAAACTTAACTTAGGAATTTGGCAGGGAATTTACCTTTGTGAGTTCAGAAATAATGGAGGGCGGAGAGAGCTGGTTTTGACAGCTTTTGGACTCTGATTATAATGTTAAAGTATAGATAACTGATTTTCCTGTACTTGAGTATGAGCCCTTTTCTATAGAATCAAACCTTGTGTCATTTAATATTAATGTTTTCACATTATAGAATGATGGGTCAAGGTGCACTTCCCAATCTCCATTCTTTTGTGTGACTTCAATTCGAATCTCGTTATCCTCTTTTTTGAAATCCATGGAAATATTGTTGTCAGCTATGATTACATTTTCAATCTTGGCTGAATTCCAAGAACTTGGCATTTGAGGTTTTATGTGGATAACTTTGTTTCTGGCATCTGGATTGATTCCGAAAAACTGCGTCACCAAAGGAACTGCATAGCTGTAGAGGTTCCAAGCCTGTGCCATCATTCCATAGTCAGGAGAAACTTCATAAATTGAACCCGGAAGTGCAAATCCAAAAGATTTTGTCATTCTTTTTAAATAACCCAAAGCTTCATCAGGCCTTCCGTAATTATTCTCTGAGATAGCTTGGACACCAGTTGGCAAAGTCATCACTGCACCTGTGTATGAAAAGACTTTACTCCCTTCAAACTTTCCATCAGCAGATTCGGAGGTTTCATCCCGATCAATTCCGGTAACAAACACCCCAAAAGGATTTACGAATTTGCTTCCTTTGTCCAATGCTTTGATTGCTTTTTCTTCTTCTGCTATCCCCATTTCCATAGGCGTATTGACAACCCAATTATGGAAGAGAACAAATCCTTGCTTTTTGTTCCTTGGATATGTGGATAACTTCTTCTTTGTAGCTTTCAACTCTTCTACTGCCCATGGTTTTTCAAGTGTGTCAGCTCTGATAATAGCAGCGTCAATCAAGTGCAGCGCCTCTGCCGTAGTTCCGATAAAATCTGCATACGAGTTATATTCCTCTACCCAAAATTCCTTGTTGATCTTCTCTTTTAGCAGATCAGCTGTATGTTGATAACTTTGGGCTTGTTCTGTTTCTTCCATGAGTTTTGCCATCTTGGCGGCATCTGCAAATGCCTTTTGGGTATAGACCGCTACATCGATCATCTCTGATTCCAATCCGTGGATTTCCATCATGCCATACCCATCCGGAAAAAGATTCCCATCCGCATCATTTTCTTCCATTAGCCATTTCAAGCCCTTCTTGATGAAAGGATAATATTTTTGCAAAAACTCTTTATCACCAGTCCATTGGTAAACCCAATAGATCAATGAAGCAAACTGGGGTGTTTCATTGATATTTCCAGGATTGAAAATCACACCGTTGGAACTTACTTCATGGACGACTTTTCCGTTACCATTTGTTTCAGATAGCTTGTGGATAAGTTCTATCGTACTATAAACCAAATCCTTCCTGCCTGTTGCAATTGCGCCTTTGAGGGTGTATTCATTGTCCACACCAAACCACCATGGGTAATCTGGCATGCCAGCACCAAGCCCTCTCCCTATCTCTGGCACATCTCTGACCAACCATTCTGTATTATACTTTACCCATTCAAATGCCAATTCAAGTTCTTTATCTGGAATGGTGATTTTTGATTTGGAGGCAATTTTTTCATAGTGATCGATTTTCTCTTTTAAATAGGTGTTTGCATGCTTTGATAAGAGATCATAGGTTTTTTCCGCAGAATCCTGATCTTTGTATGAGCCAGCTATAAAAAATCTGATGGTTTCTATCTTTCCTGGCCTGACAGTTACTTTGTATTTTAGATTGGCAGAACCCCCCTTGCCCTGTGGTTCGTAGAGACAAGAGATATCGATTTTTTCCTCTTCAACTCCATGTTGATTTGAACCGAAGAGTACATACCATTCATTGGAATCATCCTTTCCTCTCCATGCTTTTCTTGATTCATCGAAATTCAAGTTATCCACATCATCTGTCATCCCAACTCTTTCACCAAGCCAAACAGGCATCAAGTCAGTATGTCCTGTGAAATTGAAATCAAATGATTTTTTTTCATTCCCATTATTGCTAAAGGTAAATTCAATAATCACTCCTTCAATTCCATCTGGGACAAACTGAAATCTTCTGACTTCAAGGTCAGGGATAGTTTCAGAAAAAATATGCTTATTGCCAAAAGGATAGTTGATAAATTGATCTGCTCTATCCAAGCAATAAGAGCTGCCTTCAATCTGGATTGAATTTGTAAATCCATCCATCATCTTGATGGGATGATTCCAGATTCCTCCCATCTCCCCTTCTACATGCCATCCCAAATCAGGAAAAGTCCCATCTTGATGGCCTACCATATATACCCGGTCTCCAGCAGTTACATAAGGGGAATTTAGGTATTCAGATTTTCCAATCAAGCCTTCTTTGTTCTTGATTAATTCCTGAAGTGGGTCTTGCTGAGGTTCATTTTGACATGAAAGAATAGATAAAATCAAAAATGTCGATAGGAAGGCATATTTTTTATTCATAATTGATAAAATTTAAACACTCTCAATAACTGAATTTAAGCCTTTAAACCTTGCCAATCAACCATTTTCACAAAAGTTGTTTAATCTTCCCAACCCCAAGGAGTTTGTGGTGTTTCCACTTCTTTTGTCAAGTCAAACTTTACATTTATTGAAGTGTCGTTGTTGATTCTTCTTAAGTTGTAAGAAAATGTAGTGTCATCCAAAGTTATCCACCATATATTTGTAGCAGCATAAGGAATCAAGCTTGTTGTTTCTTGGTCGGCAGGGAAAAATTGAACCTTCGGCATACCTGTATTGCTGCTTGTTCCTCCATATTGCGTCACTCGGTCCTCAGTACCATCCTCATGTCTATGATCATGCTTTAGTTTGATCACATCCCCTTCTTCCATGGTCAATACCCACGTTCTGGAATGATCATCGCCTACGTGAAACGGGATTGTAATTTTGCCATCCTCACATGTTCTTACATGCATTACGAGTTTTTTTCCATAAAACTGATCATTCTCAGAGGCGTTGACCATTTCCCCCTCAAATGATTTTCCACAGAGTTTGGATAAGTTTTCCCAAAATACCAAAGAGCCTGATCCTTGTTCGATTTGTTCTCGCTGTGCAAGCAGGTTTGTAGAAATAAGAGTTAAGACAATAAATAGTAGTTTCTTCATTTTATGGTTGCTTACATTTAAATTGTTTGCAATGTAAAATCTATTCTTTTAGATAGATACAATAAAGGAATGGAATACGATGCTCAAGTAAGGTAAAATATTTCGAATTACCCAAAAACTTTATTTGAACAGTCGGTTAATTGGTCAATGATCTTAATATAGACTGGCACAGGGATGCGGCATATTTTGAAAGTCAGTTGATCGATTACCATGTTTGTTCCAACTGGGGAAATTGGATGTGTGTGGCTGGCGCTGGGAATGACCCTAGGGAAAATAGACACTTCAATATCCTCAAGCAGGCAAATAATTATGATCGAAAAGGGGGGTGTGTGAGGTGTTGGATTCTGGAGCTAGAAGCCATTCCGGGGTTTGATATCCATCAACCTTTTGAGTTATCCACAAAGCAACTAAAGGAGTATCAGGTTTCACTTGGCGCAACTTATCTACATCCCATGGTCAAGATACCATTGTTTTAATGCCTCATTCTGGGGGAAAACCTTCACATTTAGACGAAGACTTTAGTGTTTTTTTCTTTGTAGACTTGGTGATCATTGTGGTTATAATTTTTACCACAAGGATCACCAAGTTTTTCACAAAGGTATTATGTTTGAAAAATAGGCATAAGCTAGATTTCATATATTAAAGGGAGAAATTCAACATTAACCTTTAAATTAAGAACGCTTATGCCATC
>NZ_JBHUHR010000044.1:0-646 GCF_042682445.1 Belliella marina
GCATAAGCGTTCTTAATTTAAAGGTTAATGTTGAATTTCTCCCTTTAATATATGAAATCTAGCTTATGCCTATTTTTCAAACATAATACCTTTGTGAAAACCTTGGTGATCTTTGTGGTTGATTTGGTTATCGGTTAATTGGTTGATTTAGTTAAGCAGTAAGTCGATTTTACCACGGAGAACACCAAGGAGGCACGGAGATCACAAGGTGAACTAAGTTAAATAGAATAATCTCTTTGTGTCCTTTGTGAAAACCTTCGTGATCCTTGTGGTTGGTTTGGTTATCGGTTAATTGGTTGATTTAGTTAAGCGGTAAGTCGATTTTACCACGGAGAACACCAAGGAGGCACGGAGATCACAAGGTGAACTAAGTTAAATAGAAAAATCTCTTTGTGTCCTTTGTGAAAACCTTCGTGATCCTTGTGGTTGGTTTGGTTATCGGTTAATTGGTTGATTTAGTTAAGCGGTAAGTCGATTTTACCACGGAGAACACCAAGGAGGCGCGGAGATCACAAGGTAAACTAAGTTAAATAGAACAATCTCTTTGTGTCCTCCTATGTTGAAAAACAAGCAAAAGGGCTAAAATTTCACATAACTATTCCACTCTGTTTCTTTTTTCTCTTAAATGCATTCTCAGTTTTGATAG
>NZ_JBHUHR010000045.1:0-16706 GCF_042682445.1 Belliella marina
GCATAAGCGTTCTTAATTTAAAGGTTAATGTTGAATTTCTCCCTTTAATATATGAAATCTAGCTTATGCCTATTTTTCAAACATAATACCTTTGTGAAAACCTTCGTGATCCTTGTGGTTGATTTTCAGTTTGGATTTCAGATGGCAGGGCTACGCCCCTTAAATTCAGCTAGATTTACATTTTTCTACGAAGAAGTATGGGCTACGCCCCTAATTTTCGCCCAATTTATTTAATCACAAATCACTTTTCCTTCTCAATCCTCACTGGCCCAATCAATCCTGAAGGCATCAATGGATTATTCTTGATTCTTGAGAGGTCTGCTACTGACCATGTCAAGCGTTCGGATTCTGGTTTGTTGATGTCGCCAATGATCCTGTTTGCCCATGTATTGGTAACTTTGATGGTCAGTTCGTTATTGCCTTTCTTGACCGCCTTGGAAATGTCTAAGGTAAAAGGATAAGTCCATGCAACCCCACAATTTTCTCCATTCACAATGACTTCTGCCAAATAATTCACCTCTCCCAAATTCAACCAAAGTGCTTCTTTCGGACTTTCATCCAATTGGAATTGGGTTTGATAGCTGGCTGTTCCTGAATAATGTTGGATATCGGGATTTGGGTTTTGGATCCAGTCAGTCAAAACATCCCATTGCTGAACAGCTTCCGGACCTTTGAATTCAGGGTCAAACTGTACTCTCCATGAATCTTTGATTTCTTGAAATGGGAGGAATTCTCGCTGGTTTTTTCCCTTGGAAACAGCTTTTTCTGAGGTCTTTTTTTCAAAAATCACAAAAAGGGATTCATTCTTATCCAAAGTCAATGGCAAAACTGTTCTTCCATCCTTGATTTCCCAAGTATTCACTTCCCGGTATTCATCTTTAACTGGGTCGTAGATTCGGGGAATTTTTCCTAAAACCCTAAATGACCAATCCATCTGCCGCTTTTCTTCAAGTTGATTTGAAATAAAATAGACTTCCTCCTCCCCTGCACTTCTATGATTCCAAGCTATTCCCTGATTTCTTTCTCTGCCAACTTCCGTAGCCGTGACATCCGGCACAATGCCAATTCCCTTCAACGTTTCATCTGCATAAGGCAACTGCACAACTTTTCCCTTTCCTATAGCCCATTCATTTTGACCTTTGGAAAGATTAGGGTTAAATCCTTTCCAGAGTTTTTGGACTACTTTTTCATACTGCTCAAATGCTCTTTTATCAAGAACTAAACTTGGTGAACCTACAGGTTTCCCATCTACCATAATCGTTGCTCCTGCCTCTACCAATTCCAACATTTTTTTCAGTACAGCAAGAGAAACCCTATTTGCATTAGGGTTCATTTTTCTATTTCCCGGAAAAACCAACACGCTATATTCCATCCCTGTAGACAAGACGACTTTACCGTTTTTCACGGAAGCCAAATTGAGCAAAGCATCAGGGTTAAATGAATCGTATTTGTATCCCTTCAAAGGATCTGTCCAATCCTCAGCCAAAGCAATATTGGATCCATGGGTTACTCCCTTTGGTCTTTGGTGCGTGGGTTGACCTTCATTTGCCCATCTTTTTTTCTCTTTTTCCAACAAATCATTCCCGACCAAGCCCGGTAAAAAAGGCACCAACCTCTCAGGCAGCACCGCCCTGCTTGGCAATCCTTCCCCAGTAAATACCGCTATGTCAACGACAGGAATGCCTTTTTGCAATTGGTATTGAACCCGCTGGGCATAATCAATCCAGGCTTTTCCGGGCTTCCACCAAGTCTGATCCCGCTGAAAATAAAGCCCAACGCCATCCAAGGTCATTCCGGGCTTTCTATCCAACCAAGGATTGTGGACAAAAACATGGTAAAAAAACCTGTTGATCCCCAATGCATAATTTCTGTCTCCGATGGTCTTTAGATTTCCCGGATGTTCGTCCCAATCCATCCGCAATTGGGTAAATGCCTCTGCTTGAATTATCTGCTTCCCATAAATATGTCCTCCGGAAATGGCATCCAGCATATCATTGGGCTTGTCATGCGTAGGACTATTCAGCCAAAACTCTCCACCTGGAAAATCAACTTTGCTGAAATGCAGCAAGCCATCACTCATCATGGTTGGCGCTACATTTTCTGCGCTAAATTTGATGTTGTGGGCAGCTGCTTCTTTTCTCATGGTTTCGAAAAACACATCTACGATCAGGGAGGCTATTGTCTGCCTCACATCATACAATATTTGCTCGGAAAAATCAGCACCTTCTATGGGATAGCCAGCCATTACCGGCAAATAAGGCATAAGGTCATATCCACGTCTTTTTTCAAATTCTTCCAAAAAGTAGGGCGACCAATTCTGGCTTCCAGCTTCCCAAGAATCAATATGCAAAAGAGACAAAACCCTTCCCGCCAGATCCGGACCAGCAACTTCAACAGCCTTTCCAAACCAAGAATCAAACTGCAATTTGACCGCTTCGGGATTGAATTTATCAACTTCCAATCCAAGACCTCCACCCCCAGTGGCATTGGTGTGCCCTGTAGAAGTATGTCCAAACCTCAATATTTTCCAATTGCCAGCTGGGGCTTCCCAAGAAAGCTGTCCATTGGCATCCATGTTTTTTGAAATATCGATCACATCCTTCAATGGTGCTGCTTCTGCAGATGCGATTTCTGTATCTGATGTCTGTTTGCTTACCCTCCAAACCAACCCGGATTTTCCTTCAAAATTCCCAATTCTAGGTTCTTCGCTCAGTACTATCGTTTTGACTTTTAGGGAAGGTTTCCATTTGGCTGCATCCAAATCCTCAGCACCAGGCTCACTGCCTTGTGGATCATAAACAAGTCGGAAATGGGTGAAAGTTGCGGGTTCTATGGCATGGGTATAATCCGCATCCCAATCCTGCCATCCATGTCTTGGAGGTTCCAATCTGGTCCATTCCTGATAGTTTTCCCCATCATTACTTACTTCCAACTTCATCCACTGTGCCTGATAGCTATGCGATCCACCCACTTTGATTCTGATATTTCTTAGGGTAAAAGGCTCCTCAAAAACATATTCAATCCAAGCTGCGTCATTGGTGGAAAAAGTCCCTTCTTTGTCATCATCGAGCAAAAAATCTAAATCCTTGTCTGACAAATTGCTGCTGACTTTTGGTCTCTCAATACTTGATTTCCTGTAACCTTTGTCAGGAATCGGATAAGCAAAAACAGCAACGTCTTTGTAGTAGTTTTCCTTGGTTTCGGGTTGTGTCAAATTCGTTTCAATCAATTCTCCACCTTCAAAATGAGTTTCTGACCAAACAAGTTTTTGCATCGACAGCTCTGGCGTCACCCAAGGACCGCCAGCCACAGCAAAACCATCGCAGGAATGCATGGCTATCTGCAAGTCCAGTCTATCAGCTTCCTTCAAGGCATGCCTGACCATATCCCACCATTCTGGACTTGTCTGGATGATTGGCGGATCGATCAAAAGGGAATCTTTTGGTCCTCGGATCGACATCAAATATGCCCCTGCAAGTCCTGCTTCTTTCATCGCTTCCAAATCAGCGGTAATCCCTTCCTTGGAATACGAACTATACATCCAATACCAATAAGCCCATGCCTGCGAACTTTCATAAGTTGGTTCAAATGAAGTTGTTGACTTTTGGTCTTTCTGCTGACAGGAAATCAACATTGTGATCAGAAAAATGCCTTTTAATATTTGATGGATTTTGTTCATGGGGAATAATGGTGTGTTGAATGGTTGGAAGGTTTGAAGGTTTGAAGGTTTGAAGGTTTGAAGGTTTGAAGGTTTGAAGGTTTGAAGGTTTGGGACTAGAGAGATCTATGGTTGTTGAGTTATCGGTTGATCGGTTGATTTTGGGATTAGTTAATTTGGTTAAGCATTAATTCGATTTAACCACGGAGGGCGCAAAGGTTGCACGGAGAGCACAAGGGGATTCTGGTTAAATATTATTAGTTTCTTGCACTCTTAGTAATCCTTGTGGTTGATTTGGTTATCGGTTAATTGGTTGAATTAGTGATTAATTAGTTTGTTAAGTGTCAAGTCGATTTTACCACGGAGAGCACAAAGGAGGCACGGAGGACACAAGGGGTTTCTTATTTGTGTCCTTAGTGAAAATCTTTTTGGTCTTTGTGGTTTATTTCTACTCGGTATTTTAAATATTCATCAATTTCAAAAGAAGAAGTTCAACCCTGTCTGCAACAGGCAGGCCCTTCGGGGTTGTCACCATCATCATTGGTTATAATCCCCGGGTTGCAACCCGGGGTTAATGAAAGTTCAACCACTTCGTGGTTTTTATCTTTATCTCTCGTTTCTTAATACCTTGAGTCGTGGTTCTTGCATCCTTAATCTCAGTCATCACAGCTGTTGACCTGCTTTTCAATGAACAAATTATCAAGCCACTCGGTTTTCCAATAAACCTTAGCGTACCTCTGCTACAATTGAGAGAAACCTCCCACTTTTCACCAATCAACTTTTCAACCCAATTTACCAATAACTTAATCCACTAATCACTGAATCAACTGATCCCCTAAACAACCAATAACCTAATTAACTAATCCCTAATCACAAACCTAAAACTTCACCTCCCTAAAACCCTCCTGAAAGAATGGTGCATTTTTATTGAATGGTTTGAGGTAAAAGGCGTATCTATAAGGTTTGGAAGAGATTTGGTATTTTTCCAGTGGCTGACCGACGTCTGACCAAGAGTCATTTCCTCCTACGCCCATTTGGATCAAATCGATGTTGACGGTGATGAATCCTGCATCTTTCAACTCATAAGTATGTTTAGCTTTATTGATGTTTTCTTCTGTGTAGGGCCATGCATTCATACTCAAAGCTGTTTCTGCAATGACCACCATGCCTGTTTCTTTTCCTGCATCATTGAATGCCATCCACCTCACATCTGTTCTGTTTCCATTCTCTTGGGGCATCACATAGGGTTCCATAAATTCTACCAATCCACTTTCATAAGTGCCCAATGGAAATCCATTATTCCTATCAATGTAATTTTCCAACGGACCTTTTCCATACCAAGAAATTTGCTCAAAAGCTCTAGGAATTCCCACAGTCATGCCGACTTTGGGGATGTTTGGTAAATCATCAAGGGGAATCAGTTCATAGGATACTTTGATTGTCCCTGAAGGATGAACATTGTAGTTTACGGTAACCTTTGCCTTTCCCTCTATCAATTTATAGGTACTTGATACTTGGATGGTTTCTTTGGTATCATCCACATCCATTCCCACCAATTCCAGATTTGTTTCATACCATGCTTTGTACTTTTGGTGTGGTTTCCAGCCTTTTCGGTCATTGTCCGTGAGTGGACGGGAAAAGTTTGGAAGCATGGGAGCCAAAATCTGCTGCTCTCCAGCAAACTTAAAACTGCTCAAAGCACCATTTTTCTTATCAAAACCAATTTCAAAATCCCCTGAACTTAGCAACCAAACATCATTGTCCGATGAAACATTGATTTTTCCCAAATTCGCTGTAGTTCCTGTTTTTTCCTCTTTGGCAACTTGCAAGACAAACTGATCGGAGGCAATCACATGGCCTTTGGAAGCCCAAGGTTTATCTTCTTTTAGGTGAAATGAAAGATTGGCTACATACTCATGTTTTGCTGAAAATCTAGGCAAGTGAGATTTGATTGCCAATATTCGCTGTTCACCAGCTTCCAATGACATGCTAGGAAGTGTTTTTTTGGAAATTGATCTTCCATCTTCCAATACTTCCAATACTACCTGATAATCTTGAAGGGACTTGGCTGCATGTCGATTGAGTACTAGGATAGTAAAATCTGTACTATCCATCAAAGTACTTTCTACAGGTTGGTAAACCCACTTACATTCGTACATGGCTGCTTTTGGCCTGCCGTCGGAAGCAACGATTCCATTGATACAGAAATTGCCATCATGCAACTCTTCACCGAAATCACCTCCATAAGCAAAGAAAGGGTTTCCTGCTGAATCCAATTTGGTCAAACCCTGGTCTTTGAAATCCCAGATGCAGCCCCCGATCACTTGAGGAAGAGAACGGAATTTGTCCCAGAGTTCTTTCATATTTCCTGTAGAGTTCCCCATAGAATGTGAATACTCTATGAATACAATCGGTCTCTTATCTACATGTTGATTTACGAGCAATTCGGGAGTGAATACACCTGGGTAAAACCTGCTGACCATATCCACATAAGGCTGATCGGAAGGAACTTGGATTCTGTAGGCATGCTCGGAAGGGTAATCTGGATGGTCGGGAGGAATGTATCCTTCGACTCTGTGGTTTCCTTGTGCTGGTTCGTAATGTACAGGTCTGGTAATGTCAAAATCTCTCACCCACTCTGCCATGGCTGCATGATTTGGACCTCTACCAGCTTCATTTCCCAAGCTCCAAAATATGATACTTGGATGGTTTTTGTCCCGCTGAACCATTCGGGTCACCCTTTCCATAAAGGCATGTGTCCATTGGTTGTCATTGCTGAGCTTTCCTCCGATCCCATGTGTCTCGTGGTTGGCTTCATCAATGACAAAAATCCCATATTCATCACAAAGCTCGTAGAAATATGGATCATTCGGATAATGACTCGTCCTTATCGTATTGAAATTAAACTGCTTGATGGTTTTGACATCTTCTTCGATATCCGTCCTGGTCATGGCCTTTCCACGCTCTGGATGATGATCGTGACGGTTTACACCATAGAGGTAGGTGACTTTTCCATTGACGAGTAATTTCCCATTTTCCTTCGAAAATTCTATAGACCGAAATCCTAACTTTGTGCTTTTGGATTCCAAAACCTTTCCCAAAGAGTCCTCCAATGTCAACACAACTGCATATAGATTTGGCGTTTCATCACTCCATTTCAGGGGATTTTTCACCTCAGCTTCAAACATCCCAAAACGGACATTGTCTAAGCGAGGATAGCTTTCATTGAGAATATCTTTGACGGATTTTTCCAATGGCTTGTCGAATACAGGTTTTTCCTCGGGATCATACAACTGAACTTTCAGCACATGACCATACTGTTGATTTCCTGAAAAATTATCGATTTTTGCCCTGAGTTGAAAAACAGCATCTTTATACTCCTTATCAAGCTTGGCTTGCCAATGAAAATCCCCAATCCTGAGTTTTGGCTCAGCCATCAAGAAAACTTCCCTTTGGATTCCGCTTAGCCTCCAATGATCTTGATCTTCCAAATAGGATCCATCACTCCAACGCAATACTTGTACAGAAACTGTGTTTTCACCTGCTACTAGGTAGGGAGTGATATTGAATTCCGATGGCAAAAAACTATCTTCCCCATAACCTACAAACTCCCCATTCAACCAAACTTGAAAAGCTGAACTGACTGCACCAAAATGTAGGGTGACCGTCATATCTTTCCAATCATCAGGAACTGAGAAAGTCCTTTGGTAAGAACCTACCCCATTGTACTCCTTGGGAATAAAAGGAGGATTGATAGGTCTAAATGGGTAAACTGCACTTTTGTAGATTGGGATATCATAGCCTTTGAGTTCCCAGTTGGAAGGCACCTCGATTTTGTCCCAGCCTTGTACCCTTTGTTGATAGAAATCCTTGGGGGCTAATTTCAAATTTTCCGCAAAAGAAAAATCCCATTTCCCATTCAGCAAAAGCATCCTACTTTTATCCCTATCCCCTTCCAAAGCCTCAGCCGAAGAAGCAAAAGAATAGGCAGTTGCCCTAGCTGGAGCTCTATTGATGCTTGTGACAAGAGGATCTTCCCAAGGTGCAAATGCATATTTTCTAGGTGCTTCAGGCACTCCGGCAGGTTCACCTGTTACCGTTTGCGCCCCAAGCCATTGACAATGGAATGATCCGACAAAAAGAAATAATGTAATGAACTTAGTTACTTTCATCTTCCACAAAACTTAAAGTGCTTTTTCCCAAATCCTTTGATGTGGCGACTGCAATTCCTCTTTGGTCTTTGTCATTGACGGCACAATAGTAATGATAGACAACTCCATCGTGCTTGACCACGAATGATTTGTGTGCAAAAACCGAATCATAGGACTCTGATGGTCTGATCAAATCCCCACCTTCCCATTCAACCCAATTGACCAAATCATTGGAAACAGCAAATCGGTTGAAGGCTCCGTCTCCTTGCCGATCTGGCCAAAATGCACCAAAGAAAAACATCACATATACACCATTGACTTCTTGGATAAAGGCGTCCCCAGAAATCCCCTTATGATGGTTGATCAGCGGATCTTCCAGATACCTTTCCCAATTGACCATATCTTTGGAAACAGCCATCCCAATTCTTTCAGCACCCTTTTTAGGGTTGATACTGTCTCCCCGTGCATTGTAATACATCACAAATGGATAGCCCAGTTTTTCTTTTTTATCCCAGATTACAGAGCTTTTGTAATGGGTGCTATTTTCCCACCACCTCACATCAGCATCAGTGGCTTTCAATACTGGATTTCTCAATCGCTCCCACTCGTGCACTTCTGTTGGGGATTTGTTGGTGAAGGCGATTCCTGTAGAAAGCAATCCTGCTTCATATCCGGTGCTGTTACCTCCAAAGTAACTCATCCAATATTTTCCATCATAAGTATTCCATTCATAAGATCCACCCCAATCGAAATCCTGCAATGCGATGTAACCCGCTTTCTGGTTCACATCCCAATC
Source organism: Belliella marina (assembly GCF_042682445.1). Classification (NCBI taxonomy): domain Bacteria; kingdom Pseudomonadati; phylum Bacteroidota; class Cytophagia; order Cytophagales; family Cyclobacteriaceae; genus Belliella; species Belliella marina. The sequence continues at coordinate 8,606 of NZ_JBHUHR010000045.1, forward strand.
CGTGGAATCGGAAAAAGACATCAATTTCCCTTTGGTCTCCCAATCCAGTAAGTTGTCACTTTCGGCTAACCAAGTTTCATATCCCCTACCTCCAAAAATCAGGTAAGTCATGTACCATTTTCCATCTTTTCTGAATACGCTTGGGCAGTCCATTTTGAGATCATCGGAAGGGGGAACTTTCACCAATCCATATTTAAAGGGCGTTTTGACCTCTTCGTAAATTTCATCGAGCAGTTCAGCTGTGATCTCCCTCGGCTTGGTATCACAGGCAATACAAAGTAAGATGCCTGCCAAAAACCAAATATTTGTATATTTTTTCATCAAAATAAATCTCTAGAATCCATGTTTCTCTAACAAAAGATAAAACTAGCTTCTCGCTGGAAAATACCTTCCTGTGCTTACATGGGTGCAAGCCAACGGATGGGGAATTTTGTGGGTTGATGGGGTTGTTGGAGGAAAAGTTGATTAGGTTATTAGTCGATTAAGTGGTTTTGTATGTCATATCGACCTTAAGGGAGATATCTCATTCTATGGATTTAGGAGAAAGTGATTTGTTGATTGAGTTATAGATTATTTTTAAGTCTAAGTCATATCGACCTTAAGGAGCCTGTCTCGCAGAATTGCGGGAAGATATCCCTAACCGCTATGTTCGGCTGTAAATTGATTAAGGAGATAATTTTGGTTGATTCGATATTAAATGAATAGAAAGAAAATCAGGAGCGTAGCCCATACATCTTCGTAGAAAAATATGTGCTTCGAGAAGGGTTATAGGGTTAGCTATTTAAATTCAAACTGATGTTAACCACAAGGAACACAAGGGTTTTCACAAAGGACACAAGGAATTCATTTCGTTTTTACTAGTACTCCTTGTGTTCTCCGTGCTTCCTTGGCGCTCTCCGTGGTAAAATCAAACTTTCAACATGTAAAAATTAAAAAAAGAAATCAGGACTATACCCCTGAGGGGAGGTCTATAAAAGAAATCTCGCACCGTTTTATCCACGCATTAAGTTGATTAAGTTACTGGTTGAATAGTCTGTTCGCTAATTAACTGTAACGGCGATGGGATTGGAAAACCATCGGATCCCCCTTTTGCTAAGGATGGGTCAAAAAATCACCTCAAAGGTTATTAATCATTAATTCAACTGAATTAACCTACAACCATTTATTCAGATCAATTAATCCATATTCTAATAAAGTGTTACTCAAGGTCAAGTACTATTTTTATGTTTTCTTTGACAAGTTCAATCAATTCTACTGGCAAGATCCCGACTCTTTTAATCAATCTTTTATTATCAATCGCCCGAATTTGGTCGATCATGATATCACAAGGTTGATGCAGATTTGCAACACCTTTTTTTAGATGAACCCTTAATATCTCGGAATCTTGAACCACATTGGTTGTAATCGGGCAAACAATCGTTGATGGATGCGGCAATTTGTTGAGCAAATTAGTTTGAATAGCCAAAACGGGTCTTGTTTTGCCCGCCTCGGTACCAATCTGCGGGTTTAAATCAGCTATCCAAACTTCAAATTGTTTAACCTGCATAATCAATCCCCTCAAAATCTTTAAGTACAGACATTGATTCAGCTTTAACCAAAGCCGATTCCTTCTTAAGTTTTTTTTCAAGAAACTGTTTCCGTTGGAATTTATTGTAAAAATCAATAGCCTCGTTTATATATCTATTCCGTGGTTTTTTAATTTTTTCGAGTATTTTTTCTGTCTCGCCGAAAATTGAATCGTCTATCTTTAGTGATACTGTTTTCATCTGTTTTACAATTGCTTTTAAGTGGTCAGATTGAATCCCTGCCTAACGGCAGACAGGTCGCAAAGTTTCTCATCCTGATATGTAACGATTCTAGTCATGCCTGTCTTCCTTAGGCTCAATTTCATGGTAATAATATCTATCCACAAATATATACCATTAAAGTATATCTTTCAAGTATATCTATTTTTGATTTTATTTGCGAATTCCTTGACTTGGCAATTCTTTGAGTTAGATAGTAAGTGTTTAGTGGAATAGGTGATTAGTAGAAAGTGAGCGAAAATCAGGGATCTAACCCCTACTTCTTTATAGAAAAATGTGTATCTATTTGGTTTTTGGTGATTTAGAGCTAGCAATATAAATTCGAACTGAATATTTACCACAAGGAGCACAAAGATTTTCACAAAGGGCACAAGGAATTCATTTCGTTTTTAACTAGTACCCCTTGTGTTCTCCGTGCTTCCTTGGTGTCCTCCGTGGTTTAATCAATCTTTTAACAGATGAAAATTAAGAGAAGAAATCAGGGCTGCACCCCTCTGGTGATCGCTATACTTTGTTTTCTACGAAGAAAACAGGGCTAACGCCCCTGTGAATTCCCAAAGGTCACAAAGTGGACAATGATTTAATTTAGATAAACGAGAACCCCTTGTGGCCTCCGTGCTTTCTTGGAGTTCTCCGTGGTTAAATCGACTTAACGCTTAACTAATCCCTGAATCACCCAATAAATAATTCAACCCAATTAACCAATAACCAAATCAACCAATTAACCTAATTAACTAATTCCTCCCTTGACTCACTTTTCTTTCTCCAATAATTTGCCAAAATAGAACCCGAGACATTCATCCATGGACTGAACACAGCAGGTGCAAGACCCACTGTTCCTAGTTTTCCCATCGATCCAGCGAGTCCGGAAGCCATGCCTCCATTTTGCAAGCCCACTTCCAAAGCCATAGCCCTAGAGGAAGATATATCCAAGCCCAATAATCTGCTAAACCAAAACCCGAAGAAATACCCCAGGGAATTATGTATCACAGAAGCCAAAAACAGCAAAAACCCAACTTGGAGTAAATTGTCTCTGCCAGCCGCAGTAGTAACAGTGGTGAAGAATACAATTCCTGCCATGGACAGGAGCGGCATGATTTTGCCCATACTGTACACTTTCTTGGTAAACAAATGATACAAAACCCCAAAGCAAACAGCTCCCAAAAAGAAGGAGAATATCTCCAAAGACTGCATCATTTGAGGGGTAAAATATTGTGATGAAAATTCCCAAATACCAAATAAAAGTGAGAGCAAAAGCAATCCGGAAATCATAGCGATTTTATAAACAATTCGTCTTTTCTCTCTTAGAGAATTCTTTAAGTAGTCATGCAATAAAGCTGCTCCAATTGGGACTAGAACTATTTTGACAATCTCGATCATCATATCAAAAAACCTGATATCGATCAAAGTGCCAGCCAATGTTTTCATCCAAAAAGGTGTCATGATCGGGGCAATAAGTGTGGCAATGGCTGTTACTGTCACAGATAGTACCAAATTGGCTTTTGCTAAATAAACCATCACATTGGATGCCAAGCCGCTGGAACATGACCCCATAAGGATAATCCCCGCAGCAATCTCCGGCTCAAAGTCAAAAACCCTTGTCAACAGATACCCCAAAATGGGCATGATTGAAAATTGACTGATGATGCCTACCAAAACGCCCTTTCCTGTAGAAGCCAAACCAGCAAAATCCCGTAGACTCATCTGCACTCCCATGCCAAACATCACTATTTGGACAACCACGAGAATCAGCCATTTATTTCTAAGATCAATTTCCCCCACATGCAAAAATCGCTCGGGAAACAACATACCAGCCAAAACCGCCAGCAGAATCCAAGCTGTATATTGGAATCCTTTGAGCTTTGGAATCAAGCGCATGGTCAAGGTAAATACCAAACATCCAGCAAGAACAAAGACCTTTGCAATCCCATATTGATCCAAAAACAATGCTCCAGCAAAAACCAAAAAGGAGAATGCTGAAAGCCCTAAACCAAGCTTTAAAAAAGTATTTTGTTTTAATTTACCCATTCAATTGGCTCGCTAAATACTTCATTGCTTCAGGTGGACTGGAGATGATTGGGACAATTTTATCTTCCTCACTCAAGGTATCCACCACCCTAGCCATGGAAGCTTGCGCCAAAAGTATCACATCAACTTCTTTGGCAAGTGATTTCAAAGCACTCGAAACGATGGTATCATGGGTTTCGGAATCTCCATTCATCAAAGCTTCAAAAGCCCCCTGGCAAAGTTTGGAGGTAATTTCAATCCCTTTGCCCAGAATAACAGATCTCCTTTTCACCAAATCAGAGGTAGGCTCCAGGGTCGTAGCCAAAGTTGCGACTACCCCGATCTTTTTTCCGGTTTGGATGGCCAAATCCGCCATTGGTTGGTCTACCCGGAGAACAGGAACCTGATTCAAGGATGCGGCTGTTTCCACGGCTACACCAATTGAGCTGCAAGTTACCATGATATAATCGGCTCCTGCATGCGCTGCTGCAGCCACATGATCCACTACCCTTTTTGCTGTATGTGGTGTCAATTTCCCCTGGGCAATCACATCCTTGATCAAGCTGTCATCTACAATGTTAAATACTTCAATTCCCTGAAGGTTTTCTGCACATAATTTTTGGAATACAGGAACCAATGTTGCCGAGGTATGTATCAATCCTAGTTTTTTGTAAGTCATAGTTTTTATAATAAATGTGATCTTATGATTTTATCCCCAATGATGATTGATTTGATTATCTCTGATTCTATTGATATTTATGGATACTCGATATTTAGATATTGTTTCAGAGCTCATCTTTCAATTGATTTTTCTAAATATCCGATACCTATTCAATTGCCCTTTCAGGGCAAAAATGAACATATCTTTTTGTCCTAGCATAGGGTTACAACCCCATGCTAATGTCAGAAGCCCTTTCAGGGCAAATCTTGCTCGCCTTGCTTATTGTCCCGCCCTCATTTTATTTGACACTTTTTTCAATTGATAAATGAAAGATTCAACCCCGTTGGGGTTGTTGTCCCTTTCCTTCATCTTTATTCCCCGCATTTCATACGGCGTTAATCGAAGTTTAACCCTGCCTGCAGCAGGCAGGCACTTCGTGGTTGAATGAACCTTGTCAGACATAGCTCTTTTCTTGTCGCGTCCTGAAATTACTTGACACTTTTTTTATTGATTTCTCTTTATTTCCGCTAGCCATTCAATTGCCTCCCGATAAGGATGCGGGACAGGCTTTTCAGGGCGTGTTCTCGGTTCTTGCCTCTCGTTTCACTCACGTCTCACGTTCTTGTCTCAAATCTTGTGTCTCATATCTCACGTCTGTCTTAGTTCTTATTTCTTGGCTCTTGGTTCTAAATCATGTTCTTCCAGCTACCAAATTCCTTCTTCCTACATTGAATTTATATCCCCAGCCATATTTCCCTTTTGCACTTTGATAAAGTAATCTTCTGTTCCTACTTGTCCGCCTTTGAAATTGATTTCTATACCATGGGCTGGCGAATCGGGAGCATTGACCTTACAAAGTGGTGCTCCAGGAGTCAAGGGCGCAATCATTTCTACTGCTTGAATCCCCAATACCCTTGCTATCCAACTTGAGGTATCTCCTCCTGCCACCAATATCCTTTTCACTTTAACATTGGACAAAATCTTCCTAGCCAACAGTCCCATCATACTTCCATAGCGCTTGGCTGTCAGTCTTGATATTTCGACTTCGCTTAAGCCCTGATTCAAGAGTATTTTTTTTGTCTCGGACACTCTTGGATCGTCATAGCCAATTGCAGTATGGATCACCAAACTTTTCCCAGCGTTTAGGATTTCTATAGCTTTTTCAAGATTATCATCCTTGGAAAAAGAATCTCGTTGCCTTGCAATCTCTGTGGTGTCGATAGCTATTTCTCCAAAATCATTTTGCAAGGCCATTCTAATCTGCCCTGCGGTGACTGGTGAGCAACTTCCTGATAAGACCAACATCGGACCTGCATCTCCTGGAATTAGCCAGTTTTGCTGTTTTGAGCCCCAAGCACTCGCCAATGCCATCTCTATTCCTGATGAACCCACTGAGAAATGTTGCTGACTTTTTCCTTTTTCTGCCAAAAACCTACCAATCTCCGTTATGTGATTTTGATTTACAGCATCGAAAAGAATGATTTCTGAGCCTGAATTTTGCTCGGTTGACAATTGTTCACCAATTTTTCCCTGTTCTATTTGCAGGAGATCTACCAGGCCAATTTTCAGATTTGTCTGCTTGGATAAATGAATGCGCAAATCGCCCTCATCGGCTGGAGTTGTAGGGTGCTTGGACATGGAAGGATGTCTGTCCAACCTATAAATCAGCCCCTCACTTCCAATTCCCATCCTGGCAAACAAGTTTCCAAAAGCACAGTATCTTCCCAAAGCCGGGGCAGCCACCAGCAAGGAGATGAAATCAGGTTCAAAAATCCCTTTTGCAATTTCTATTGCTTTTCCAATACTCCCGATCGTGGGTGAAGAATCGAATGTCGAACAAACCTTGTAATGAATGTGTGAAGCCCCTGAGGCTTTCAGAGCAGAAAATGCAGTCCCTAGCTCCTGCTCCATTTCTTCCGGTCCCAATGACCTGCTCAAACCAGCAACCCCAAAAGCTTCTATATCCGGATATTGGTTTAATGTTTCTTGACTTGGAGGACTGATAAATAAGACTGAGCGGATTCCGGCATTTGCCAAAAATTCCAAGGCATCGGTAGACCCGGTGAAATCATCACCATAAAAAGCCAATAACAATTTGTTTGCCTCTGCTCCCATCACTTGATTTTTCCGAATTTAGCTACTGACTGCGCAAACTCCTTGTGATGATCAGCTGTGGTTTCCATATCCCATCCCTGAATTGCCCCTTGCCAAGCTTGTTGGATAGCTGCCACGCCACCTGCCGGTCCTGATGGATGCGCCATGATGCCTCCACCTGCCATGTAAAGTAGGTCTGTGGTTTTTGTTTGTCTGTAAGTTTCAAAAGCCTGACCGCCCCATTGTCCCGATGATACTACTGGCAAAACCTCGAAACCTTTGTTCAAAGACTCCCTACAGGCTTCAATGGATCGAACGACAGATTCATCCGATTCCCAAAATTTATTTTGAATCCCATTCACATGGATCTGATCCACTCCTGCCAGTCTCCAGATCTTTTGGTATGCTTTGAATTCTATTCCCAACAATGGGTGTCTGTTGAGCATTCCCCAGCCATTTCTATGTGCATGGATGGCCAATGATCCACGATCACAGATTTTCTTTGTGGCAGACAGTCCCACGCTGTTGATGCTGATCATCGCACATGTTCCTCCCCTTTCCACAACTTTATCGTAATTGCGCTGCATGGCATCCATTTCATCACTGATGTTGAATGCATACATCACTTTTTTTCCTGTACTGTCAGCATGGTTTTGGATAACTTTCATGATCGCATTTACCCTTTTGTCAAAAGGAGAATTGGCTGCCGATCCCATCAATTCATCATCTTTGATAAAATCAATCCCTGCCTCCAACAATGTTTTGACCAAAGTAGCGGTAGTTTCTACATCCATGCCTATGCTTGGCTTGATGATGGTACCGATCAAAGGCCGTCCGGTGGGTACAGCTGTGAGTTCACGAGTTCCTTTGATTCCGAATTTCGGTCCCCTAAAATGTGAGACAAATGAATTCGGGAAATCAATATCCATTAATTTCAAGCCCGTGAACTGGGTGATTTCATAAAGATTTCCCTGAAGGGTGGAAAGCATCACGGGCAGGTTGAATCCAAAATTTTCCAAAGACCATGAAACTGAAATCTTTGCTCGATGGTATTTACCAAAGGAAGTTGAAGGACCTGGAATTGCCGGTTGGTTTACCGATTCTAGGATTTCTATATTTTCGATCTTTGCCCCAAACCGCTGTTTCAATTCAAGCGTTTCACCCGGAGTTTCGACAAAGGTTCCAGAGGATTGTTCCCCGGCAAGAACCATCGCTGCCTTGGCTACTTCGTAAGGGGTTTCTATTAAATAATGTGCTGTAATTCTTTCCATATTATCTTTTTCTTTCAATAGAAAAAAAGGTAAGATTAGCACGAATGCTATCCTACCCTTTAAAATAATAAACCCTAATTTCCCAAAGTTCATTTTTCTAAAAAGCAAAAGAATCCTGAACCTACCTGCTTCTGAAAAATATATTAACCTGAGTTCGACTATTCTCACTTTGTCAAAACAGTTTTAAATGGTGAGAACTACGAAAAGAAGGTGCGAACTTTTTTATGAAGTAATATTGGGATATTGCGGATTGAAAAAGTGAA
>NZ_JBHUHR010000045.1:16829-54837 GCF_042682445.1 Belliella marina
AGCGATAGCTTAGGCTATCCCTCAAAAATTTGCCTTGTAACTGGATATTTCTATTGATTTTGACTTTGTGATAACAATCGAACTCAGGTTATTAGGCATTGTGAAAAAACGATGATTTTGGATATTAAATCTTAAATTTCAGATATTGATGGGAATCGGCTATTACAAATTATACTCAGAGAACACCTTCCCTCCAAATTGGGAACTGTCATATGCCGCCTCGACACAAGCCATGGTGTGGATGCAATCCTCCACAGAGTTGTCGGGCTGATAATTAGGGTCTTTGACAGCTTTCTGTATTTCAGCCATAGATCCTATGAATGCATGGGGAAACCAAACGCCTTCGATCTTTTCTTCTTTCCATTCATTTGCAACAGGGTCAATTTTACTGATCCACTCAAAACTATCAGCCACTCCAATAGGATAATCTTTCAACAGCCCAATCCCCAATTTGATAGCACCTTCCGTTCCTTCAAATTTGATGTAAGATTGTTGGTTTTTGATACCAAAATCATGTGCATGGTTGGTGCGGATATTGGCAGTCATCCAATCTCCATAATCCATGATGATGTTACTTCTGACCGATGCCAAATCAGCCATCTTTGGATGCTTGGTTGTTTTGGCAAAAATCCTCTTCGGATTGCCGACAAAGGATCTAACCATGTCAATGTAATGAATGCTATGGTAGAGAATTTCCACTCTTGGCAATTCATAGAGGAATTTCCAAAGATGCCAAGGTGTATATACATCGATATTGACTTCTATTTCGCATAAATCTCCAATTTTTCCCAAATCGATAAGCGCTCTAGCTTTTTGGATATTGGGAGCATATCGGAGTTGGAAATTGATACCTGCTACCAGCTTTTTTTTCCTACACAAGTTCAAAATTTCATTTGCCTGTTGCCAATTATTTCCCATTGGCTTCTGTATCAACACATGACTTCCATCTGGAATCTGCTGCAAAACAGCCATCACAGCATCACCGGGAACTGCGATATCATAAATCACTTTGTCACCAAACTTTTCAACCATTTCCGAAAGGGATTTGAACAAGTTGATTTGGTGTTTAGTGGCAAGATCCTCCGCCAAATTAAGGTTCAGGTCGGTAATCCCTGCCACTTGATATCCTGCCAACCCATATGCCGGAAGGTGTGCATCCCTGACAATCCCTCCTGCTCCAATGATACATATTGCGCTTTCCTTCATCTTTTTATTCCGCTAAATAGTTTCCAAATGTCAATAACAATACCGCCAACAGTAAGGTGAACATGGCAAAAACCAAGTAGTTGATCGTTTTCCTTTTGGCCATGGACCACTCACCCATCATCACGCCTGCCAAGGTGCTAAACATCACCAGCATGATCATGTGTACTGCCCAGCTGGTGAATTTATAATCTCCCATGCGAACATGTCCCAAGCCATAAAAGAAGAATTGGGCGTACCAAAGAACCCCTGTTAGGGCGGCCAATGCATAATTTCTTTTGAGAAATCCAGGACTCGAAATTTTGAATTCCGAAAAAGTTTTTTCCTTGAAATGAAGGTAAAAGCAATAAAAAAAGGTGGTGACAAATGCCCCTGTATTGGAAAAAATATAAATCACATTGCTTTGGTAATTTCCTGCTCCATATTCCAAAGCAACATCAGCGATGGGTTGTCCCTGATCGATCGAGAATCCATATAATGCCGACAATACACCTGCCAACAAGCACAATGGAAGCCCCTTTTTGATGGAAAAAGTGCTGCCGGTTTTTAGCCCTTGTACTTCCATGTTCATTTCCTTTTCCCTACCTGCCTTCCCGCACAATGCAATCCCAATAACACCCAAAAACATCCCCAAAGCAATCCATTCCGCTCCCGGACGGGCAAATACTTCATACAGTTCACCTTTTACAAATGGAGGAAGCAAGGTGCCAATGATACATGATATCCCAATAGAAATTGCATAGGTCAAAGAGAATCCCATGTACCGAATAGCCAAACCAAATGCTGTCCCCCCTACGCCATAGGCCATTCCCAATAAGAATGACTTCCACATGGCCTCACTGGGTGCTACCTGCAAGACCGTCATTAGCTGGGGAATGGTAAACCAAGCTACCAATAAAGGCAAGATCAACCAACAAACAAAAGCCTGTGCCAACCAATAAGTCTGCCATGACCAACCTACAACCTTTTTTTCGGGTGTGTAACACAATGAAGCAAAAGATGCCCCGACGGCATGTAGCATTACCCCTATGATGACAGTCATGATTGGATATTTTTTAAGTTGTAAAAATTCATGGCATTCTTGGCGAGAATCTTTTGAAGTACTGTTTCATCAGAGATCAATTGGTCGAAAACCGAAAGGTAATTCCCCCAAGTATGTTGGTAAGAGCCTGCAAGCAATGAAACAGGCCAATCCCCTCCACACATGCACCTATCTTCCCCAAAATATTCGAGAACTTTTCCCACACCATGGACAATATCTTCAGCTCCCCAAGCTTCCCCTTTTCCGGTAGCGGTTCCCAAACCTGATATTTTGGCATAAAAATTCTTGTTTCCAGAAGCTTGTTTCATCAAGTCTGACCAGAGTGCAAATTCCTGTGTATTTGGATTTGGTGGTTGGTTGCAATGGTCAAATATCATCTTCAATCCAGGTATTTTTTCTGACAATTTCAGAGCTGTTTTTAAATGGGCTGCATTTACCCCAACAAAATCATAACTTAATCCCTGCTTTTCGATCAACTTCAAACTTTCGATGACTTTCTCCTGCAAAAGCCATTCTGGATCAATTTCATCATGAATCAGGTGTCTGACCCCTTTTAACAAGGACTGCTTTGCATAAGAACTTTCAAGTTCGGTTGCTACCTTCTCCGGTTCCATCAATGGCAGCCAACCAACAACCCCTTCGATCCAATCCTGCTGTGATGCTACCTTCAACATCCAAACAGTGTCTTCCCGGTTATTCGAAGCCTGTACCAAAACCCCAGCCCATGATGCTTTTGGCTTTTTTGATCCGTTCAGTTCCTCCAGCGTGTATGTCCTGTTCAAAAGAGCCGGAGCACCTTCCAGCCAAGGGTAACTGATTTTTTCAACATCCCAGATATGGATATGTGTATCGATGATATGCATGTTTTTTTGGTTTAGGAGTGAGACGTGAGATATGAGATATGAGATCTGAGATCTGAGATTTGAGATTTGAGACACAAAGTGTCACGTCCTGAAAATAGTTGACACTTTTTTCTTTCAATTAGAGGATTTCAACCCTGTCTGCAACAGGCAGACCTTTCAGGGTTGTGGTATCAAACCATCATATCTATTCCCCGCATTTCATACGGGGCTAATAGAGGTTTAACCACTTCGTGGTTGATTTCTTGTCTCTTGCTTCTCGTCTCTTACATCTTGAATCTGAAAGATCAAAGATCGAATTCCTTGGATATTTCCTGCTGTTGTTGTCCCAATGTGGGGGCAGCTTTATTGCTGGTGAGTAATTGACCATTTACCCGGATGGGGCATCTGGTTGTTTTGATAGTCCCACCGTTTGAATGCTTCACATCCATTTCCATGTTCAATTGCCGATAACCTTCCTGTTTTCTCAATTGACCATAATCGAAGACTTCTGCGCACCAAATATCCGCTGGCTCCAATAAGTCCAGCCAATATTGGGTGCTCTTTCCTGTCAAATGCTTTGCTAAAACTGTCTTGATTTCATCCCTTAATGGAAACCAAGAACTTTTGTCCGTATACACTTCCAATTCCTTGCATCCCAAAAGCTTCCCCAAAAATGGAATATCCCCCATGGCTAAAGCCAAGTGGGCATCGGCAGTTTGGTAAACTCCATAAGGTGCCGCTACATAAGCATGGGCATGGTTATTTTCACACCTTTCTGGAAGGGATTCCCCATCATTGAGGAAAGTAGTAAACACTTCAAATTGATAATCCAAAGCCGATTCAAGCATATTTACCTCGACTTTTTGCCCCAATCCTGTATTCTCTCTTCTATACAAGGCAGCCAAAATCCCTTGTGCCAAATGTGTTCCAGCAAGAATATCAACTACAGAAACCCCCATGGGTGTTGGCGGAGCTTCTTTGGTATTGTTGAGGTAAGTCAATCCGGACAGTGCCTGTAGCAACAAATCCTGCCCTGGAAGCTTGCTCCAAGGCCCTTCCTCTCCATAGCCACTGATCTCTGCATAAACAATATCCTCTTTTATTGCTTTGATCGAATCATAGTCAAAACCCAATCGCTGCATTACGCCCGGTCTGAAATTATGCATCACAATGTCCGCTTGACGGATCAGTTTATGGATTTTCTCGATATCAGATTCACGCTTCAAATCAGCCACAAAGCTTTCTTTGTTTCTATTGATGGCATGAAATAAGGTTGAGTCACCGGCTATTTCTGTATCTGACACATAGAGTGTCCGGCAAATATCCCCTATCTCGGGTTTTTCTATTTTGATAACCCTTGCTCCCAAATCTGCCAAGCGTAAACTTGCCGATGGCCCTGACAGGAACTGTGAAAAATCCAATACAAGTATTCCCTCAAGTAGTTTCATGATCCGGTTCTTTTAAGTTAAAATCAGCAATGATCTTTTCCCTATCTGCTCCAAGTAAAGGAGCGGCTTTTGGTGAAAATATCCTCTTTCCATCAAGGCGAATGGGACACCTGGTTGTTTTTATTGTTTTGGAATCTGAGATTTTAATTTCTTGTACTGTGTTCAATACCTGAAATCCCGCTGATGCTTTCAGCGAATTCCAGTTTTTGACTTCGGTTGCCCAAAGTCCACAGCTGTTGAACTTTTCCATCCAATAACCAGAATTTTCATGGATCAAAATTGCTGCAATAGTTGCTTTGATTTCATCTCTTTTTGCAAACACATCAGACTGGCTAAATGCCGAAAGGTCTGGATTCTCCAAAGCCTTGTTCAAATCTGCAATGGGAATCATTGCCAATGCCAAATGACCATCTTTAGTTTGGTAAATGCCATATGGTGCACCTAGCAATGCATGTGCATGGTTGTTTTCAGACCTCTTGGGCTGTTCGTAATCGACAAAATAAGTCGTCAACAATTCAAACTGGAAGTCTATCAAAGACTCCATTAAACTCAATTCCAATTTCACACCTTTGCCAGTCCTCTTTTTCCTGAATAAGGCAGCCAAGATCCCCTGAACCATCTGCGCCCCACAAAATATATCTCCTATTGCCAACCCAAAAGGTGTAGGCGGATCACCGGCATTCCCACTTGTGTGCATCAATCCAGATATGGCCTGCACCAACAAGTCTTGGCCCGGTTTTTTTGCCCATGGCCCAGTCGATCCGTATCCACTAATTTCGGCATAGACAATTCCCGGATTCAACATTTGGGCTTTGCCATATCCCAAGTTTAATCTTTCCATAACTCCAGGTCTGAAATTATTAACCATTACATCTGCTTTGGAAATCAATTGATGGATGAAAGCCAAATCCTTTTCATCTTTCAAATTGGCTGTAAAGCTTTCCTTATTTCTGTTGATGGTATGGAAAAGCAGGGAATCATCGTCGATCCATTGGTTTTTGATTGGCAAGATCCTACAGGCATCACCAGTGCTTGGGTTTTCGATCTTGATCACCCGCGCACCCAAATCAGCCAATCTCAACCCCGCAGAAGGACCTGAAAGGTATTGGCAAAACTCCAAGACCAAAACTCCTTCCAAGGGTAGGTTTCCGGGATTAGGTGCTGTCTTTACATCAGACATTTTTGCTCTTTTTATAAATCTTATCTACTTTTTCCAATACCGCATCTGCATCCAATTTACCCATCAAAAAATCCCTGATTGGGTCTCCTGCATGATCTTGAAAATGGAGGTAGCCATGATACCGTGGACGGATGAAGCTTTCATCCAAAGTTTGTATTGTATTGGAGAAAAAATTTTGCGTCAGCAAATTATTCCTCTCGTCAAGCCAAGCCTTTCTATGTCCGGGCTGCCCGCCATTTGCTGTGTATTCATGTATTTGATTGGATTCAGAAACTATTTCCTGCGCATATTTCAAAGCCCAATCCTTGTTGGCACTGAATTCAGATACCGCAAGTCCAGTTCCCCCCAAAGTACTTCTGAGTCTTTGATTGTCTTTGTATTTCACCAAATTTCCATAGGTCAGAATATTCCTGGCATATCCCGGTCTGGAATAATTTGAGTAACCATAGGCAAAAGGGCAATACCAATAATCATCCGAGGAAGACATGATTTCTGCTACCTTGATAGGATTTGCATTGAAAAATTGTGGATCAAGCAAACCGTAAAATCCCCTCATGGTTTCCAAAGCTTTCAGTCCTGTATAATGATCTACAACTTCACGATCACTTTGAAAAGGTATCTGTCCATGGAACTGACAAAACATATAGAAATTCATCAGAAGATCAATCGGTATGGCTGGTGCTGCTACTTTTCCCGCTTTGGCCAGCTCCAAGACCCCTGACCAAGTGTCTGGAATCAAGGTCTTGTTTTTTTCAAACAAATCCTTCCTGTAACTCGCCACCGGTGTCGCAGCATCGATTGCCAAAGCCCACTGATGTCCTCCAAAAAAATAGCTGTCATGGGATCGCCCAACCTGGTTTTCTTGCTGGTTGATAAGGTATTCTTTGGGGAGGTGCCGATCCAAGGGAAGTACACATGAAGTCGCTGCTGCACAGCCCACCCATGGATGGTCGATGATCAACAAGTCATAGGATTTTGTCAATTCCTCGATGGGAAAATCCGCAAATTCCTGCAATGTCCTTTTCTTCCAAACTATCTCTACCTCGGGATTCAGTTCGTTGAAACGCTGTGCGTAAGCCTGCAAAGGAAGAAGTCCCCTACTATGTCCCCAAGTGATTCCTTTCAAAATGATCTTTTCCATGTTACGCTTTCACAGTTTTTTCTACCAATAGCAAATGCTCGCAAACCATCACCAATTTCATTTCTTGGTTGTAAACTTCTACCAATTCTACCACCAAGCCGTAACCCGGTTTTTTGTGTTCTTTCTTCTCTTTGATACTCACTTTGACTTTGATGGTATCTCCGATAAATACCGGAAGGATAAACCTAAGCCTGTCATAGCCATAAGACATGGAAACTTCATTGATAAATTGGGCGGTCATCCCTATGGCAACCGAAAATATCAACGTCCCATGTGCCAGTCGCTTTTTGAAAGGTTGGGTCTTGCACCATTCTTCGTCCATGTGGTGCGGAAAAAAATCTCCCGATTGCCCGGCATGCATCACGATGTCAGTTTCCGTAATGGTCCTTCCATAAGTCTCCCTGACTTCGGTCAGTTCAAATTCTTCAAAATATTTTTTGATAAACATGATTTTTGGTTTAGGTACATTAATTCAAGATTCGAACTTTTGCTATTTTTAATTTTGGTCAACAGTCCACGGTCAACTGTGGACTATTGACCGTGGACCGTGGACTTTATAATAGTCGGGATTCTGCCTTGACCCAACACTCTTTGGCTATTTTGTTCAATAATATTGCTTGCTCCCATCTGTCTCCTTCTTCATTATTCTTCCCATTAGGCTGCGGAAAGTCCCTGGCATAATAGATGGATGCCGGGAGCAATTCAGCAGTGAAACAAATGAAATCACCCGGTGCCGCCGATTTGAGAAATCCAAGAAATGATCGTGTCCACATTTCCTTAAAATGGGCAACAAAGTCCAAACCTTCCCCATTTCCAATATCAACTTGGATGCAACCCGGATTCCCGATCCTTCCATGTAAAAACCGCACCCGATCAAAAACAGGTTGGATAAAATCCCACTTCATCTCAATCCCTCCATACACCATCTCCTGCCCCGTGTACCAATGTGAAAAATCCCCATTGAAACGGATTTCAGGAAATCTTTCGATCAAAGCAACAGTTCGTTGCATATCTTGGGTGATAGTTGCTCGGTGAGTTTCGATGTAAATGGGAAAACCAAATTTCTGGGATGCATTCAAAACATCCGAAACCAATCTATCCATCCCCAAATCAGACTCTATCCCCCAACCCAAGTGGATCGTAGCACAAGCAAAACCTTGTTGTAGCCAATTGGGAATCAAACTGTCCAATTCTCCAACTTTGTTGATCCGGGCATGTGCTGTCAGTCCCAAGCCATATTTGTCACAAAGACTGGGAATCCCATCCTGAATCCCTTCAAAGCCAGCTGATTTGATCGCCTGATGTTTTTCTTCATCATCACCTTTGGGCCCTTTGGAAAACTCCGGCAATTCATTGCAATTCCCATAATTGATATCCAACCTCAAATACGGTTTCCTATCGCTGCCATCATTACAATTTTTTATCATTTTACTTTGCCTTAAATTTCAAAGATATGCTGCCCTTTTTCAATCCTTCGATCCACTGAGCCTGGGAAGACGGCCCTACCAAATCAGTTGCGTTGACCTTGTTCCTCACTGCCGGAATCACATCCAATACTGCCAAGCCTGTTTCGGGTAAAGTATAAAGCAATTTGTCCCTTCCATCCCTTGGTGTATAGACTCCCAGATAGTTTTCTTTTTGATCGGTTGACAAGTGAATCTCTCCTTCTGTAGTCTCAAAAACAGCCCATCTCCAATCATGGAAATAGCCTTTGAACTCAGGATAATCGAAAGTTTCACCCGGGATCGGGTCATTGTATTCATTTTCCCAAATATCAAATTTGGTTCCATGCAAACGGTTCTGCCAAACCCTGTAAGGACCATTGCCAAGCCATCTTTTGGATTTCACCAAATGCTCCGGGTAATCAAAAGCCAAACCCACCAACTCCACTACTCCATCATACTGGTAGGCATAGTCCAACTGAACCAATCCTCCCGGCTTGATGTGCCATGTCAAGTTTGCAATTGGTCCTTTGAAGTCTGTCCGAACCACAATATCTTCCCCTTCTTGGCTTACCTGAATCTGTTTCAGGGATTGCTCAAAGGCTATTTCCTTATAAATCCTATCCAAGCCTTTGTCGGCATCTTTATCTACATTTCCGTCCAAAGTCCTATCCCCTCTTCTTGCTGCCACAAACCTTGGTCCTTTGAATGAGAATACTTTTCCTGATTCTTTCAAAGAACTCAACGCTCCTGATTTTTTATCAAAAACCAATTCCAGACCACCGGAACTCACCGTGTAGTCGGTTTCATTTTCAGTCAAATCAACCTTTCCACTTGCCGCATTGAGGTAGGTTTCTGTTTTGTCCCAAGTGTATGACCAAGTCCAAAGCTCTTCCCCATTTGGATCCAATGCTTTCACATACAAGACATCCGTTTCTTGCCAGTTGCTTGGCCACTTTAATGATAATTCCCCCGACTCATGAGGTGCTACATCAGGCCCTTTGATACTGGTTTTCATCAAAACAGAATGTCCAGTCTGCCCAGATTCAGGAGCATAGAATTTACCCAGACTCCATTCGAAAGTACAATCCTTGAGATTGGTGAAATCATATCTGTTTTCTACCAATATCTTTCCATCAAAATCAGGCTTCAACACGGATTCCTGCATCAACATTACGGGAGACCAAACCTCCTTAATGGTATAAAAACTCCCCTCTTTTTCCATGTGAGGCCCAAGAATTCCATCTGCCGCATAATTGCCTTGGTTGTCTATCCGTCCATCTTGGTCTGTTCGGGAGATTCCTTCATCGGCAAAAACCCATAAAAAACCTCCTCCACTCCTTGGATGCTTCCGCATCATTTCCCAGTAATCATGCAAGCCAGCTCCATGTCCTCCATCATATAATCCATGCAAAAACTCCGTCGGCATAAAAATGTAATCACCCCTGAAATATTCCTGCATCTCACCGTAAGACCTGTAGTGCATGGTTTCAATTCCGCTGAGCAATTTCTGTGGATGGAGAACAGGTCTGTTTTGTGGATCCCATTTGGCAAATTCATCATCCAATTCGGTGTTCCAACCGCCTTCGTTTCCATTATCCCAAAAAATGACACTCGGATGATTGACATCTCTTGTCACCAAAGACTCCACCAAACCAATACCTACTTCCTCATCATAATGTCCATGCCAACCTCCTAACTCATGCAATACATACAAGCCCAATTCATCGCAAGCTTCCAAAAACTCCGGGTCGGAAGGATAATGTGACAAACGCACAGCATTCATGTTCATTTCCTTGATCAATCTTGCGGCATCATAATTCAACTCCCTGTTGAGTGTTCTTCCAGATTCTGGCCAAAAGCTATGTTTGTTCACCCCTTTCATCAATATCCGCTGTCCATTGATGTAGATCCCATCTGATTCCCTTACCTCAATAGTCCTGAATCCAAACCTGTCCGTGATCGTGTGGAGAAGCTTTTCTTGGTCATAGAGATCATAGGTAATGGTATAAAGGTTTGGCGTCTCGGCAGTCCAAAGTTTCACTTGGTCAAAATCACCTTCCAGCACGATTTTATCACTTCCCTGGGGAACAGTTCCTTTCAAAATTTGTCCGATATTCTTTCCTGAATTGTCTTGGATCTTTGCTTGGACTTGAAGTGGTTTTGGGCTGGCATCGCCCAAATAAATTTCTGATAAAAAATGACCGTCAGCTTTTGCATCGATGGCTGTTCGCTCTATGAATCGACTCGGCATAGCCTCCAAAAAAACAGGTCGGAAAATCCCTCCAAAGTTCCAATAATCAGCCCTTCTTTCCGCCAAATTGACCCCTGCATTGCTGGACTCTTTGGAAACGGTGACTTCCAGTAAATTTTTCTTCCCAAATTTCAGCAATTCGGTGATGTCATATCTGAACCTGTAGAATGCCCCTTGATGCTTGGTTCCAGCCGAACGTCCGTTGATTTTCACCTCCGTATCCGTCATCGAACCGTCAAAAACGATTCTGATTCTTCTGTTTTCCCAATCTTTAGGGATCTCAAATTCATACTTATACTCTCCAACTTCATCCGCTATCCCGTCTGGAAAAGCTTTTCCATAGAACTTAATCCCATATTGGTATTTTCCAAAACCCTCCTGTTCCCAAACTGAAGGCACATTGATTTTGCTCCATTCCCCAGCTTTCCGTCCTCCTGATATTTTAAACTCCCACTCCTTAGTATCCTGATAACCAGTCCCAGAAAGGTGTTGGATAATGGTCTGTTCCTTCTGGGATTGTGCATGGGACATCCAGGTAGGAATCGTCACAAAAGCCAATAGCAAAACCATCCAGCCGATTATTCGATTATCAATTTTTTGTATTTCTTTCATGTAGCCTTTAACTTAATTAGAACGATAGTCAACAGTATGCTGAGTACCTGGTGAAATATTGATTTGATAGGTATTGTTGCCCAAGCTTACCACTTCTCCAGTTTTGCATTTTGGCTTGGATTTACTTTTGAACTGAAGGATACCATTGCCACCTGCTGCATTTACAGCTATTTGCTTGGTGGAAATTTTAAGGCTGATATTGCCATGCGGAGTGGGGACTTCCCCTTCCATCCACTCCAAACCAGCCAAATTGGGTTCGATCAAATAAGTCTCGTAACCCGGACTTGTGGGCTTTACGCCCAAGTAGTATTTTCCAAAAAGATAAATAGGACTGGCTCCCCAAGCATGGCAAAGGCTTTTGCCATAAGGCCTTCCATACATTTCCAAATGCTCATCACCGGATTCCTTTGGATCATATTTTTCCCAGAATGAAGTAGCTCCCAAATCAAGCATTCCTCCCCAGTAATCCCTTATTTCATCCAAGACAAATTCCTGCTCGCCCATAGCACAGAGTGCTTCGAGTTCATAGAACCGCATGTAAGGTGTGGTGATTTTTTGGATATTGTCATTCAGCAAGACATGTTCCTTGACAGCTTTTTTCTGCTCTTCGGTGAAGTAATCAAAGAAAATGGCAAACATATTGGCATATCGGGTAATATTGTCCCTGACTTCCCCATCTACACGTTGGTGCATCAAGGCATTTTTTTCATCAGACCAAAACACCTCAAACAGTTTTTCCCTTAATCCATCTGCCAGATTTTGATATTTTCCTTTTCCCTCCAGATCACCTGCTATTTCGGCACTGATAGCCATGGCTTCCAAGCTTCTGGCCAAGAGCAATTGTTCAAAACTCACCTCTCCTTCTTTGCTAAGCCCATCCGCCCAATCTATAAACACCCAATCGCCAGGCAATCCCTGCATCATGCCTTCCTCATTTCTTCTTCCCAAACAGAAGTCCATCAAACTCACCATCCTTGGATAGAAATTTTTGATGAAATCGGCATCACCGGAAAACAGATAGTAATCGTAAATCCCAATAAACCAATACAGGGAGTAATCCATGATCGTATTAAGGTGTGAAGCTACGGGCTCTTTGCCCCTGAGTGCGAGCAAGGTCCTTTTGACAGATTCATTGTCAAAAAACAAATAGTAATTCATCAGATAACTCTGGTAGGCATCTCCTGACCAAATCCACCGATCTCTTTTGATTCCATCCAAGAAAAACTCCCTGGTATTCAAATGCATGGTATAGGCAGATACATCCCAAATCTCATTGAGCAATGCATCGGAACTCTTGAAAGCGCCATGATAGGTAACGGGCAAATATTCATACAACATGGAGACAGAATCATATTGGATCCCTTCACTTGGCTGAATCTGTACATACCTGAAAGCCATGGAATTTTCCAAAGTGAATTCTGCATCTTGACTTCCATCAAAATCCAACTCATCCAAGGTTTCACAAAAAGCTGAATCCATCGCTTCCTGCTCCGACTCTCCATAATACAAAGAGATATTCCCGGTACCCTTCAACCCATGAAAACGAATATATCCAAATGTTTCTTTTCCAAAATCCACCAATTCGCCTGTTTCGACTTCCTTGACAGCTTTGGCAAATTGGGGAGTAGTTTCCAATTTGAATTGTGAAGGCAATTGGTCTGGACTGTCAAAATCCCAGCTTCCTACCGCTTCCCAGGTCGTGCCTGATTGATCGGAAGCCTTACCGGTTTCGTCAATCCATTCCTTATCTTCAAAAGTCACCTCCCAAGTGTTGTCTGTGACCAAATATTCCCCATTGAGAAACAATGTCGGTACAGCTTCCTGGTTGTAAAGCTTGACGACAATGCTATGCTTTCCAGCTGGGATTTGCAGTTTTTTGGGACGTCCGTGAACCATTTCCCCATCAAGCTGCATTTTGAAATCACCTTCAGTAAAAATGGATATCTCATCAGGTTGCTCCAATTCAAAATCTTTCTTAAAAGTAACAAGGGCATAAGGGCTATAGTACCTCCACAGTGGGGGTAAAAACGCACCCCTTTCTGTCCTTCTAGCCTGCATTTTATTGCTGAGCCAGATCTCATAATCTCCTGGATACCATATCCACGTAGCTTTTCCATTTTTTTCCTGCGCAAGACATTCATTTGGGAAAAACAAAGAGACACTTATCAATAAAATGGCTGAAATTGTAATGCTTCGTATAATCATCATCATTTTTTCAATTTATTAAAACTCACAAAATGAACATCCACCATCATCCTGTACATTCCTGTTTTTTCAAGAATGACCATTAAATATGAAATACATTGCCACCATCACCACGATAAGTGCTGCCCAAAGCCACTTCACCTGTGAGGAAGTTTTACTTATTTTTTGGTATACCAAACTGCTTGGTATTGTGTCTCTAGGGCCAAATAGACTAATCAGTATAACCAATATTGAAAGGAAGATGAATATGTAAAAGGACAGCAATAAGAAATGAGGCCAAAATGGATAGTCCGCTTTTGGAAATACCCATAGGTATAAAATCCCCACACCAATACTAAGAATTGTTCCGAAAGTAAGGGTGAAATTGGCAGCTTTGGTGCTGGTCTTTTTCCATAAAACCCCAAACAAAAACACTACTGACATGGGTGGTGCAATGAACCCAAGTACAGATTGGAAGACATCAAATAGATTCAAACCCTTGATACTGTCAATCGCCAATGTCAAAAATATGGCAATCACCGCACCAACTACCGTCACTATCCTACCGATCCGGATGATACTCTTTTGGGAGGCTTCTGGTTTGTACTTTTTCACATACACATCCATGGTAAATACCGTGCTGAGGGCGTTCAGGGCAGAATCTATGGTACTTACCAAAGCTGCGATCAAAACCGCCATCACCAAACCAGTCATCCCGGCAGGAAATAGCTGGGTGACCATGGTCATATAGGCATGGTCTGGATTCTCCAGGTTGGGAAACAGGACAAAACACAGGACGCCTGGGATGATAAACAACGCTACATCCAAGATTTTCAGCCAACCTGTGAAGTTAGCTCCGAGTTGTCCCTGTTTCAGATTCTTTGCTCCCAAAACAGATTGTACCATGGATTGATCCGTACACCAAAACCAAACACCCATCACAGGATACCCCAGCAATATCGCCACCCAGGGATAATTGGGATCATCATTAGGCAAAAACAAATTCCAGTAGGATTTTGGAGTTTGGGAAATGATGACATCCATCCCACCAACTTTCTGCCATCCTACAACCACCAAAGCCAATGAAACCCCGATCAAAAGCAACATCTGAAATACATTGGTATAAGCGATGGCTTTGAGTCCACCTGCAATGGTGAAAAATGCTGCTATCATCAGCAAAATCAGGACTGAAAGCCAAAGGGGGATATTCAAAATCTGCTGGATCAAAATCCCGCCTGCAAATAGTGTCAGTGAAAGCCATGATATCAAAACGGTCACGATGGTGTACCAAGCCAATAGGTTTTGGGTGGAATCCCCAAACCTTTTACCCATGTATTCTGGCAATGTCTGAACCTTGGCTTGCAAGTACCTCGGTGCAAAAACTATCGTGAGGAGGAAGATGAAAATAAAAGCATACCAAGCAAAGTTTCCGGCGACTATGCCTGTCGTATAGCCAATACTTGCAGAGGCGATCAGCATAGATGGACCGACATTGGTCCCCCACATGGTCAATCCAATGCTCGGCCAGCCAAGGGAATTACCTGCCAAAAAGAGGTTGTCTTCGGTTGGTTGTTTATCCTTAAAACTCACCCAGTAGCCAATGGCTATCAGCACAATCAGGTAAGCGATCACCACGATGAAATCAAGGGTCGTCAACAATTCATAAATCTGCATAGGTTGGAATATTTTGGGTTTGAGTTGGTCTGCGGGAAACAGACTAAGGGTTGGGGTTACCCAATTAATCGGTTTGGTCTGTGAGACACAGACCAAGGTGATTGAGAGGTAGAAATAAAGTAGATATATAATTGAAATCCGACACGGTGGACAAGTCATGCCTTCGGCGAAATATCACAAAATGTCTAAACATGTTTCATTATACCTAAGAATTATTTCGTTACTGTTTTCCAAGTTTTAGAATTTTGGTTAATTCAGGTTTAAGCCAAATCTTTACTTGGAAGTGGCTTTAGTCGCTTCCCGTCTTCAATAATTGGATCTGCCCAATAAAGAGGTTTCCCATCTGCCTTTAAAATCGGTTCTGCGGAGTATTGAATCAAAAGGACCCTTCTGGATTTGTTGGTCGCATTGGATCCGCTTCTATGGAAACAGGTACTTGAAAACAAAGCCACATCTCCTGCATCCAAAATGGCAGGTACGCCGGGATTGTCACCGAAATAGCCGATTTTGTCATTTGTGCCTTCCTGAAGGACATGCTCAATCCTGTTTTTGGTTCCAGCATCTTTGTAGGGAAGCAAATAAACCGTCCCGTTTTCCTCTGTCACATCATCCAATGGTAACCAAATCGACAAGTATGGCAAATGCTCAAAATCCAGATAGCCCGAATCTTGGTGCCAGGAAAAAGTCATCCCCTTGTCAGCCGCTTTTACGACAAACTGCTCCAAAAACAAATAGACATTTTCCCCCAAAATTTTTCGCGTGATTTCCTCCAATTCAGGTCCGTAAATCAGATCCTGCATGGCTTTGCTGTCTTTGTACCTCAAAGCAATGAAATAGCGCTTTCCCTTGTGGTTGATTTCATCAACTTCTACCCCTTTGCGATCCATTTCCAGATCTTTTTCAAGCATAAACTGCTGACATGCGTCTCTCAAACGCTCAATCATTTCTTTTGAAATGACATTTTTTACAATACAAAAGCCTTCCTCCTGAAATTGCTTTAATTGATCTTCCGAAATTTTAGTATTCATGGTATTTATGGTTGTTTATTATGATTATCCTTGAATGTCACTTTAAGCTTATCAGGGAGTCCGTTGCGGATAATCGACAACGGTCGACAGACAACTGTCAACAGGTTCGACAGCAAGATTTTTACAAACGACTGATAATCAATTAGATACTCGATTTGTTTTAATTGGGCTTTTTTAAATGACTACCCAATCCATAGGTATTGATGATGTCCTCAAGCTTTTCTGGCTTGCCGCTCAAGAGTGATTTTTCCATTGCCTTGAGCAAGACGATTGTCCCTATGCCTTCCTTTAGATCTGGATAAGCTGTGAAGCCCTCCTGGATACTTGTGGCAAAATGCTCCAGGTAATTGTTGTACTCTCCTGCATGATGGCTTTTTCCTTCAAACCTGAAATAGTGCTTCGATTTATGCTCCCAAGTGATCACTTGTTCTTCCCCTTCGTTGGTGGTGATGGCATAGCGAAGCTCCATGTAATCCCCTTGGCTACAACCTTTTGTTCCCCGAAGAATGCAACTCATTTCACTATCTCTTAATGCTGGCTGAACAGGTCCTGTGTAGGCTCCCGACACCCTTGCAATCCTTCCGTCCTTGGATTTGAAGATAAAATGCATGGTATCATGGTTTTTCAAACCACCCTCCAGGCCATTTGCCGAGAGCATTCCATAGCCCATCACTTCGTCAATCTCAGGCAAATACCAGCGGATAAAATCAACGGGATGGCTTAGCCCCCCAAATAGCCATTTGAAAGAGGATTCCAAAGCCCAAGGTTTGTTCAAAAACCACCTATGGTCAGCATGATAATAAGCTTCGATGGTAATCAAATCCCCAATCAAGCCTTTTTGAAAATCTTCCCGCTGCCGTCTCATGGGCTCAAAAAACCTACTGCTCTGACCAACAAATAACCTGACTCCCTGTTTTTTTTGCAATTCCAGCAATGCTACTGCTTCTGTCAAATCATCCAATAAGGGTTTTGTGCAGACCACATGCTTGCCATGCTCCATTGCCATTCTGATATGTTGGGCATGAAGATGGTCTGGGGTATAGATGCCAATCGCATCTATCGCAGGATTGCTGAGCATTTCATGGAAATCGGTGGTGTAATGGTGAAAATCGAACTCCTTGGCCCGCTGTTTACACAAATTCAAGTTGATATCACAAATCTGGACAAGCTCAATATTTTCACTGTTGAGCGAAGCCGAGATGGTACTTCTCCCCTCTCCGAGCCCCAATATTCCCAATCCTAATTTTCTATTTGCTTTCATTTTGAATATTTTTTTAAATCCCCAAATACTTCCAAATACCTTCAAATTTGGAATCTATGGTAAGTGTTTCGCATTGATCCATTTGCATTTCATCTGTGTTTGAGACTGGTTTGGTATAGATCGGCAGCACTGCACCATCCTTCACCCAAACAGGCATATCTTCCAATGACCAAATTCCTTGCAACCACTGCTTTCCAGCTACTTTTTCACCAGTAAAAAAATCAACCCAATCTCCTTCAGGGATATATACTTTTCGATTGCCTTCATCATTCATGATGGGTGCCACCAAAAAATCATCTCCAAAATAGTATTGGTCATCCAAGTGCCAGACTGTTGGGTCATCCTGATGATGTAACAGCAAAGCCCTAAGGACTGGATATCCTGTAATTGTACTCTGCTTGCTCGTTTTCAGAATATAGGGAATCAAGGCATAGCGCAATTTCCACCAGCTTCTCACCAAATCCGCAATCTTGGGATAGAAATATGGTTCGCGCTTGGAAGTGCCATGGTAGCGGATATGGGAAGAAAACACACCAAACTGTGTCCACCTTGCATACAAACCATCCGGAATAACTCCATTCATGAAATTAGGCAATGAATGAAATCCGGGTACATCGTGGCTCCAAAATGCAAATCCTGAAAGTCCCAAATGCAAGCCACCTTTCAATGATCCAGCCAGACCATCCCAAGTAGCTGCAGCATCCCCACCCCAGTGCAAAGGATAGCGTTGACATCCTGCCCAGCCTGCCCTTGCCCAGACAATCCCATCTCCTGTTACTTCTTTGGTGATCTCATAAGCTGCCTTTTGGTAAAGCAAACCATAGAGGTTGTTGAGTAATTTGGCATCCATTCCATGGTATTCGGCATCCATGTGGATTTCTTCACCAAAGTCCGTCTTGATGCAGACAACTCCCATTTCAAGAAGTTCTTTGAGCAGGTTTTTGTACCATAGGATGGCTTTGGGGTAGGTGAAATCAATGGTGCCTGCATAATCCAAAGCACTGAAATTTGACCCCTCCTGTTTGCTGATTTTCAGAGGTGAGCCAAAGTATTTGTTATCTTTTGCTTCATCATGTTGGGCTGCTTCCTTTGCGATATAAGGCATTTGCCAAAGGCTTACTTTGAAACCATTTTTTCGCAATTTTTCTATAAATCCAAGGGGATCCGGAAACCGCTCCAGATTGAATTTCCATTCACAAAGCCAATCCGTCTTGAACCAACCTGTATCCAAATGGATCACATCACAAGGAAAATCTTCCCTGCGCAAACGATCACAAATCCCATACACTTCCTCTGCTGAGAAATAGGTCATTTTGCTCATCCAAACTCCAAAACTCCACAATGGAGGGAGGCTGGGAAAGCCTGTTATCTTTCGGTATTGATGGAGAATTTCCTCTGGTTTTTCTCCCCCGATCAAGAAAAAATCCAAATGTGGTTCCTCACTTAAAATCTGTACACTTCTGGTAGAATGGTCGGCAATTGAGAATTTACAATATGCCGAGGTATGCAAAAACAGCCCGTACATTTCACTGGAAAGGTAAAATGGTACATTCTTATAAGTTCTTTGGTTGTTTACTCCCTGCCCATCTTGGTTTTTCATCTGAAGGGTTTTTCCCGAAAGGTCCATTTTGGAAAAGCGCTCACCTGTACCGACAAATTTCTCCCCGGGTTTGGTATGGAAGGAAACCGTCATCGCCTGCGTCAAACCACCCTCTTGGATGTATGCCAATCCATAAGCATCCTGTCTGGCAGGGAAAAACTGATCGAAACCATGCATTTTGACCTCTTTTTTCCCATCGGGATAAAAACACATTTCCAAGGTCTCCTGTGGCTCTGGCAACAATTCGCTCCAATGGTCTATTGGATGTGAACCCAAACTGAATTTTGCCTTGACCTGGTGCTTCGAATCAAGGACTAGCCAATCGTTTTGGGTTTTCTCAACCGATAATGGCATCCTCTCCAGATCAGGAGCTATCTGCAACATCTCCGAATTCTGGAAAACACCGTTTTCTTCGCCAATACCAATTCTCAAAATTTTCTCCCCCAAAGCTTCAATATATAGTTTTTTCAATACCTGTGGAATCGCTAAATCCGCACCCGTATCATTGGAAGGGGTTTGGCATTGGAAAGTAATGGTTACTTCAACCACTCCCTCAACCGCCTCAATTTCTACAGGCTTCCCAGCCCTCCACAATCTCTTTGGCTGGTCTTCCGGTTTTTCATTTGGATCAAAATCCAAAAAATCAAACAGTTGGTAGTTTGTCCTATTCATTTTTTGTGATGGGTTGTGATTGTTCGGATTTTTTCCACTCAGGGTATTTAATAGATGAATTCTAGATTCTAGCTAAGATCTGCCAGATTTTCTCTCTATTCATCTGTTTTTTAATTGATTGTATTCACCTATTTTTCATAATCAAGCCTGGCAGGTCTTTTTTCTAACCAAATTGATTTATTTGTCCAATATGCTTTGGTATGCCGGTTGGATACCTGCCTTGTTTTTGATTTCATCTGATACTTGTGGACCATTGTTTTTCCATTCATTTCCCGGACCGGGAGTATTCGAGAAAAACTTGTCCCGCTCCGTCCAATTGTCAATCGCCCTGATATAGGAAGACCCTTCATCAAAATAGATATATTGATGGTGATGCCTCATATGTGGATAAGGCGCATCAATCAAATCATAGATTACATTCTCACTTATCTCCATATTTGGTTGGGCTGAAAGGGTATAAATCCCTCCCACATCATACATTTGCTTGGCAAATCGGTGGATTTTGTTGGCATGGATCCGGTTGTTTTTGGAAGCTGAAAGTGTTTTCGTCCAGCCCCAACCCACACAGATTCCGGAGTAGTTGACATCCACGACTTCATTGTACTCTATATTGATATCATGGGCGAAGCCAATGCTGATTCCCACACAGCCCCAATCTTCGTTGGTAGCATCGGTGATTAGGTTGTTTGAGATTTCTGCAAAACCTACCAATTCTCTGCTATCCTGTGGATTATAAGGCAAATGCGCCTCAAATGCATGGCTACCAAAAAAACCTGCTTGGATTCCTGTTCCTCCAATATCCCTAAAAACATTCCCAATAATTTTACTGTGCTGCACTCCCGATACCAAGTCCAATCCAGTAGCTGCTACATGTTCAATTTTACAGCCTTCCATGGCAAAATATCTTGCATTGGCAACTTGAACGGCTGCTGTCTGTCTGCCAATCCATGCTTGGTTTTCCAATTTGGCTTTGTCAGGTGTTCCGGGTTCTTTCAAAGAATAGGCCTCCATGATGTACCAACCAGCTTGCAAAGGCACATGTCCAGCCATTGATGGACGCATCCAACCTGCATGTTTGAAAGTGAGGTCTTTGAAACCCACATGCTTCACAGGATGATCCAAAGTACCTTCGATCTGTACAATAGTTTCGAGGGATGGAACTACCGCATCGACATTGGACATGTCTTCACCCTCTTTTGGCCAATAGTACAGCAAACCGTTTTTGTGGTCTGCATACCATTCCCCTGGCTTATCCAATAATTCAACTGCTCCCTGAATAAAGAAAACCGAATTGCCTTCGTACTCTTTCTTATCATCTATAAATGGCGCAGGCCATGGATGTTCGAATTCGATAAGGCTTTCAGGCTGGTGGAATGTCACTTTGGAACTGTCCCCAAAAGCTTCCATAGATTTGATTCTCAGGTTGGCGATCGCCCACCATTGGTGAATAACCAATTCGGCATCATTCAGATTTCCAAACTTCACTTTTGGAGTTGGAATCCACATTTCCTGCTTTTCTTTGTCTATGGCTAAGATTCTCTCAAGTTTGGGTGCATCAAGATTCGAAGCTCTCACAGCTTTTTGATCATTGATATAGAGCTGTCGGAATGCCACCTGATTCCCAGCTTTTCGAGGAATCGGTGCAACCCAGAGTTTGTTTTGGGCAGCTTTGGGCAGGCCTGTAAGTTTTGAAGTATTTTTTTTCCATCCAGTAACCTTCTCTCCACCGGAAATCACCGGTTTTGAATCCGGTGCTGCCAAGATCCATGTTGGGCTTGAAGCTGTGCCGGAATCTTCAGGTCTGATCTGTAAAGTTTCGTCCAAGCTGTAAGTTCCATTCTGTAAATAAATAAATATACCGCCTTCAATAGAGGGGTCATTCAGTCTTCTCAATTCCCTTGCTTTCCTCAGTGCTATCTGCAATGAAAGCACAGGGCTTTGTTTGCCGCCATCATTGAGGTCAGAGCCATTGGCAGCTACCCAAATCTCTGCCCCATTGGTTGGAAAGATTGAGAATAAGAGAAAAGTAAAAAGGAAAATCTGTGTCAGACGTAATTTATTCATGACTTGGTCTTTGGTTATTTTGGTTGATTTTGATTGATCAAAAATGATTTGATCATCAGAATACTTAATATTAGGGGTATTGGAGATTTGTGGCATCCTGTACTTTCCAGTCAATCCGGATAGATAGTAGATATCATAGCAATTGTAGTTGCTTTGATATCTACTATTTCAGGCATTGATATTCCATCATCTATCGGGAAGAGATCAAAATCCCGGATTTTGCTCAAGGTTTGGATTAGCCAATACATCGGCTGGGGGAATGGAAAACAAGAAATATTGTTCAGAAGATGGGCTTTTCAAAGTCCAAGAACCTAAGAACTTCCCATATCTCACCATGTCTTGTCTCCTATGCCCTTCCCAGTACAATTCCCTGGCCCTTTCATCCAAAAGCAAATCCAGATCAATTGTTTCCCAAGAGCTTGCATTTCTATTCTCCCTGATATCATTCACTATTTCAAGTGCTTGCTGATCTTGTCCTGTTCTCAACAATGCTTCAGCTTTCATCAAGAGTACATCGGCATAGCGAAGGAGTACCACATCATTATCAGCTGCTCCAGGATTCGCATAATCAGGAATATACTTCACTGGTCTATACCCATTCCATAGCGTAGCGCCCACCAACGTAGGTACTTCCTTGGTAAATACAACCCCAGCCAATTCCTGACCATCAGGGCCATATTGTTGCCCTGTTAAAAAGCCTGCATTATAACCTCTAGGTGTAGTAATTGGGTGGTCATAATACTTTCTTATGTCATCGTCTTCAAACAAGTCATAAATCTCTGGAGTGGAACAAAAGCCATTCCAGCCACCTCCATTGGGAAGTGTCATTTCTGTTGGGAAAATGGCATGCCACCAGACCCAGAGAGAATGCGACCTTACACCTCCTCTTCCTTCGATGGTAAATAGAAGTTCATCAGATGCAGCGTTGTTGTCCGGACCAAAGCTGTCCCAGTAAAATCCAATCGATTTTCCAGTAATCCCATCTGCATATTCGATTACCTTTTGCATATCCCCAGAGGCGAATTGGGGGTTAGCCCTGTCATAATATACAGCTCTGTTCAAATACAACTTTGCCAACAAGCCTCTGGCAGCATTTTGGTTAGCCCTGTAATCTGGTCCAGTGGCGGACAACAATGGCAACACTTCTTCTACTTCTTGAATAATAAAATCTACTGCCTCTCCTCCGGACAAAACCGTGGATGGCAACAATAAATTTTCACCGGGCTCCCTAAATGGCACTTGGTTGAAAAGATCCAACACGCTATACATAAAGAAAGCTCTTAAAAATCTAGCTTCTGCAGCGATTTCGGTAGTTGGGTTAAAAGAAAGCACATTCGTTGCATCAAATATCCCTTTATTCAACCCATTCCAAACTGAGATCAAGTATGGATTTTGAGAAACCCAACTATGGGTATGAAGTTCCCTATAAACACCCCCATTATCCCAACCTGAAGGTCTAGAGGGAACTACAGCAGCATCTGCGGAGACTTCTTGCAACAACCAAACGCTTCCTGCATGCTGTATGTACCTGGCATCAAAATCCCTGTAAACTGTCTCCAATAAGGCATCAAAGTTGACATTCTCTTCCAAGTAGGCCCGGGCTTTATCATTGGGGAGATCAGATCTTAATTCCTCAACCAAGTCGGTACATGAAAACAGCAGCAAGGATAATGATATAGAATAATATGTTAATTTTTTCATGGCTATTTTAATTTTGGGTTTTAGAAAGAAGCATTGATGCCTAATAAGAATGTTCTCGCCGTAGGATATGGAATATATTCTATCCCAAAGGACGGAACCCCACCAACTCCTCTGTTTGTATTCACTTCAGGGTCAAAGCCTGAGTAATTGGTGAGTAAAAAAAGATTTTGGCCGGTGAAAGAAATCCGCACATTGCTAAATGCATTTTTAATAGCTCCCAAATTGTAGGCCATTGTCATGTTCTGCAGGCGCAGGTAAT
This sequence comes from Belliella marina, assembly GCF_042682445.1. Taxonomy (NCBI): domain Bacteria; kingdom Pseudomonadati; phylum Bacteroidota; class Cytophagia; order Cytophagales; family Cyclobacteriaceae; genus Belliella; species Belliella marina. The sequence goes on from NZ_JBHUHR010000045.1 coordinate 40,437, forward strand.
TTGCATTCTCCAAATATCTAGTCGAGACAACATTGGAATTCCCCAGATTTTCGCTTCCCAAACCTATCTCTGGGGAGGTGTTTCTTCCCAGCCCAAAATTTGCTGCTGTGATCAATGCGTTGGCAGTATTGTTATAGACTTGATGTCCAAAAACCCCATTCATACTCATATTGAAACTGAATTTCTTATAGCTTAAATTGGTGTTGAGACCTAACAGGAAGTTTGGATTTGGATTTCCTACAAACTGCTGTTCATCTGAATACATCGCCGATCCAGAGTTATCAAACCCTTGGAATTCCAGCATTTTAAAGGCAAATAGCGGTTGGTTATTCACTAACTGTTGTGCATTGCTGCCACCACCCAAACCATTTCCATTGATTTGTCCCGTGAGAACAGGTGCGCCTGTATAATCCTGCAACTTATTCTGTAAGAAAGTAGCATTTGCCCCAACTTCCCAAGTCAGGTTGGCTGTCTCTTTGACTAAAGCACTCAACATCAATTCAACTCCATTATTCCTGATCGTAGCCGGTAAATTTGTCCAAAAGGTAGCTGCGGGTGCAGGCTGGATCGTTGGCAGTTGGAATAGAAGATCTTTTGTTGCCTTATCAAAATATTCAATGGAACCAGATACTTTGTGGTTAAACAAGGTAAAATCAAGTCCGATATTATAGGTTTCAGTAGTTTCCCATCTTAAATCGGGATTTGCCACATTGACAAGAGATAGGCTCTGCAAGCCAAATGCATAGCGGTCTTGGGAAGCTCCGGCAGGGAATTCCTGGTTTCCGGTTCTACCCCAGCCAACCCTCAGTTTCATTGTGCTGATTGCTTGAAGGTTTTTCAAAAATTTCTCTTCACTCAGTACCCATGCTCCTGCAAAAGACGGAAAATATCCATATTTATTATTTTCCCCAAACTTGGTTGATCCATCTGCCCTCATGGTGGCAGTTACCAAAAACCTGTCGGAGAAGTTTAGGTTTACCCTGGAAAAGATGGACTGTATTTGGTTGCTAGGATCCCTGAATGAACTTACCCGTACATTATCCCTCGATGGATTCTGCAATATATCTGATCCATATATATCAAAAAGAGTAAAGCCCCTTGCCGTAATATTGTTCACATAGCTTTTGTAGTCTTGGAATTCATATCCTGCCAAGGCACTTAGTTTGAACTTGTGGAATTGTTTCTCATAGTTAAGCGTATGTGTGAGTGTACTGCTATTGAGTTGACTGGTATTGACCACTGCCAAACCTAGATCCGTTATCGTATTGAGGAATAATTCCCCAGAAGTATCTACAGTCCTGTTTCCTTTGGCATGGCTTACTCCTAGACTTACGCGATAATCCAAGCCATCCAGTATCCTATAACTTGCTGCTATAGATCCCAATATATTGGTAATGTTGCTTTCGTCATTATAATATTCCAATAAAGCCAAGGGGTTCGTTGGTAATCCAGACACGTTTCGGCCACCTTCCTGATACAATCTTTGGACGAAATTACCCTGGTTATCCCTAAATGGTGTAGTTGGGTTCCACTCAATGGCATTTCCGATTAAACTGCCGTTAACATTTGAATTTTCAGCTATTGGTGCCCCTCTTTCGGTATTGTTGGAAGCGATTAGATTGATATCCAATTTCAATCTATCATCAGGCATCAATTTATAGGTTGCAGAATAATTGGCTGTATATTTTTTGATTCCAGAATTCTTGATTATCCCTTCTTGATCATGGTAACCCAATGACAGTCTATAATTATTTTTGTCACCACCACCGCTGACAGAAAGATTGACGATCTTGGTCATAGCCGGTCTTGTTATCTCTTTAAAGGCATCTACTTCTGTCCCTCCGTCAAACTGTGTGAGCTCCCTGTGATTCAGAGCTTGCCGAAAAGTCGCTCCATCCATGATATCAGGTCTTCTTGCTATCACACTTACCCCAGATTGCATATCAAGGGACACCCTGGGTTCTCCGCTAATCCCTTTTTTTGTAGTAATTAAAACTACCCCATTTGCTCCCCTTGAACCATAAATGGCTGTTGCCGAAGCATCTTTGAGTATATCTATCGTAGCGATGTCATTTGGATTGATAAAATTCAAAGGATTAGAACCTTCCGTACTTCCCAATTCACCTGCTGTGGCTGCTGGCTTGGTGTTTCTTCCGTCCAATGGAACACCATCCACCACAAAAAGTGGTTGGTTGCCTGAACGGACAGAGGATGCGCCCCTGATTCTAAATGTAACTTCTCCTCCTGGTGCACCACTGTTGTTGACAATATCAACACCTGCTACTTTACCCTGTATCAACTGATCGGGGGATACATTGACACCTCTGTTAAAGCCTTCTTCTCCAACCCTGCTGACTGATCCCGTAAGGTCCCTCACCCTTGAAGTCCCGTAACCGACCACAACGAACTCTTCCAAGTTCTGGGTATCCTGTTCCAACTCGATTTCAAATGACGACTGGTTTCCGATGGGAATTTCCCTTTGTAAATACCCAATAAAGGAGACTATCAATGAATTGGCATCATCTGCTACATTCAATTCGAAATTTCCCTCAATATCTGTCACTACCCCAAGGGTAGTTCCTTTCACCAAAATAGAAGCTCCAGGGATTGGCTCTTTGTCTGACTTGTCCAAGACTCTACCTCTAATCACTTTGTCAATAGTCCTCTCTATGACCATATTATGGTCATTTGGAGAAAATGAGATGGCATATCCTACTTCAGGCATCTGGAAAAACACCAATAGCAAGGCATAGCCGAGTAAACTTGTTTTCATGGTTTTTGGGGTTATTTTAGGTTTATTGTTAAATAAGATTCAAAAATTGGTTAGCTTTTAAATCTTGTACTTGCTAAGCAAGCGAAAAACAAAATCAAACAGTATAATAATTGCACAACGGTCGATATTGTAAAACATAAATTGACAGACAGACCAGTACACAGAATTTTGGAAACAATGTTAATTTAAGCCCAAATATTGAGGCATACAGGATTTCTTATTCTCTATTGAAGGCTAAAAATGAAAAACAAAAAAACTGGAGAAACTGGGATTTGGCTTCACAAAGAAAACCCAGGTCCTTTGACACATGTACCATTCATCAGTCAATTTGGCAACATGAAATTTTCAAAAGTCAGGATGGATGAAAACATGAAACCCCATCTCAATGATGGAATAGAAGTCCATTTTATTGAAAGTGGCCGTTATGAATGGCTTATTGAAGGCAAATCAATTGACCTCTTCCCAGGGGATCTCTCCATCACTGCCCCATGGCATTGGAATGGAAGCCCAACAGGAAAAATGGATATGGGTCAGATTACCTGGATTATACTAAAACCAGAGAAATATGATTTACAAGAGAACTTAGATTTTGGCGCTTGGTTCAAAGATTCCAAGGAAACCCAAATCAGCCTCGGAAGATTGCTTGCAAGTGAAAAAGGGATTGTAATAAGAAATGCCAAACAATTCCGAAAATACTTCACCTCTATCAACAAAGAACTTCAAAAACAAGAATCTGGTTTTGAATTGGTTATCCGAAACCTATTGGAAAACTTTATTGTAGATTTGAATAGGGTACTGACTACGAGACAGCTAAAAATCGATAGTGAAGGTTCATTTATAGAAAATTTGACAAAAGAAATACAAAGCGACCTTTCCAAAAAATGGCCGGTGGAACAGCTTGCAATGAAATTTGGAATGGGTAAAACAAAATTCACGGAATTGGTGAAAAAGCTGACGGGTTATCCTCCAAACAGCTTTATCATCCATCTACGCATCGAAAAAGCCAAGACAATCTTAGTGGAAAGCGATAAAGTTAATCTAACAGACCTTGCCTACCACTGTGGTTTTTCATCATTACAGCACTTCACCACCTACTTTTCCAACAGGACTGGTCAAAGTCCTGCCCAATACCATCATATGAGGAATGGGAAATAGGTGTGGGGTGTGTTGTTGGGAAAAAATTGAAAAAGTAACCAGTTTCAAGATTTCTATAATCTCGAACTACAACTATTTGTTTTTTTCAATCACTGGCATTGAAGCAGAAAAATCAATATTCCAATCTTATTAAACATTTATCAAGACCGTCCCATGTTTGCTAAATATGTCCCTAAATTTCGATTTTTAACTCATGACGCGGTGAAAAAACAATATATTCACCGCTATTTTGCGGTAATTAATTATTATATTTACCGCAAAATAATTTTGGGAGATGGCAAAATACATTTACGAGCACAGAAACTGGACGAGCTTTACTTGGCGAGATAGAGATATAAACGCTTTGTTTGGTGAAGTTCGCTTGAAGCAAGGCAAGATCATTGGACAAATGGGTGCTTTGGGTTTTTCTGCCAAAGAAGAAGCCACGCTTACAGCCTTAACTTTGGACGTGGTAAAATCATCCGAAATAGAAGGTGAATTGCTAAACTACGATCAGGTGCGCTCTTCTATAGCAAGACGGCTAGGGATCGATACTGCGGGACTTGTGCCAAGCAATCGTCATATCGAAGGTGTAGTGGAAATGATGCTTGATGCAACACAAAAGCATTCCCTACCCTTGACAGAAAAACGTTTGCTTGGTTGGCATGCAGCACTTTTTCCCACTGGATATAGCGGTCCCTATAAAATAGAAGTAGGTAAATATCGAACGGGAGAGATGCAGGTAGTTTCTGGTGCATTGGGAAAAGAAAAAGTACATTACGAAGCCGTCAAACCCGAACTTGTAAAAGAGGAAATGGATAAATTCTTGGATTGGTTTAATAATGAAAACAAACTCGACCTTGTGCTGAAAGCTGCCATTGCTCACTTTTGGTTTATTATCATCCATCCTTTTGATGACGGCAACGGTAGAATCGGAAGAGCAATTACCGACATGTTGCTTGCTCGAGCCGAAGCTAGTGGGGAGCGTTTTTATAGCATGTCTAGCCAAATTTTAACAGAAAGAAAGCAGTACTATAAAGTATTGCAAAAGGTTCAACATAGTACTGGAGATATTACTCAATGGCTTGAATGGTTTTTAAACTGCTTAAAAAACGCTATGCTTGCCACAGAAACCACCACACAAAGAATATTGTATAAAGCTGAGTTTTGGAAAACACATGAAAACACATCCTTCAACGAAAGGCAACGATTGATGATCAACAAACTTTTTGATGGTTTTGAAGGAAAACTACAAACCTCAAAATGGGCTAAAATCACCAAAACCTCAACCGATACAGCTCTAAGGGATATAAAAGATTTGGTAGAAAAAAGAATTTTACAGCAAACAAAAGAAGGTGGACGGAGCGTCAATTATGAAATGGTAGAATTCAAAATAGAATAAATAGTGGATGAAAGTTGGTAACTATGAAATCGTCTGAACTGCTATAATATTTGAGTTCTTTGGAGGTAGGACTCAGTGATTAAACCTAAGCATCTAATTCCTTTTGTTTTACTTTTTAAAATTTATTTTGTCCTTCGGGGTTAAATACCAACTCCATTTTACCACAACGAACACCAAGGTTGCACTAAGGACACTATGGTTTGACAGTTATTTACAATTGGAAAAGCCCTTTGTTTGGGTTGTTAAATCTCTTTGGTCCTCATTGGGTTTGGTTCTCTAACATGATATCAAATACCTTATTGGTGAAACACTAAGCCTGCCCCGATGAATATCGGAGACATCAGAGCTACTCCCCTTATTCTATTCTATGCCTGAAAATTTTAAGGTACTAACAAAATTGTAAGTAATGACTAAAATAAAAGAAACATCTACCCATTTTGAAAACAAACAAAGCCTGACCGAATGCAATGCAACCATCTATGCTACAGATCTTTTAAGTGGTCAATGGACTTTGGCCATATGCTGTGTCCTGGAAAAAGGCAAAATGCGGTTTGGTGAGTTAAAGAAGAGTATTCCGGGCATCACCGAGCGCATGCTCACCCTTCAATTGCGGAAAATGGAAGCCAATAAGCTCATAAAACGCACGGTGTATGCTGAAGTCCCACCCCGGGTTGAGTATGAGATGACGGCCATTACCCATGAACTCGATCCCATTGTAAAAGAGCTGCAAGCCTGGGGGGAGAAACACAGGAAAATGATGGGGTAATCAGTGTGCTTTTCCAAAGAAAAAACCCTGAAATTGGGCTTTTCTTAAATGTCGAAATCAAGCAAGTTTCGGGTTTTTGACCTGCATGTTTATTTCAATATTTGTGTTAAAAAAAACCGTAATGATGAACGAGCAACAAAAATTAAATTACGAACGCATTGCAGAAGCTATTGAATATATCAAAAACAACTTCAAAAAGCAGCCCCATCTGGACGAAGTGGCATCAAAAGTACATTTGAGCCCCTTTCATTTTCAACGCTTGTTCAGTGAGTGGGCAGGAACGACCCCAAAGAAGTTTTTACAGTTCATCAGTCTGGAACACGCCAAAAAGCTGTTGAAAGAACAGCAAGCAACACTATTTGACACGGCATTGGATACAGGATTCTCTGGGACAGGCAGACTACATGACCTTTTTGTCAACATAGAGGGAATGACCCCTGCTGAATATAAAAACGGGGGAAAAAACCTTTTTATCAACTACAGTTTTGCCGAAAGCCCTTTTGGAAAGCTCATCGTTGCCTCAACCCACAAGGGGATTTGCCATATGGCTTTTAATAATGATGAAACAGACGCATTAAACGACTTAAAATCTAAATTTCCCTATGCTACCTATGAGCAAAAGTTAGACCCTATGCAAGAAAATGCCTTGTTTATATTTCAAAACGATTGGAGCAAATTACAGCAAATAAAACTGCATTTGAAGGGGACTGATTTTCAGCTAAAAGTTTGGGAAATGCTCCTTAAAGTCCCGATGGGAGAACTTTCCACATACAGCAATGTTGCTGGCCAAATAGGACACCCCAATGCTTCAAGGGCGGTGGGAACAGCCATTGGCAGCAATCCGGTTGCCTTCCTCATCCCCTGCCATCGGGTAATACAGTCCAGCGGCCATCTGGGAGGTTATAGATGGGGAATGACAAGAAAAACCGCCATGATTGGCTGGGAATCTGTAAAATCAGATAGTATGGCACTATAGCAAGTTTCGGGTTTCCCAACCCAGCACACATTCCAATCTTTGTAGCGGAAATTAAAACAAAACAACAATGCAAAGATTTAAAAACAAAAATGCCCTGATATCAGGCGGACGCAGGAGTTTCGACTATAAGATAATTTAGTACTAGACAAAAATTATTATTAAGCTCGAAAACACTTTAGGTAAAAAGTCTATTGCAACAAAAAGAAGTGAAAATCAGCATTTATCCGTTGCATCCGTGTCATCCCTGCCTACCGGCCAGGCAGGTGCGTGCTATTGTGTGTTTTCAGCATAAAATTGTATAAATAGAACACCGATGACGCTGATCTAGCGGGTCTCCACGGATTTTTTGAAGAGCACTAAAACAAGATAAAAACAACCTTATGGAAGAAACCAATTGGGATTTAATAACGGATGAAATGCATCAAAAAGGCTATGCCATCATTCCTCAAATGCTCACAAACAAAGCGTGTGAAGATTTAAAAGCCTGTTATAATTCAGCTGATTCTTTTAGAAAAACGGTAGTGATGGAGCGTTACAGTTTTGGCTTGGGGGAATACAAGTATTTCGATTACCCACTTCCCGAAAGAATTCAGCAAATCAGGACCACACTATACCCTCATCTTGCTCCCATTGCAAATACCTGGTTTAAAGCACTCAAAATTGACAGACAGTTCCCACTACAACACGCTGAACTTTTACAACAATGCAGGGAAAACAACCAACATAAAGCAACGGTGTTGATATTAAAATATGGCATAGGTGGATTCAATACCCTTCATCAGGATTTATATGGTGACATCTATTTTCCGATGCAGGCAGTATTGTTTTTAAATGACCCAGACCAGGACTATACCGGCGGTGAGTTTGTACTTATTGAGCAAACCCCAAGAGCCCAATCCAAAGCAATTGTTTTGAAACCTAAAAAGGGTGATATGCTAATATTCACTACCAATTTCAGACCCAAAAAGGGAGCCAAAGGATATTACAGGGCACCTATGAAACACGGTGTAAGCGAAGTCCACAGCGGGGAACGTCATACGCTTGGAATCATTTTTCACGATGCAAAGACTTAAAAACCTGAGTTCGACTATTCTCACTTTGTCAAAACAGTTTTAAATGGTGAGAACTACGAAAAGAAGGAGCGAACTTTTTTATGAAGTAATATTGGGATATTGCGGATTGAAAAAGTGAAGTATGTTGCCGTTTAAAACCGAATAGTCGGCTCAGTCAATAAAAACACCCATTTACTGCGTTAAATTTTTGGGCGATAGCTTAGGCTATCCCTCAAAAATTTGCCTTGTAACTGGATATTTTTATTGATTTTGACTTTGTGATAACAATCGAACTCAGGTTAAAAATGATTCAACATATAGAAATAACAGATAAGGAGTTATGGAACAAAATAAAACACAGGAAAATCTGTTTGGGAGGAAACCGGAAACTAAAAATTTATGGAACTTTGTCCTGTGTTTCGGGCAAAAGACTTAAAAGGGAAAACCGGGTATTTTTTAGCTCGGAAAAGGAAGCACTGGAAAGCGGCTACCGACCTTGCGGACACTGTATGAAAGCGCACTATCAAAAATGGAAAAATGGATTTATTTGACACTCAGCTAGACAAAACTTTCTGGAAGGCTTCAAGATCTAAATACCCCACTTCATAGATAATTTCACTAATGGTTAAAGCATTATACTCAAGAAATTTCTTGGCAGCTTCTGTCCGATTTTTTTGAACAAATGTATTTGATGGAGTTCAGTAGCTTTTGCTAAAGATATTAGCCCTGTATTTTTTAATGTATTCAATTTCATTTTTATGTATATCCGCTTTCTTACCAGTAGCCATTTAAAATAATGTATCCATATTGTTTCCAGGGCAAGTTGACTGTCAATCGTCGACTGTTGACAATTATCCGCATGATTACATATGCATAATTTAACTACTGGTGTCATTGCAGATAATCATATTCTTCAAAATGACTATCCGTTTTATTGCACGTAGCCAAACAATAAATTGTTGGGTGAGCGATTTGAGTTTCTGTTGACTACGCCACGGCACAAGTTGTTGAGGAGTATCCGCATCGGATAAAATCTTTTCTATCACAACGTGCAACATTGCGGATACTCATATTCTTTAAAGTGCAAACAGTGATTCATGACTTTCAAAACCAGGCATAAATTAATTGGATTTGGTTAAGGATTACCCCACCGAAAACCATCATGGAAATCAAGAATTCATCCAAAGTTGAGCCCAAGCCCGTATACCGAGCAATTATTTTACTCGGTTTGTTTAATTTTGTAAATCAAATATATAGCTTTGGGAAAATTAATTTGAGTAGCTTCTATTTGGGGTTTTGGAAACTCAAGTTTAAGCTATCCTGAAAATGTTATTTTCCCGGAAAACAATAGTTGCATGAACACAGAAGCTAACAAAACCAAAATTATCCAAGCTACAAGTGGTTGGCAATTGATTGATTTCAAGGAACTCTGGAGGTACAAGGATCTTTTGTATTTCCTGACCTTGAGAGGGATCAAGGCTCGGTATGCACAATCGATTTTAGGTGTCAGTTGGGCAATTATCCAGCCATTGTTTACGACTTTGGTGTTTACGATTGTATTTGGAGGGCTTGCAAAAGTAGACTCAGATGGCATGCCGTATATCCTGTTCTCTTATTTGGCATTATGGCCTTGGAATTACTTTTCCGGCACCCTAACCGAATCTGCCAACAGCCTAATCCAAAATGCAAATATGATCACCAAAGTGTATTTTCCGAGAATGGTTTTGCCACTTTCATCCATACTTTCCAAGCTCTTGGATTTTGTGATCGCCTTTGTGGTGGTAATTGGTTTGCTGATCTATTTCAAAGTCAGTCCAGGTTGGGGATTATTGTTTTTGCCAGTCTTGATTATCCAGTTGCTGATGACTTCATTGGGGATCGGGATGTTTTTGTCAGCGATGGCAGTGAAGTATAGGGATGTAAAGCATGCACTGACCTTCGTCATCCAACTCCTACTTTACGCTGCACCGGTGGTCTATAGCACCAATGCAGTGCCCGAGCAATATCAAAAATTCTACATCCTCAACCCCATGGTCGGTGTAATCGAGGGTTTCAGGGGCGCCTTCCTCGACAGACCTATGCCTTGGGAGTGGATCTGGCCTGGTAGTATCGTAGCTATTGTGTTTTTTGTATTCGGCATGTTCTACTTCCGAAGAATGGAGCGGGTTTTCGCTGATGTGGCTTAGGGGGATATGAGACTTGAGATGTGAGAAACAAAGGATGAAAGTGAAGAGAGAGTCAACCCCGATAGGGGTTAAACTTTGAGTAGCTCCGTATGAAATGCGGGGGATAAAGATGATGGGTAGGAAAAGCAACCCCTAAGGGGTTGAACTTCTCTAATCACTAGAAAAAAGTGTCAAGTAAAACCAGTTCGAGATTTCTCCATACTGTCGAAATGACGACTAAGTCACCTCGATCGCAGGAGAGGTCTCGTTGTGAATTAAAGAGGTGAAGTAAAAATACGGCTCAGTCCTGTGAACTCGGTTCGAGATTTCTTCCCGCAGGATTGCGGGACAGGCTCATTTCCTCCCTAAAGTGAGGTAAAGTCGAAATGACCAATCAACATTCTAACCCATTTTTTCAATCCGTCACGGACAAGTTCTTTCAATTTTCCAATTTTAAAATCTTCCAATCTTCCAATCTTTAAACCCAATTTAAAATCTTTCAATCTACAATCTTAAATTCTTCCCCCTCCCCATTTTCTACCACTCAATGAAAAGTTTTTAGTATATAGCTTAATATTTTTTACATTTGGTTACATACATTTCTTAATCTTCCAAAAGCCTTTTCCAGAAACGATTTCACTTAAAACTTTACTTTATGAAAATGAAACAGCTACTCATCTTTATCATTTTATCCTTGGGCTGCAACCTCCTTTCGGCACAAAATAACCAGGGGTATTACATGGAACCTGAGATACACAATGACCTGATCGTCTTTGTTTCGGAAGGAGATTTGTGGAAAATATCCCGATCAGGTGGCGAGGCTACCAGGTTGACCACGCATGCAGGAGATGAAAGGAGTCCGAAAATTTCCCCCGACGGAAAATGGGTTGCTTTTGCAGCTTCCTACGAAGGTCCTACTGAAGTGTACATCATGCCTATTTCAGGTGGAATACCGAAAAGGTTGACCTTCGAAGCAGCTGCTTCTGTGCCAACAGCCTGGAAGTCTCCTACTGAATTGGCTTATGTCACCAACCAATACTCTACCCTACCTAGACTACAAACAGTCACCATTGACATCAACTCAGGACAAAAAAACATCCTTCCTCTCGAAATGGCTGCCGAAGGTAGTTTTTCTGAAGATGGTGACACCTATTTTTTCGTCAGACCGACATTTCATAATAACGTAACCAAAAGATATGAAGGTGGAACGGCCCGTCAAGTGTGGAAATTTACAGACGGCGCTGAAGAAGCTGTCAAACTCACCAAAAACTACAGAGGCGAAGACCATCATCCTACCTATCATCAGGGACGTGTTTATTTTCTTTCCTCCCGTGACGGCATAGTCAATGTCTGGTCAATGAATGAAAATGGAGAGGATCTCAAGCAACATACCAAACAAGACACCTACGATGTAAGGGAAGCATCTTACCATGGTGACCTGATCGCCTATAGAGTTGGCGCAGATCTACATACTTTCAATATCAAAGATGGTTCTGACAAAAAACTGGACATCCAACTCAATTCTGATTTTGACCATACCCGTGAAAAATGGATCAAAAACCCTGAGAATTATATCACAGGAATCTCCGTCAGCAATGATGGGAAAGAAGTGGCTTTTACATCAAGGGGAAGAAGTTTTATCCTCCCAGCGAAGGAAGGGAGGACTGTGAGACTTGACAGAAAAGATGGCGTACGTTTTAGGGACATTGTATTTTCTCCAGATGGAAAAAATGTATATGTATTTTCAGACGAATCTGGGGAATTTGAAATCCACCAATACGATCCAAAAGGACTCAAAGGTGGCAAACAACTCTCCAAAGACGGAACTACATTGAGGTTTAATTTGACACCTTCTCCAGATGGTAAAAAATTAGCATTTACAGATCTCAACAGGGATTTGTGGGTATTCGATATCGCAACGGGTAGCAGCACCAAAGCCTCCACCAATCGAGAAGGCGTCAGCGGTATCGCTTGGTCACCAGATAGTCAATGGATCGCTTTTTCACAATCCGCTTCCAATACTTTCAATCAAATCTTTGCTTTTCAAATCAACACAAAAAAACACATCGCCATCACATCCGATTGGGCCAATAGCGTCAATCCACAATGGAGTCCTGATGGGAATTGGATCTATTACCTTTCTGACAGAAACTTCGAAACCCGTGTCAGCTCACCTTGGGGAACCCGTCAGCCAGAACCATATTGGGAAAAGCAGATGAAAATCTACCATATTTCCCTTAAGAAGGGAATAGTTTCTCCATTTCACTACAATCATGAATTGAAAAAAGAGGAGAAGAAAGATGATAAAAAGGCAGAAGGTGAGGTAAAAGTGACTATTGAGGAAGAAGGATTGATGCAGCGCTTGAGAGAAGTGCCTGTTCCTGCTGGAAACTATAGAAGTTTGGTCGTGACGGATAAAGCCCTGTACTATCTCAATGATGCAAACGGAGATGGGAAAAATGCCATCACCATGACACCGATCGATTCAAAAGCTGAACAAAAAACATTTATAGAAAATGTGAGGAGATTTGTCACTTCTGAAAACAACAAATACATGTTGGTCACAGTGGGAAGCAGTCACCATATTGTTGAAGTAAAAACCTCCCCGATCAGCAATCTGACCGAGATGAAACTGGATTTGAGCAAATGGAATTTTTCCATAGATCCAAAAGAAGACTGGAAACAGCTTTACACAGATGCTTGGAGAATGGAGCGAGATTACTACTATGACCCAAATATGCATGGAGTAGATTGGGATAAAATGTACACCAAATACCTTCCTTTGGCAGAAAGAGTAACCACAAGGGCAGAGCTTTCAGATGTATTGGGAGAATTGATAGGTGAGTTGAGCGTACTGCATACGAGTGTTGGCGGTGGTGATTTGAGAAGAGGAGATGACCAGATCAACCTTGGTCTTTTGGGAGCTCGATTATCAAAAAATGAAAGCCGAAAAGGATTCCAAGTAGACTATATCTACCAAAGTGATCCCGATTATCCTACCGAAATGTCACCACTCTCCCACCCTGATATCATGATCAACAAAGGTGACATCATCACCCATGTAGATGGAGAGGCCGTCATTTCCGCTACTGACATCAATTATTTCCTTCGGGACAAAGCTGGAAAACAGGTACGACTTTCCCTTGTGTCTGAAAACGGAACTAGCCTTGAGGATCGTGTGATCATCCCGATGGGTTCCTATGCAGAATCCAATTTGAGATACAATGATTGGGAATATACCAGGCGACTGGAAGCAGACAAAGCTTCTGATGGAGAAATCGGATATGTCCACCTGAGGGCAATGACGGCGGGCGATATCAGTCAGTGGTACAGGGATTTCTACCCACAGTTTAAAAAATCAGGATTGATCATCGACGTAAGAAATAATAGAGGGGGGAATATTGATAGTTTCATCTTGGAAAAATTGATGCGTGAAGCCTTTTTCTATTGGAAAAACAGAGAAGGTGAGCCATACTGGAACATGCAGTATGCATTCCGTGGACATTTGGTTTTGTTGGTGGATGAATTCACAGCTTCGGATGGCGAAGCATTTGCCGAAGGCTTCAAAAGACTCAAACTAGGACAATCCATAGGCGCAAGAACTTGGGGCGGAGAAGTATGGCTTTCCGGCGTCAACACCCTGACTGATAATGGGGTAGCAAGGGCACCGATGATGGGTGTATATGGAGAAGAAGGAGAATGGCTAATCGAAGGCGAAGGCTTCATTCCAGACATCGAGGTGATCAATTTGCCAAAAGCATCATTTGAAGGAAAAGATGCACAACTGGAAACAGCAATCGAGCACCTAAAAGAACTCATCAAAAAAGACCCAAGACCAGTCCCAAGCCCACCAACCTATCCTGATAAGTCATTCAAAAACAACTGATTGTAAAGGAGGAAGATCGAAGACTGAAGGAGGAGTTTGAAGTACAAAGTACCAAGTAAGATGTACCAAAGCCTGTCCCGAAGGATTTCGGGAAAGCGAGTGAGACGTGAGATTTGAGAAGCGAATGAATCTCGCAGAGATCACAAAGTTGCAGAGATGCGCTGAGGATAGTAGATGCTGGATTACAATCAAGTACCTAGCGAATTCTTGATTCATTATTCGGAGTTCAAAATTCATAATTTAAAAA
>NZ_JBHUHR010000045.1:54847-144821 GCF_042682445.1 Belliella marina
TATGAAGTCTTATAAGAAAAAGTAAGTCTCAAAAAACAATGAAAAAAAGTGTCAAGTAAAATCTGAACGTGACAAAAGAACTCGCAAAAACTGTCCCGTAGAATTACAAGATACCTCCAAGGTGCAAAAATGCGCCAAGAGAACACAGACCTTTGGGGTTTCAAAAAACCCCAAAGGTCTTCCATATACTAAATCAAATCCTTTGCGAACCTCCGCGATCTTAGTGGCAATTAAAAACATAAAAATGAATTCCCTGAAAAACAAAAATGTATTGATCACCGGTGGTGCTTCGGGAATCGGGAAGATTATGGGAAGGATCGTTTTGGAAAAAGGGGCAAATTTGATTCTTTGGGATATCAATCTTGATAACCTGAACAAAACCGTCCGTGAACTTTCCGCTATAGGAAAAACATCTGCTTACCAAATAGACATTTCTAATCCTTCCGAAATAGTAGCTACGGCCAAAACGACAAAAGAAAACCATGGGAATATCGATATCCTAATCAATAATGCAGGAATCATAGTGGGGAAGTTTTTCAGTGAACACTCACAAACCGATATTCAAAAAACCTTTGACATCAACACCTTGGCTCCAATGCATATCACCCATGAATTTTTGCCCGGTATGATGGAAGCTAATTCAGGGCATATCTGCAATATCGCATCTTCAGCAGGATTCATTTCCAACCCCAAGATGTCCGTCTATGCCGCCAGCAAATGGGCAATGATTGGTTGGTCTGATAGTCTCAGACTGGAAATGAAACAACAAAACAAAAACATTGGAGTCACCACTGTGACTCCCTATTACATCAATACAGGAATGTTTGATGGCGTAAAATCAGTAGTGCCGATTTTGAATCCAGAGAAAGTTGCCAAGAAAATAATCAGGGCGATTGAGCATAACAGAATCATCTTAAGCATGCCTTGGAGTATGAGATTTGTTAGATTCTTTCAGGGACTTTTCCCAATCTGGCTATTTGATTGGTTTGTAGGCAAGGTGATGGGGGTCTATCATACCATGGATCACTTTACAGGAAGGAAAGAAGATTGATAACAATTAGTTGTATTGAAATATCTAATAATTATCTTACGGGAAAAGTCATGGATAATCAAATTGCTTTTTAAACCCAAATACAATGAAAAACCATAAAAGCACAGCTCAACACACCTGGAAAGGCAGACCGAGTGAAACCATCCAATACTGGCATCAGAAGGTGCGCTGCATAGAGAATCTAAGCTTGCATGTGATAACACCGGGTAGAAAATTGGGGATATTAGGCTATGCAATAGACGAAGGGGTCAGGAGGAATCATGGTCGTGTTGGTGCTGAGGATGCGCCTGATGCAATCAGGAAATCCATGGGTTCTATGGCTTATCACTTGCCTGAAAACCTGGAAATTTTGGATTATGGGGACATCACTGCTACAGAAAGTAGCCTTGAAGAATTACAAACCCTAACACAACAAACCATCTCGGACATTTTAAATTCCAATCATTTTCCTATTCTCCTTGGAGGTGGGCATGACCTTGCATTTCCACATGGCATGGCGGCATTGTCTTATACAGCTTCCAAGAATGAAACACTCGGCATCATCAATCTGGATGCACACTTCGATTTGAGGGAACCCAACAATGGCCAAGGGCATTCCGGTTCACCATTTTTACAGATTTTGGAATCAGCAAAAACTAAAAACCTTCACTGCAAATATTTTTGCTTGGGCATACAAAGAGCCGCCAACCCTTCTTCTCTTTTCGAAACAGCCAAAAATACAGGTTCATGGTGGATGGAAAGTGAAGATTGTACTGTGGAAAACTGGGAGACAGTCAAGAACAACCTCGATGCATTTCTTTCAAAGGTGAATAGAATATACCTCAGCATCGATTTGGATGGATTTTCTTCCGCCTACGCACCCGGGGTAAGCGCCCCATCCCCCATGGGATTCAATCCGGACTTTGCCTTGAAGGTTTTGGAATATTTGGCAAAGAGCAAAAAACTGCTCACCATGGACGTGGTAGAACTCAATCCTGCTTATGACATTGACCACAGTACGGCCAAGTTAGCCGCCAGATGTATCGAATTTACATTGAGAAAGCTGTGGGACTAGATTATTTCTTGTATTTTTGCGCCTTGAAGTTTCAATAAGTTCTAAGAGCTTGTTTAAACTTTATCCTTTGGCCTTCGATTGCGTCTCTTTCGCCCACTCTTCGGCTATTTTCGGGGATGTAGCGGAAGCTTCGACCCCAAAAACGAGCCTTGATTGGACAAAAAATACATCAATCTCGGCTTCAAAAACAAAATTTAAATAAGCTCTAATATAAAATATGTCATTAGCTACAAAATACAATCCTGAAGCAGCAGAGTCAAAATGGTATACCTACTGGATGGAAAACAAATTTTTCTCCTCCAAAGTAGACCATACCAAAGAACCATACACCATCGTCATCCCTCCACCGAATGTCACTGGAGTATTGCACATGGGACATATGCTCAACAATACCATTCAGGATGTATTGGTCCGTAAAGCCAGAATGGAAGGTAAAAATGCCTGCTGGATACCGGGAACTGACCATGCTTCCATTGCTACGGAAGCCAAGGTTGTTGCCATGCTGAAGGAAAGAGGCATTGACAAAAAATCCATTTCCCGAGAGGAATTTCTCAAGTATGCTTACGAATGGAAAGAGAAATATGGGGGAATCATCTTGGAGCAACTCAAGAAGTTGGGTGCGTCTTGTGACTGGGACAGGACCAAGTTCACCATGGATTCAGATTTGAGTGAAGCAGTGATTTCAGTGTTTATCGACCTTTACAACAAGGGAAAAATCTATAGGGGAATCCGCATGGTCAACTGGGATCCACAGGGAAAAACAGCCTTGTCGGATGATGAAGTGATCATGAAAGAAATACAGTCCAAGCTGTATTATATCAAATACCAAATCGAGGGAACTGAAGATTTCTTGACCATAGCCACCACAAGACCGGAGACAATCATGGCAGATGTAGCGATCTGCATCAATCCAAATGACCCCAGGTTCACACACCTCAAAGGAAAAAAAGCAATTATTCCATTGATCAACCGTGCCATCCCTATCATTGAGGATGAATATGTAGACATGGAATTTGGTACGGGCTGTCTGAAAGTGACTCCTGCCCACGACATCAATGACTACGAACTGGGTATCAAACACAAGTTGGAGGTTATCGACATCCTAAACGATAATGGTACACTCAATGAAAAAGCCCAGATTCTTGTAGGTGAAGACAGATTCATCGCCAGAAAAAGAATCGGAAAAATGTTGGACGAAGCAGGTCAGTTGGATAAGATCGAAGAATACAAATCCAATGTTGGCCATTCGGAGAGAACAGATGCTGTAGTTGAGCCAAAGCTTTCATTGCAGTGGTTTTTGAAAATGGAAGACATCACCAAGCCGGCTTTGAGTTCGGTGATGGAAGATGTAATCCAATTGCATCCGCCAAAATTCAAAAACATGTACCGCTCTTGGATGGAAAATGTAAGAGATTGGTGTATTTCCCGTCAACTTTGGTGGGGACATCAGATTCCTGCATACTACCTACCAAATGGTGAATTTGTAGTAGCCAAAACCAAAGAAGAGGCAGTTCAGCTTGCGAATGAAAAATTCGACACACAATATAAATTGGAAGACCTTACCCAAGACGAAGATGTACTGGACACTTGGTTTTCATCATGGCTATGGCCTATTTCCGTATTTGATTCTGGGGTTTTCAAAACAGGGGAGAAAAACGAAGATTTGAAATATTACTACCCTACCAATGATTTGGTGACTGCACCGGAGATTTTGTTCTTCTGGGTAGCCAGGATGATCATTGCGGGTTATGAATATACTGGTGAAAAACCATTCAAAAACGTCTATCTCACAGGTATCGTAAGGGATAAGCAAGGAAGAAAAATGTCCAAATCTTTGGGCAATTCACCTGATCCATTAGAGTTGATCAAGCAGTATGGAGCTGATGGTGTCCGTACGGGAATGCTCTTCTCCTCTCCTGCCGGAAACGACCTTCCATTTGATGAAAAACTGGTTGAACAAGGCCGTAACTTCTCCAACAAAATATGGAATGCATATAGGCTGGTAAGTGGATGGGAAATTGACCCGAATATTTCTGGAGAAAGCAACCAAGCAGCAATTACCTGGTTCGAAAACAGATTCAATGAAGCTTTGACGGAGATTGAGGATCATTTTGAGAAATTCAGAATCTCCGATGCGTTGATGGCAACGTACAAATTGGTTTGGGATGATTTCTGTTCTTGGTATCTGGAAATGATCAAACCTGCCTACCAGGCGCCAATCGATGCCCCTACGCATGCCAAAACGATCGAATTCTTTGAGGATATTTTGAGAATACTACATCCATTTATGCCATTCTTGACAGAAGAACTTTGGCATCAAATCAAGGAAAGAGATACTTCTGAGGCATTGATTGTATCGGCATGGCCAGAAGCAAAATCTTTTGACAGTCAAATCATTACGGAAGCAATACAGGTATTTGAGGTTGTATCACAAGTAAGAAATATCAGAGCCTCCAAGGGAATCTCACCAAAAGAAGCTTTCTCTTTGACTATCAAAACCAAGCAATCAGAACTTTATGGAAGATTTGATGCGGTATTGAAAAAGTTGGCTAATCTGGAAGATGTAAGCTTCGGTGACTCACTTGAAAATGCCGTGAGCTTTGTAGTGAAGGCAGATGAGTGCTTTATTCCGATGGAAGGGCAAGTAAATGCAGAGGAAGAGAGGGAAAACATCAGCAAAGATTTGGCTTACACCAAAGGATTCTTGAATTCAGTAATGAAAAAACTCAGCAATGAGCGCTTTGTTGCAGGAGCACCTGCTGCAGTCATAGAAAACGAAAGAAAAAAGCAAGCCGATGCAGAAGCCAAAATCAAGACACTTGAAGAAGCTTTGGCAAAATTGGGTTGATTATAAGGAAAAAGGCCTTTGGGAATTAATCTTAAAACTATGATAAGATTAATTCCAAAGGCCTTAATTTAAACCATTTAAATTTTTTATCGATTCAAATGCTTTTTTTTTAATAAATTAGTATGGGTTTAGAAAACACAATATTGTTGTGCTTTTATCAATTTTGTAAATTTCAATATCAATAATGGAAGACGAGAACTTAAGATGGCATCAGAGGTTTAATAATTACAAAAAAGCACTAGCTAAACTTGAACAGGCAGTTGTAAGGATTGAAAAAGATTATCAAATCGATGATAAAGGTAGAATTGATGCAGATGATTTCTTAGATGATATATTAAAAGAAGGACTTATACAGCGCTTCGAATATACACACGAACTTGCTTGGAATGTCATGAAAGATTTTCTTGCAAATTCAGGGAATGTGGGGGTTTTTGGCTCTAAGGATGCTACAAGGGAAGCCTTTGCTACAGGATTGATTATAAATGGTGAGGTTTGGATGGACATGATCAAAAGTAGAAATAAAACTTCCCATACTTACAATGAAGAAACTGCTGATGATATTTTTATGAAAATCGTTTATGAATATTTAAAAGAGTTTTTGCAATTCAGGGATAAGCTAGAAGAAATCAAGAGCGGGAATCAAGGTGAATTATGGTAAGATTTGGGCTTAATCCGTATATTATTGAAAAGATCAATCAGGTATTTCAAAAACATAATCAAGTAGAAAAAGTCATACTTTATGGTTCTAGGGCTATTGGAAATTATAGAATTGGATCGGACATTGACCTTACTTTGATTGGTGACAATCTAGACCTTACCACTTTACAATTAATTGAAACTGAATTGGACGAGCTATTGCTTCCCTATAAATTTGACATATCACTTTATAGACAAATTGCGAATCAGGACTTGATCAAGCATATTGAAGAGTTTGGTAAAGTCTTTTTTGAACGGATTAAAACCTGAAAGTTTACTAAATACTCTTTCAGGTATTCAAACTGTCCGAAATTGTTTAAATAAGATTGAGTTCGGGAATTTTGCTTGAATTTTCGCTTTGTTTTTTTTTAAAAGAATAAACTCATTAAAACAAACTCCCCTTGCAATTCCAATTTGTTTTCTATAGGTTTGGGACAACTTTAGGGGTGTCCTTCACGGACTGAGATCATACCCTATGAACCTGATGCAGTTAGTACTGCCGAAGGGAAAAGTGAAGAATTGCCCATTTATCCTTCGATGAATGGCATTTTCGTTTTTTTGATCCGTTGTTACGGGCCACTCCTGAAGTTATATGTTCAATCAAACAATTTCAAGGATGGATATTACCGTAAACAATGAACCGCTCCAGATTTCGGACACTTGCTCTATCACACAGTTACTTCAAAACCATGTTCAGCAAAATCCTGAAGGTATCGCTGTTGCTGTCAATCAGTCTGTGATACCAAAATCTGAATGGGCCAATACTTTCATTGCCTCTGGTGATACGATCATCCTTATCAAAGCTACACAAGGAGGATAAAACCATAAGCAAATGAAAACAGAACAAACACCTAACAACCAAAGTATTTCGACCAGTCCATTTCCAGCTTCCAAAAAAGTCTATTTGGACGGTGAGCTGCATGCGATTCGGGTCCCCATGCGTGAGATTTCATTGCATGACACACAACCGCACATCAAAGGCCTACCAGCCACCAAAAACCCGGCAGTGACGGTCTATGATACCAGCGGTCCCTATACAGACCCCTCCTATCAGGTAAACCTCGAAAAAGGTCTGCCTAGGAATTTCGAAAAATGGATACTCCAAAGAAACGACGTTGAGTATCTTTCGGATATCAGCTCTGAGTATGGCAAAAAAAGAAAAAATGACGACTCTCTGAACCCGATTCGATTCCCTAATCTGAACAACCCCTTGAAAGCATTGCCTGGAAAAAACGTCTCACAGATGCATTATGCCAAACAGGGTATCATTACACCGGAAATGGAATACGTTGCCATCAGGGAAAACCAGAGGATTGCAGAATTGGGGAAAAATGATATTGGTAACAAATGCCTACTCCACCAGCACGATGGTAATAGCTTTGGGGCAAATACCCCTAAAGGCTTTATCACCCCTGAATTTGTCAGACAGGAAATCGCTTTGGGTCGTGCAGTAATCCCTGCAAATATCAACCACCCGGAAGTAGAACCAATGATTATTGGCCGCAATTTCTTGGTAAAGATCAATGCCAACATTGGAAACTCAGCGGTGAGCTCCAACATTGAGGAAGAAGTGGAAAAGGCAGTTTGGGCTTGCAGATGGGGAGCTGATACAATCATGGATCTTTCCACAGGAAAGAATATACACGAAACCCGTGAATGGGTCATCAGAAATTCTCCCGTACCAATCGGTACTGTCCCAATCTATCAGGCTTTGGAAAAAGTAAATGGCAAGGCCGAAGACCTGACTTGGGAATTGTTCCGGGATACTTTGATAGAGCAAGCAGAGCAGGGCGTGGATTACTTCACCATCCATGCAGGAGTTTTACTCAGGTATGTTCCGCTTACAGCAAAAAGGATGACGGGAATCGTATCCCGTGGTGGTTCGATTATGGCAAAATGGTGTCTTTCCCACCACAAAGAGAACTTCCTCTATACACATTTCGAAGAGATCTGTGAAATCATGAAAGCCTACAATGTCACTTTCTCCCTAGGGGATGGTTTGAGGCCTGGAAGTATCGCTGACGCAAATGATGCGGCACAGTTTGGGGAACTCGAAACCTTGGGCGAACTCACCAAAATAGCTTGGAAACATGATATCCAAACGATCATAGAAGGACCTGGACATGTGCCGATGCACTTGATCAAAGAAAATATGGACAAGCAGCTTGTGCACTGTGGAGAAGCTCCATTCTATACTTTGGGGCCATTGACGACAGACATTGCTCCAGGTTATGATCATATCACTTCAGCTATCGGAGCAGCCATGATCGGTTGGTACGGTACTGCCATGCTTTGCTATGTGACTCCAAAAGAGCACTTGGGATTGCCAAACAAAAAAGACGTCAAAGACGGTGTCATTACCTACAAAATAGCTGCCCATGCTGCAGATTTGGCAAAAGGACACCCTGGAGCTCAATACAGAGACAATGCATTGAGCAAGGCAAGATTTGAATTCCGATGGGAAGATCAATTCAACCTATCACTCGATCCAGATACAGCCAAATCATTCCACGACGAAACCCTTCCTGCCGAAGGTGCGAAGATCGCCCATTTCTGCTCTATGTGTGGTCCAAATTTCTGCTCCATGAAGATCACCCAAGATGTCAGAAAATATGCCGCTGAAAATGATCTAGAAGAAACCGAAGCATTGGAAAAAGGCATGCAAGACAAAGCCAAGGAATTTGCGGAAAAAGGAAACGAAATCTACCTGTAACTTGGAACTGTTGGTCATTTCATCTCCCACGCCTGTTTCAAATGAAGCCGAAAACATCAATCGGCTCTTTGAAGCAGGTTTGGGGGTATTCCATCTTCGCAAACCCAATAGCGATTTGGAATTGCTGAGTAAGCTGATTTCCCAAATTGATCCAAAATATCATGGTCGGATTGCAATTCACCAGCACCATCAATTAGCTGCTGAATTTGGATTGAAGAGATTGCACTTCACAGAAATGGAACGGAACAAAACCCCTATTTCGAAATTGATAAAAATCAAGGAAAGAGGAATGAAAATCAGCACTTCCCTTCATGACATTTCTGCACTAAATGAATTGAGCCATTTCGATTATACATTCTTCAGTCCTGTTTTTGACAGCATTTCCAAAGAGGGATATCAAAGTTCGGTTTCGGCAGATTTCGTTTTGGAAAAACCAAAAAACTCACCCGAAGTGATTGCTTTGGGAGGTATTCATCTGGGAAATATTGACCTGGTAAAATCCATGAATTTTGATGGCGCTGCGGTATTGGGGGCAATTTGGAATGAGGAAGAGAATAGAAGGATCGAGATATTAATAGACCTAATTGAAACTTGTGTTAAGCTTAATTATCGATAATATTTATTGATTTGCCCTAAAGCTTCTTAAAAGCTGATATTCATCGATATTATTGATAAGAAGATATATGGTTTTAAGTTTCTTCTTTTGAAATCAAAACATGATAGATGTTTATTAACATACTTGATATTAAGATATTTTAAGTTCGCCAACCTTAGGGGTTATGTTATTTTGACCAAAAGGAACTTGTGGATCAGTTTGATAAAGTGATTATGTGAACTTCAATTTATAGAGAAAAATTTGATTATGATTTCAAAAAAATATCTACAAATATCCAATATCAATTAATATCTAAACCAATAAAAATTGATTTAAATGATCGCTAATATATTAGAATGAAGGATATATGAAAATTGAAATAAACAAACTCCAATATATCTCCCAAGAAAAACCCTTCAACACACACTTGGAAGCCATAGAAAATGTGCTAAAAGCAGGATGTAAGTGGATTCAACTACGGTTAAAAAACCTGGAAGAACATGAAATCTTATCTATTGCCAAGGAAGCCAAGCGACTCTGCGACAATCATCAAGCCATCCTGATCATCAATGATTATGTAAAAATAGCAAAGGAAATAGATGCTGATGGCGTTCATATAGGCTTGAATGACATGTCTGTTGCCGAAACAAGGTTGATTTTAGGAGAAAACAAAATCATCGGGGCGACCGCAAATACCATCGACCATGTGAAAATGCATGCCCAATCTACCCCTGATTACATTGGCATCGGGCCATTTAGATTTACCCAAACCAAGGAAAAATTAAGTCCTATATTGGGTATTGATGGTTACAAAAAAATCTTGGATGAAATGAATGCATTGGGATTACACATTCCTGTTATCGCAGTCGGTGGGATTACCGCCGAAGATTTGCCAGAGCTTTTAAAAACAGGCGTCCATGGAGTCGCAATATCTGGAGAGATCAATCATGCCATGGATCCAAGGCAAAAGATAGAGGAAATAAACCATCAGTTTTCTAACCCTACCATCCCAATTTAAAGCTATTGTGGTAACCTGACAGATGAGGTATTTACATAGGCTTGGTTTCGTCTAAAGCTGACAAAAGTGCATCCGTGACTTAGTGTTCTTAGTGAAAAACTTGGTGATCTTTGTGGTTATATTTTTACCACAAAGATCACCAAGTAAAAGCACCAAGTTCACAAAGAAAAAAAACTAAATGCGAGGGATTTTTCCCAAAATTGACACATTAATATCCTTCTTATTCAGACTCAAATTTGATTTGGAGAACTGATTTGGACACAAAAAATAAAAAAACATGTTAAAAATAGGCAACACAGCATTCAATTCTCGGCTATTCACAGGGACTGGAAAATACAGTTCTTCGGATGTGATGGAAAAATCACTCCTCGCATCAGGCTCCGAGCTTGTCACAGTCGCTTTGAAAAGGGTGGATTTCAAAAACCAAGTTCAAGATGACCTTTTGACCAAACTCCATCATCCCCACATCAAGCTCCTACCCAATACTTCGGGAGTCAGAAATGCCAAAGAAGCGATTTTCGCAGCTCAATTGGCAAGGGAAGCATTGGAAACCAATCTGATCAAATTGGAAATCCATCCAGATCCTAAGTATCTGATGCCTGACCCGATAGAGACATTGATCGCTACAGAAGCATTGGCAAAGTTGGGATTCATCGTACTTCCATACATCCATGCCGACCCTGTTTTATGCAAAAGATTGGAAGAAGCTGGTACCGCTGCGGTGATGCCATTGGGCTCTCCGATTGGTAGCAACAAAGGTCTGAAAACAATCGATTTCCTTGAAATCATCATTGAGCAAAGCAATATTCCTGTCATAGTAGATGCTGGAATTGGCGCTCCATCCGATGCTGCCAAAGCTATGGAGATTGGCGCAGATGCCGTTTTGGTCAACACTGCCATAGCCGTATCTCCAGACCCTGTAGCCATGGGCTTGGCATTTAAAATGGCAGTAGAAGCTGGACGCATGGCATTTGAAGCCAGGTTGGCACCAAAGCATTCAGGCGCAGTAGCAAGTAGCCCACTAACTTCCTTCCTCGATGTCTAGTTTCAAATATTTATTCAATACCTACTCTTGGGACGATGTAAAGCAGGGTATCTACAGCAAAACCGAAGCTGACGTACTCCATGCATTGCATGCCACCAAAAGAAATTTGGAGGATTTCAAGGCTCTGATTTCCCCAGCCGCCGAACCATTTTTGGAAGAAATGGCCCAACTCAGCCAACAGATTAGCCAAAAAAGGTTTGGGAAGACCATGCAGCTCTATGTCCCACTTTACCTTTCCAATGAGTGCAACAACATCTGCACCTATTGTGGATTTAGCTTTGACAACAAGGTGCGGAGAAAAACACTCACCGATAGGGAAATACTCCAAGAAGTGGAAACGATCAAGAAAATGGGGTATGATCATGTCCTATTGGTTACCGGTGAGGCAAATCAAACAGTGCACGTTGACTATTTTAAAAAAGCCATGGAACTGGTCAGTCCGCATTTTTCCAATGTTTCCTTGGAAGTACAACCCTTGGAGCAAGATGAATATGAAGCATTGATTCCTTATGGGCTACATGCGGTATTGGTCTACCAAGAGACTTACCATCGGGAAGATTACAAAAAACACCATCCAAAAGGGAAAAAATCGAATTTCGATTACCGACTCGAAACCCCAGACAGGCTTGGCAAAGCAGGAATCCATAAAATGGGACTCGGTGTACTTATAGGATTGGAAGATTGGAGGACCGATTCCTTTTTTACAGCATTGCATTTGACTTATTTGGAAAAAAACTATTGGCAAAGTAAATACAGTGTTTCCTTTCCTAGACTCAGACCATTCTCAGGAGGATTGGAACCCAAAGTCAACATGAGTGATCGGGAATTGGTACAATTGATCTGCGCCTATCGGATTTTCAATGAAGAAATAGAACTTTCACTCTCGACAAGGGAATCCGAAACATTCCGAAACAATGTCCTCAAGCTAGGAATCACCTCTATGAGCGCAGGATCGAAAACCAACCCAGGCGGATATGCAGTAGAACCTGAAGCTTTGGAACAGTTCGAAATTTCCGATGAGCGAAGCCCAGATCAGATCGCCCAATTAATCAAGTCCCAAGGTTATGAACCTGTATGGAAAGATTGGGACAGTGCCTTGAACCCAAAAACAGCTTATTGATGGAATCATTGGAAATAAATCGCTACAGCAGGCAAATCATGTTGCCGGAATTCGGCTTGGAAGGTCAAGAAAGGTTGAAAAAAGCCAAAATCCTAGTGATTGGTGCCGGTGGTTTGGGTTGTCCCATTCTCCAATACTTGACTGCATCTGGGGTTGGTCAATTGGGAATCGTAGACAATGACCATGTTGCATTGAGCAATCTCCACAGGCAAATCCTATATAATCCCAATGATATTGGCAAAGCCAAAGCTCCCACTGCTGCAAAAAAACTAACTGAGCTCAACCCTTATGTCAAAACCAAGGTCTATGATATCAGATTGGACAATGAAAATGCCAAAGAAATTTTTGAAGACTACGATTTGGTCATCGATGGCTCGGACAATTTTTTTACGAGATATCTGGTCAATGACACTTGTGTGGAAATGGGAATCCCATTGATTTTTGGCTCCATATTGAAGTTTGAGGGGCAGGTTTCTGTTTTCAACTACCAAGACGGTCCACAATACCGAGATTTATTTCCCGAGCCTCCACCTTCGGATGAAGTACCAAATTGCTCCGAGATCGGTGTTATTGGGATTTTACCTGGGCTTATTGGGATGTATATGGCAAATGAAGCCATCAAGGTGATTTGTGGACTTGGAGAAACACTCTCTGGAAAGCTAATGGTCATCAATACTTTGACCAACCAAAGCTCGATTTTCAACATCCAAAAAAGGAGTCAAAAGAAAAATAACAATATTGCAACAAACAAAGCCATTGATATTCCTGAAATGGATTACCCTACTCTTCAATCTGAACTTAATTCTGACCCTGACTCCATTTGTGTTCTGGATGTAAGGGAAGCCAGTGAATACAATTCCCATAATATTGGCGGAATAAATATTCCCTTATCAGAGCTTTCTTCAAGAATTCAAGAGCTTCCACAAGAGAAGAAACTGGTTATTTGCTGCCAAAGTGGAATTCGAAGCAAATCAGCCGCGACCTATTTGAGTAAACATTATTCAGGTGAAATATTCAATCTTACTGGTGGACTAGTTACAGTTTTTGAATAAAGTACCTCCATCAAAACAGAGTTGGTTGGTGTTCTTAAAAAGCCAATTTAAAAATCACCACAGCTCTGTGACCTTTGTGCTTTCCGTAGTTAAACTTCAGGGCTATTTCAACCACCAAGGACTCCAAGGTGGCACAAGGGACACAAAAAAGTAACAAAAGCCCTGGAACCAAGCTTGTGGCCTTTGTGAAAACCTTCGTGCTCTCCGTGGTTAAACTTCAGAGCTATTTCAACCACAAAGGACTCCAAGGTAGCACAAGGGACACAAAAAAGTAACAACAACCCTAGAACCAAGCTTGTGGCCTTTGTGAAAATCTTCGTGCTCTCCGTGGTTAAACTTCAGGGCTGTTTCAACCACCAAGGACTCCAAGGTGGCACAAGGGACACAAAAAAGTAACAACAACCCTGGAACCAAGCTTATGACCTTTGTGAAAATTTTCGTGCTCTCCGTGGTTAAACTTCATAGAACTTTTAACAAGTTGGGATACAATAACAATGTACTGACAAATCTTAGGGAAAATCTAAAATTGATAATGTAACTTTGTTTACTAACTTCATTGAACTCAAAAATGTCACAGGTCAAAACATATATTTCGGAATTGGAAGAAATTTCAAAAAGTGTAGAGAATTCATTTTCAGGACTTGAAGATGACATTCTTTTTAAAAAACCGGATTCCAGCACTTGGAGCATTGCTGAAAATCTAGAGCATTTGATCATTTTAAACAGCAGTTACTTCCCTATTTTCGAAAAAGTAAAAAACGGAACATTTCAAGGTGCTTTCATTTCCAAAATAGGTTTTTTTCCAAAAATGATTGGCGACATGATTTACAAGTCAGTTTCTGACGGGGGCAAAAAGAAAGTAAAGACCTTCCCCCTTTGGGAACCAAAACTATATTCAGATCAAGATGAAGCTATTTTGGAGAAGTTTTATGACCATCAAAAAATACTCATCCAGAAAATCCGTGAGATGGAGCCTTTTTTGGGAAAAGGAATAATCATCCATTCTCCAGCAAATAAAATTGTCGTTTATTCACTCGATAAGGCTTTGGAAATAATTGTTGCACATGAAAGAAGACATCTGGAGCAAGCACAGAGGCTGGTTAGGTAGAACTTTTGGGGTTGGACCTGTATACTTGATTCATAAACACGTTATCAAAATTTCGTGAGATTCAAAAATCAAGTATTACCACACAAATCACCTTTACTCTCTTATTTTTGTTATTTATTGTCAAATTTCAAGTGTTTGATCGGACGCTTTCCGAATTTCAATTGAAACAATGACAATATGGATTTCAAGGCTTATTTATCCAATAAAAAAATCCTCAGCCCTATCAAGAACTGAGGATTTATATTTTATGCCTGACTGGATCAAAGTCCTTTCAAACCGTCTTTTGCCAATGCAAACTCAGGCTCCAATGCCAATGCTTCTTCAAATGCTTTTTTGGCATCTTCCTTACTTCCCTGCTCAATGTAGACCAAGGCTTTCAGGTTCAATGCGGCAGCTTTCATGCTTACCTCCTGCGTTTGGTTGTTTTCAATTGGGAATCCCAACTTTTGATCGGCTGCCTTTGAACTCTTCACGATCATATTGATGGAGTTCATAGCTTCTTCGTACTTCTTCAAAGAATATTGAAGATAAGCTGACTTGTAAAGTGCAAAAATATCATCTGTCAAAAGATGAAGCCTTTCGAACTGGGTCAAGGCCCTTTCCAAAGCACCAATCTGTTCCAAAGAATACGCAGCAATCTCCAAAGCTTCCGTGCTTCTGTCATTGACTTGCAACACATCCAAGGCAGCCAAAGCTGCACCGCTAAACTGGTTGCTGTCAAAATACAAAGACGCCAATAATTCACCATACCTTGTATTGGTAGGATTTCTTTCCATCAATTCAAGGAGTTTTCCCCGGGCTACAGCAAAATCATTATACCTCAATGCCAACTGATAGACTCTCTGATCTGTTTCATTCTTTTTCCTAACCGTCTCAGTGACGGATGGGGTACTATCATTTTCTTGAGCAAATGATGGCGAAGCCAACAATACCAGGATGCCAATGAGTAATTTAAATTTGTTCATAAGTTGATTTTATTTGCTTTTCAGTCCTCTTTTTTCAGCTAAACGGTATAATAACTGTAAAGCCTCTTCTTTATTGTTTTGAATCTGACCTTCGAGGATGGCTTCTTTGATATCTTCTTTCAATTCGCCAATGATTCTCGATGGTTCGATCCCAAAAATAGACATAATTTCTTCTCCTGAAACAGGTGGCTGAAAATTTCTGACATGATCCTTCTCTTCTACCTCCAAAATCTTCTGTTCTACCCTGTCAAAATTAGCCAAATACCTTTGGACCCTGTTGTTGTTTTTGGAAGTGACATCCGCTCTGCATAATTTCATCAAATCATCAATATCATCCCCAGCATCAAAAAGTAATCTTCTGACTGCCGAATCTGTAACCTTATCACTCACCAGGGAAATAGGGCGAAGATGAAGCCTGACCAACTTTTGCACGTACTTCATCCGCTCATCCATCGGCAATTTCAGCCTGCGGAATATTGCTGGAGTCATCCTGGCACCTTTGTCTTCATGCCCATGAAAAGTCCAGCCAACTTTTTGGTTGAACCTCTTGGTAGCTGGCTTGGCTATGTCATGCATGATCGCAGCCCAACGCAACCAAAGATCCTTTGTGAATAGGGTAATGTTGTCCAATACCTGAAGGGTATGGTAGAAATTGTCCTTATGCGATTTGTCCCCAACAGAATCCACCCCCTGCAATTCGACCATTTCCGGAAAAAACTGATGCAGCAATTTGCTCGCAAACAACAATTTGAATCCATAAGATGGGGTCTCTGCCAAAACAATCTTGTTCAGCTCGTCAATAATCCTCTCCCCGGAAATGATACCCAGCCTTTCTGCATTTTTGATCAATCCATCAAAAGTGTCTGCATCGATGTCAAATTTCAATTGGGTAGCAAAACGAATAGCACGCATCATCCTCAGTGGATCATCTGAGAAAGTGACATTGGGATCCATAGGTGTCCTGATGATTTTGCGCTTGATGTCCTTCAGCCCGTCAAAAGGGTCTATCAATTCCCCAAACCTGGCCTCGTTCAGACAGATCGCCATGGCATTGATCGTGAAATCCCTACGCTCCTGGTCCTCCTGCAAAGTACCATCCTCTACCAACGGCTTCCTTGAATCCAATCTGTAGGATTCCTTTCGTGCCCCTACAAACTCCAATTCATACTCATCCAGTTTGATCATTGCAGTCCCAAAATTCTTGAACACAGACAATGGAACATGTTTTTCGAAGCTTTCCGCTACACGGGTTGCCAAGGAAATCCCTGAGCCTACACAGACAAAATCCAAGTCCTTGCAGGGTCTGCCCATGATCAAATCACGGACATATCCACCCACCACATAGGTCTCCAAGCCCATTTGATCGGCTATTTCTCCAACATGCTTGAATATGGGTAAAGCTTCTAGTTTTTCTTTAAAATTCATCCTTTTATAATCTTCACATCTCCTTCTGGACTCAAAAACATTTCTTTTACATCGGGTCCAAACAACGGAAACCTTTCATTTGTCTCAAAATCAGCATCTTGTATTTCAAGCTCCTGGTAGATCACCGGCTGTCCAAAGGCAAAAAGCACCTTGTTCCAATAATCATTTCTGATCAATGAAAACTTTACTTTCCCTTCTACTATAGGTCCTTTTTGCAAGACCCTATTCACAGGACTATGATAAACCGTTGCCTTTGTGGCATACTCCACGATGTCAAGTGAAACCTCGGAAAATTGCTCTGCAACCGATCTGATTTGGAATAGGTCAAAAAATAAAAATGTACCTTGGGGCGAGTCAATCCCCACATTCCACAAATGGGGAATAATGAATTCTATAACCTTCCCATTTCCCTCTTTGATCTTCACACGACCATTCGCTTTTATATGTTTCGCTACTGCTGTATTTTCCACTTTTATCAAATTTTGTCAAAAATACGGGAGATTATCGGGAAATGGGTCGGAATTGAAGAAAAAATGGATCAGGACATTAGAAAAATCAATTTGCATTTTTCCAAGTAAGTCCCGATCAAACCAATTATTTGCTTACCTTTGTACCCCATAGGAATCACATTAAATACATCCGCATTCTTTCTTATGGCATCAACCACCAAGTACATCTTTATTACCGGAGGCGTGACCTCTTCATTGGGAAAAGGCATCATTGCAGCTTCCTTGGCTAAATTATTACAAGCTAGGGGCTTCTCTGTGACCATCCAAAAATTCGATCCTTACCTCAATATTGATCCAGGAACACTCAACCCATACGAACATGGCGAATGCTATGTGACCGAAGATGGTGCCGAGACTGATCTGGACTTGGGGCATTACGAAAGATTCCTAGACACCCCTACTTCCCAAGCCAACAATGTCACTACTGGCAGAATTTACAACAATGTCATCACCAAAGAACGTAAAGGAGAATATTTGGGTAAAACTGTCCAAGTAATCCCCCATATCACAGACGAGATCAAAAGGAATTTTTTCAAACTGGGTGAAGATGGCAATTTTGATGTTATCATCACAGAAATCGGCGGCTGCGTAGGCGACATTGAGTCCTTGCCATTCATAGAAGCGGTAAGACAGGCGAAATGGGACCTTGGCCAAAACAACTTCTTGGTCATCCATCTGACACTTATTCCGTTTTTGGCTGCTGCAAAAGAGCTAAAGACAAAACCTACCCAACACTCTGTCAAGCAATTGTTGGAAGCTGGTATTCAGCCTGACATATTGGTTTGCCGAACCGAATATTCCCTACCACAGGAAGTAAAGAAAAAATTGGCGCTATTCTGCAATGT
Source organism: Belliella marina (assembly GCF_042682445.1). NCBI lineage: Bacteria > Pseudomonadati > Bacteroidota > Cytophagia > Cytophagales > Cyclobacteriaceae > Belliella > Belliella marina. Next base: position 72,892 of record NZ_JBHUHR010000045.1, read on the forward strand.
GCAGCTAAACTGTGTCATCGAAGCCATGGATGCATCTACGATCTATGATGTGCCGCTGCTGATGAAAAAAGAGAAGCTGGACGAAAGGGTCATGAGTAAATTGAAACTTACTTCCAAGACCAATACAGACCTGGAGCAATGGAAAGATTTCTTGGGAAGGCTGAAGAACCCAACGCAGGAAGTAAACATTGGATTGGTAGGGAAATATGTTTCGCTTCCTGATGCCTACAAATCCATCATAGAAGCATTTATCCACGCAGGGGCAGCTTCAGAGTGCAAGGTAAACCTTACTTTGATTTCATCAGAAGAACTGCACACGGATACCATTCCCAAAAAACTTGAAGGTCTGGACGGAGTAGTCGTAGCCCCGGGATTTGGCGAAAGGGGATTGGAAGGAAAAATTGAGGCAGTCAAGTATGTGAGGGAAAACAACATCCCATTCTTGGGTATTTGTCTGGGCATGCAGGTGGCGGTGATAGAGTTTGCCAGAAATGTCCTCGGGCTGAAAACTGCCAACAGTACCGAAATGGATCCGGAGACCTCAGATCCTGTCATTGGTTTGATGGAAGATCAGAAAAACATAGAATTGATGGGAGGCACCATGAGATTGGGATCATATCCATGTGAATTGAAAAAAGGAAGCAAGGCATACCAAGCATATGGAAAATCCAAAATCAATGAGCGCCACAGACACCGGTATGAATTCAACAATGCCTACCTTAAGTCGTTTGATAACAGCGGGATGATTGCTTCAGGTATCAACCCGGAAACCAATTTGGTGGAGATTATGGAGAACAAAGAACATCCCTGGTTTGTCGGTGCCCAGTTTCATCCAGAATACAAAAGCACAGTATTGACACCCCACCCATTATTTTTGAGATTCATTAAAGCAACGATAGAAAATAAGAAGTCAAAATAATTAACCCTATATTTGCCGCAATTGCATGGTAACCCAAAGGAATGTTTTGGAAATGTCTTTCCAATTTACCCTTTGTGTTACCTTTGCTTTTGAATAGACAGTTTAATTTAAAATTATGGATAGAAACCAAGCGACAGGACTGATCCTTTTCGCCGCAGTAATACTGGTGTATTCGATATTCTTCGCCAGTACACCTGAACCACAATCACAAGAGCCTACAGGTGAAGTCATCTCGGCAGTTCAGGAAAAACCCACGGAACAGTTTACCCAGGAAGTGGAAGAAGTCGACAGTCTTCAAGATCTCAAAGCCCAAATCCAATATGGTGTTTTCGCTCCTTTGGTAAAGGGAAATGAGTCTGAGGTGACTTTGGAAAACGACAAAATGATCGTCACTTTCTCCACAAAAGGTGCTGAGATCATAAAAGTCGAATTGAAGGAATATAAGTCTTGGGACCAAAGCCCACTGATTTTGATGGACAGGGAAAGTTCTGACCTATCTTATCAAATCAACACCACCAAAGGCCGTCTTAGCTTAAATGAATTCTACTTTACACCAAATACCAAAACTACCCAGGTAGATGGGGAATCGGTTTCAACGGTTGAATTCACGGCGCAGACCGGCAATGGGAAAATCACAAGGAGCTACCGTCTTCCCAACGATTCATATGTCTTGGAGAATGACTTGGTCTTTGAAGGCCTGACTTCTCAGCTGGTCGACTCCAATGTCAACATCATTTGGGATTCCAAACTGATTCGTCAGGAAGAGGACATCGAAGAATCCAGGAGAAAAACCAATATCAATTTTTACAAATCATCTGAAAAGTATGATTATCTAAGTCAATCCAAAGACGAGACTTCGGAACAGGTCACTGAGCCATTGAAATGGGTATCTTTCAGCCAGAGGTTTTTTACTTCAGGGATAATTGCCACAAACCAATTCAATTCCGGAAGCCTTGAACAGGTCACACCAAAAGATACGCTTTCTGTCAAAAACATGAAGGCGACCCTAGCTCTTCCTTTGGAAAATGGCAAAGCAGAATTGAGTTACTACTTTGGTCCCAACAATTACAAAGTGTTGAAAAAGATCACTCCAGGTTTTGAGAAAAATGTGGACATGGGCTATTTCTTCGTGAGCTGGGTCAACAAGTACATCATTGTCAATCTATTCCATTTTCTGGAAAAATTCTTCAGCAACTACGGGGTGATCATCATCATCATCGTATTTATCATCAAATTGGCATTGTTCCCCTTGACCTACAAGTCATATGTCGGCATGGCCAAAATGAGGGTAATCAAGCCTGAGATAGATGAATTGAAGGAAAAGTACAAAGACGATCCTACCAAACAGCAACAAGAACAAATGAAGCTTTTTGGACAATTGGGGGTAAGCCCGATTTCAGGTTGTCTTCCGATGCTTTTACAGATGCCTTTCTTGTTTGCAATGTTCTTCTTTTTCCCCAACTCAATCGAAATGAGACAAGAATCATTCCTGTGGGCGCATGATCTGTCCACTTATGATTCCTTTATCAAGCTACCGTTTACGATCCCTTTTTATGGATCACACGTAAGTTTGTTTACATTGCTGATGACCGTATCTCAGATCGCCTATACGCATTTCAACAATCAGCTGACGGCAGCACAGGGACCAATGAAGAATTTGGGGTACATCATGCCAATCGGCTTTATGTTTATCCTAAACTCATACCCTGCCGCTTTGAGCTTTTACTACTTTGTGTCAAACATGGTGACTTTCGGTCAGCAGGCCTTGATCAAATTATTTGTAGATGACAAAAAGATCAGGGAAAAAGTCGATGCAAGCAAAGTGAAGAATGCCAACAAAAAGAAATCGAAGTTTCAACAGAAACTCGAAGACGCCATGAAAGCTGCCGATGCCAGCAAGAAAAAGAAATAAGGATTGATATTGATATACCCGATGTGAAAGCATCGCCATTCTATAAAAGGGAGTCTATTGCATGGACTCCCTTTTTTTGTTGGGAAAAAAAAGCTAAACACAAATCAATATCGTTGGATAAGGCCTACTGGATTTTCTATCAATTTATGTGCACATACATCTTGCTTGGCAAATAAAGCCATAAAAAAAAATTAACCCTGGCAGGTCAGTTTTCATAACCAAACGGCATTGAAACACCTATACATATTTAATTATCAAAAGGTTAGAACTATCCACAATCAGATGTGGAAAACAAATCATTTTGGGTAAAAATATTAATGATATATTTGTGTAACTCCAAAATCTTAAAATCAAGCATGATGATTGCGTTGACTTACTTTGGAAATCGATTTGAAATCTGCAAAAAAAGCAGCAATCAAGCCAAAAAAGAATTGATTTTGCTTAATATTGGAGAATCTATTACCCTTTGAATCTAGAGAATGGGAAAAGTAATTGCAATTGCAAACCAAAAAGGCGGAGTAGGTAAAACAACCACTGCCATGAACCTTGCTGCAAGTCTTGCGGTACTGGAATTCAAAACACTTGTTATTGACGCAGATCCTCAGGCCAATACCACCTCTGGACTTGGTCATGATCCGAAAGAAATCAGCACCAGCATCTATGAATGCATGGTAGATGGCATTGATATAGGTACAATCATCCACAAAACCGACATGGACTATCTAGACCTTGTCCCCTCCCATATTGATTTGGTAGGTGCGGAAGTGGAAATGATCAATCTGGACAACAGGGAAGAAAAGATGAAAACAGTCATCTCCAAAGTAAAAGAGAATTATGATTTCATCATCATCGACTGTTCGCCTTCGTTGGGATTGATCACAATCAATGCATTGACTGCCGCCAATTCAATCATCATTCCTGTTCAATGCGAATATTTTGCCTTGGAAGGTTTGGGGAAATTACTCAATACCATCAAAATCATACAGACTAGACTGAATCCTGATTTGGAAATCGAAGGTATCCTCCTTACGATGTATGATGTTCGACTGAGACTTTCCAACCAGGTAGTAGATGAAGTTAGGATGCATTTCAAAGATTTGGTTTTCAAAACCATTATCCCGAGGAATGTCCGTCTGAGTGAATCCCCAAGCTTTGGATTACCTGCTATCGCTTTTGATGCTGATGGTAAAGGGGCGATAGCATACCTTAACTTGGCGCAAGAGATCGCAGAGAAAAACGGAAAAGAAATAGTAAATTAACAAATGCGACATGGCAGATAAAAAACCTATACAAAAGAAGAATGCATTGGGGAGAGGACTGGGTGCTTTACTCCAAGATTCGCCACAAAAAACACAAAAAGAGGATCTTATCCCAACCCCAGTCGCAGCAAGCATCAATGAGATCCCACTGACGGAAATCCAGGTCAACCCATTTCAGCCTAGGACGCATTTCGATAAAGATGCCCTTCAGGAACTCTCTGAATCCATCATTGTCCAAGGGATCATCCAGCCAATCACTGTCAGGAAACTTGCTGACAATGAGTACCAGCTGATCTCAGGGGAGAGAAGGTTTCAGGCTTCCAAATTGGCAGGACTGGAAAGAATCCCAGCATACATCCGTACTGCCAACGACCAGCAAATGCTGGAAATGGCATTGATTGAAAACATCCAAAGGGAAAACCTCAATGCGCTCGAAATCGCCCACTCTTACCAAAGGCTTTTGGCAGAATGTAACCTCAAGCAAGAAGAATTGGGAGATCGGGTTGGCAAAAACAGAACTACGGTCAACAATTACCTGAGATTGCTCAAACTTCCACCAGACATTCAGGCTGGAATCAGGGATCAGGTGATATCGATGGGACACGCAAGGGCTTTGATCAATATCGAAGATATTGACAAACAGCTGGCAATCTACAGAAAAACCGTAGTGGAAGAATTGAGTGTAAGAAAAGTAGAGGCACTAGTCAAAGCACTCAATGACGATGAAGAAAACCAAACTAAAAAAACTCCCGTTTTAGATCCAGTAAGGAAGTACGAAATCGGAAAAATCCAGCAGCGGCTTGCCAACCACTTTGGCTCTAAAGTACAGCTGAAGGCAAACGATAAAAATAAAGGAGAAATCAAGATACCTTTTGGTTCGGCCTCTGATTTGAATAGAATATTGGAAATCTTGGAGATAATTTAATAGGTGAACCCACATCATACATTCACAGAAATGTCAAAAAAATGTTTGGCAATGGTTTTTCCAAAAACCATTGCTGTTTTTGTTTTATTGGCAATTTATGCCACTCCTACTTCCGCCCAGACCAAAGGGGACACCGTCGAGATAAAACTCAACGAAAAATTGCCCAAAGACCCTAAAATTGCTACCCTATTGTCTGCCATCCTACCTGGAGCCGGACAAGTTTACAACGAAAAAGTTTGGAAACTCCCAATCATCTATGGGGGCTTCGCTACCAATCTCTATTTCATCGATTTCAATAACAGAAGATACCAACTATTCAGGGAAGAACTTGGCAGATTCGATGCTGGTGATCCAAATCTAAATTTCCCAAACATGAACAGAGATGCCTTGGCAAGAAATGTGGATTTTTGGAGAAGAAACAGGGATTTGAACTTTGTAGTATTTGGGCTTATCTATATACTCAACATTGTAGATGCACAGGTAGACGCCCACTTATCCGGATTCGATATCAGTGATGATATCAGCTTGATATACGAGCCTTCATACGAAACCCTTACGGCAGGTGGGGCATTGGTAGGTGTATCTTTGAAATTAAAATTCTAAACCATGAACATACTAATCTTAGGCTATGGGAAAATGGGAAAAATCATCAGCGAAATCGCTGAATCCCGAGGACATTCCATAGCAGCAAAAATCAACATTGACAACAAAAACGAACTGGACAACTTAGACCCCAAGGATATTGACGTTGCCATAGAGTTTTCACAACCTGAATCTGCGGTTGAAAACATCAAATGGGCCATCTCCAATGGAGTCCCAATCGTATCCGGTACAACTGGCTGGCTCAGCCAAAAGCCTGAAATCGACCAATTCACCACATCCAATGGGGGAACATTCTTTTATGCTTCCAATTACAGTATAGGTGTCAACATTTTCTTCAAGGTAAATAAATACCTTGCCCAGCTAATGGGAGAACAGGCTGATTACAATGTGAGCATGGAGGAAATACATCATACGGAGAAAAAAGATGCCCCAAGCGGTACAGCCATCACCTTGGCAGAAGGGATCATCGATCAAATCACCAGACTTGACAACTGGAAACTGTCCGATAAAGCGTCCGAAGAAGGACAGTCCCTACCGATTATTGCCAAACGCATAGACCCTGCTCCGGGAACGCATATTGTGCGCTACCAATCTGCAATCGACGATATTGAGATCAGCCATACCGCCCATAGCCGGAAAGGATTTGCACTTGGTTCAGTTTTGGTAGCCGAATGGATTAAAGATAAAAAAGGTGTGCTATCTATGGATGATTTCCTATCTTTCTAAAATTTTTGAACAACATGACTAAAGAAAAAAAGAAAAAATCGGCAACCAGAGAGTGGGTTGACGCCTTGGTATTTGCTGTAATCGCTGCAAGTTTGATCCGATGGTTGTTGCTTGAACCATTTACTATCCCTACGGCTTCCATGGAAAAATCCCTGTTGGTAGGAGATTTCCTTTTTGTAAGTAAAATGCATTATGGAACAAGGATTCCAAAGACACCACTTCAGGTACCCCTTACCCACCAGAAAATTTGGGGTACAGATATGAAATCCTATTCGGATCTGATCGAATTGCCATATTACAGACTCCCTGGATTCACTTCCATCAAAAGAAATGATGTGGTGGTGTTCAATTATCCAGCCGAATACGAATACCCAGTCGATCTCAAAACCAACTATATCAAAAGGGCCGTAGCAGTGCCTGGAGATGTCTTGGAAATCAAAAAAGGACAAGTCTATATCAATGGCCAATTGGGTGAGAATCCAGCCGAAATGCAGTTCTCCTATGATGTTATGACTGACAGAAATCTTTCCATAGAATTTTTTGAAGAATATGGGATCAATAGAGACAGTTTCATCCCCTTCTCAAATGGTGTTGGCTATTTAGTATTTGCTACAGATGAAGTTGCCAAAAATCTTGAAAATTCCCCAGTAGTATCAGAAGTCACCTTGAGAATGGGAAGGGAAAACATGGGAGATTCAACTGTATTTCCTGATGGTGCCTACTTTGGTTGGAACAAAGATTACTGGGGACCTCTGGAAATCCCTGGCAAAGGGACGACCATTCAGATCAATGAAGAAACCATGGCCAAATACGCCTTCACAATAGAAAAATACGAAGGGCTCAAAAACATGGAAGTGAGAGACAACAAGCTGATCATCGATGGCCAGGAAGTGAGCAGCTATACTTTCAAGCAGAACTACTACTTCATGATGGGGGATAACAGACACGATTCCTTGGATTCAAGGTATTGGGGATTTGTACCTGAAGACCACGTGGTAGGAAAAGCATGGTTCCTGTGGCTTTCACTTGACAAATACAAATCTATGTTCGGCAAGATCCGTTGGAGCAGGTTCTTTAATGGGATTGATTAAGGGATATTAGATGACTTGTCCCCTCTGGCGGATGAGACGCAAGATGTTAGACATAAGACGTGACTGAGGCGAGAGACAAGAATCAAGAGACTGAGACAAGAAGCGAGAGACAAAGCAGCAAGGTACAATCAACCCCGAAGGGCCTGCCTGCTGCAGGCAGGGTTGAACTTCTTCAATGTATAAAGAATAAAGTGTCAAGCAAAATCAGGAAGTGACAAAATAACATCTTGGATTGCCCTGAAATGCCTGTCCCGAAAATCTGATAGCAGTTTCAACAAAGAACCAAAAAAGAGAGCCAAGGCTCTCTTTTTTGGTTTACCACTTAATCTCTTCCAATCCCTTTTCCCTTAGGTATTCATTGGTTTTGGAAAAGTGCCCGCAACCTAAGAATCCCCTGTGGGCTGAAAGTGGACTTGGATGTGGAGCGTGGAGCTTCAGGTGGGTTGATTCATTGATAAATGCTGCTTTTTTCTGTGCGTAAGCTCCCCAAAGCATAAAAACAATATTTGACTTTTTGGATGCTATCTGTTGAATCACCGCATCCGTGAAATTCTCCCAGCCCTTTTTTTGGTGTGAGCCGGCTTCATGAGCCCGGACAGTCAGTGTTGCATTGAGTAAAAGTACACCTTGGTCAGCCCATCTGGTAAGATCTCCATTGGAAGGCATGGACTGATCCAAATCCTTGTTGATTTCTTTGAAAATATTCAACAAACTTGGTGGAAAAGGCACTCCGTCCCTGACTGAGAATGACAAACCATGCGCTTGTCCGGGACCGTGATAAGGATCTTGCCCCAAGATCACCACCTTCACTTTGTCAAATGGACAACGGGAAAACGCATTGAAAATCTCAGCCCCTTTTGGAAAAATTTGGTGTTTGGCATATTCTTCCTTTACAAAACTGCTAAGCTCTTTAAAATAAGGCTTTTCAAACTCGTCTTTTAATACAGATTTCCAACTTTGCTCAATTTTTACGTCCATTACGTCTTTTTTTGTTGTGTTTTGAATAGAATAAATTAGATTTGCTAACAATAGATCAAAACCAAATCAACTATGGTCAGTGCTATTACAGAAGGTATCAAAGTTAGTGTAGAAGTCACCTATCAACCGGAATTCTCCAGTCCGCATCAGCAGCACTTTGTATTTACCTACAAGGTAAATATAGAAAACAACAGCGCCCATACCATACAATTATTGCGAAGAAAATGGGAAATTTCTGATGCAGGCGATGAATTGAAGGTTGTGGAAGGTGATGGGGTGGTTGGGCAGCAGCCGATTCTGGAATCAGGTGCATCCCACCAATACATCTCAGGATGCAATCTAAAGTCTGGCCTGGGAAAAATGCGCGGTACCTATACCATGGAAAGAATCCAGGATGGAAAATTATTCCAAGTGACAATCCCTGAATTCCAGATGATTTCCCAAATTTTCGATAATTGATTTGACAAAATCCGCTTATCCATTTTTTTCCTATCTGGAATACTGGCTGGTTCAGGAAGACAAATATTCCCTGCAATCCCCCTCTGTCTATAAGATATACACAGGACTCCTCTCCTACATGGATAGGCAAGCTGATGCTGATTTGGATTTGGAGAAAATCAGAACTGCCCTTCTCAATGATGGTCAGATGTTGGAAATCGAAGACTTTGGGGCAGGATCCAAGAAGCTCACCAACAAATCCCGAAAAACTTCCTCCGTTACAAAATACAGCACATCGGGTAGGCGGTTTTCCCAGCTCTACCAGTACTTTTGCCGACTCAGCCCCTCCGAAAAAAACTTGGAGCTCGGCACTTGTGTCGGGATCAATTCCCGCTATTTGGCAAGGGCATGTACTGCAGGTGAACTCTACACTTTCGAAGGATCCGAAGCCTTGTACCTCAAAGCCCAAGAACATCCAAAAGAACCTAATACAAATTATATACTGGGAAAACTAAGTGATTCCCTTCCAGAAATTCTTAGAAAAATAGGAAAAGTTGATTTTGCGCTGATTGATGCTACCCATACCTATCTTGGAACAAGATCCTATTTTGACACAATCCTACCCTACCTGACTGAAAAAAGTGTTTTGGCAGTTGCAGACATCCATTGGTCTAGGGCGATGGGCTTGGCTTGGCAAGAAATCAAAAAGCATCCGCAAGTAAGCCTAAGTTTGGATTTCTTTGAATGTGGCATTGTTTTTTTTGACAAGTCATTGCCAAAAGAAAGCTATGTATTGAAATTTTAAATTTGGTCTAAAAATTGCTTAATGGGGAATGTAGCTTTCCATACATCCCAACCTATCTGATTTTGAAAATATTGAGAGGTCCAGTATTGTTCGTAGAAGGAGTCATCAATTTATTTAACTTGATAAAACACAAGGATATACATCATGAATACCAATTTTGAAAAGGAAAAACCAAAGAACTCGGAGAAAGGCAAAAACATTCTCATAATCGTATTGATTATCCTGGTAATCATAAGTGGCATCAAACTCTATTCGGATTCAGTGGATAGAAACAAAAAATCAGAGGAAATTCTGATTTTGTCCGAAGAAAACGACGACATCAACAAAAGACTGGATTCCATCACTTTTCAACTGGACTTGAGAATCCAGGAAATCGAAAAACTTGGGGGAGACATCAGTTCTTTGGAAGAAATCCGGGATCAACTTGTCGCTGAAAGAAATTCAAGCAAAAAGAGAAGTACTGAAGAACTGGAAGCACTGAACAAAAAAATCAATTCATTTTCGTCAGTTCTCCAAGAAAAAGACCGAGAGATCGTAAAGCTAAGGGAAGTCAACCAGCAACTTTTTGCAGAGAATGAAGACCTGAAGTCTACACAGGCAGAAATTGAAGAAAAAGTAGTCAAACTCAATCTGAAAACAGAGGAGCTTGAAGAAAAAGTCAGCATTGCAGGAAGGCTGAAAGCGGAAAATATCGTAATCGCAGCTGTCAATTCCCGTGGTAGGGAAAGAGAAGACGGATTCAAAAACAGACAGTTGGAAAGGCTAAAAATCTCATTCAACATAGCTGACAACAAGGTGGCAGAAAAAGGTCCTAGAGATATTTTTGTACAGATTATAGCTCCGAACAACCAACCCATTTTTGATATTGCCAGGGGATCTGGTACATTTATGATAGATGGAAGGGAAGAATTTTATACTGTACAGCAAGACATCCTTTTTGACAACACGCAACAATCAATGACCTATTTTTACGAAAAAGGAAGTAAATACAATACCGGAAAATACGAGGTACGGATCTATGCCGACAACTACCAGATTGGAACCGGCAGTTTTGAGGTGAAGTAAATGCTTATATCCACGCAGCACAGCTCAATGTTTAACGAGTTGTAATTTCCCTTGAACAATACTTACAAACTGAACATGCCAAGACCTGATTGGACACAAAATTCCAGTCAGGTCTTTGTTTTTGGTTGGCAAAAATTGCTCTCAAAATGTGATAGCCTCATCGTAGATTTTCAAATACCCAGATATCAGTGGGTTAAAAAGCCCGATAATTGCCAAATACCGAAATTATATTTAAGCCATACATTGGATAAAAGAGAATAATCCCCTAATTTTGCGGTCTGTTTAAATAAAATACAATTAAACAATAAAAAAAATGTTCCAAAAAAATTATGAAACGGTATTCATACTAACTCCCGTTTTGTCTGATGTTCAGATGAAGGATACCGTAGACAAGTTTGTAAACTTGTTAAAAGAGCAGGGGGCAGAAATCGTAAATGTTGAAAATTGGGGTCTTAAGAAAATGGCTTATGCTATTCAGAAGAAAAGCACCGGTTTCTACGTTTTGATCGAATTCAAAGCTGAGCCAACTTTGATCAAGAAGTTTGAGCTTGAAATCAGAAGAGACGAGAAAGTACTACGCTTCTTGACTACAGTATTTGATAAGCATTCACTGGCTTATGCTGAAAAAAGAAGAAAAGGTGAATTTAACAAAAAAGCTGAAGCTAAGGAGGAGCAAGCCTAATGACACTAAGAAACGAACCAATCAACAGAGTAGAGAATAGAAAGAAATATTGTCGATTCAGAAAGAACGGCATTAAGTATATTGACTACAAAGATCCTAACTTCCTTTTGAAGTTTGTGAACGAGCAAGGTAAAATCCTTCCAAGAAGATTGACCGGTAACTCTGCGAAGTTCCAAAGAAAAGTGGCTAACGCTATCAAAAAAGCAAGACACTTGGCTTTATTGCCATTCGTAGCTGATGGATTGAAGTAATCCACACCTGATCGATTATTTACAAAATAAAAATTTATCACAATGGAAGTTATCTTAAAAACAGACATAAAAGGTTTAGGGTACAAGAACGATCTTGTAGCGGTAAAGCCTGGATATGGCAGAAACTACCTTATCCCACAGGGATTTGCGGTTTTGGCTACCCAATCCAACAAAAGAATCCTTGAAGAAAACATCAAGCAGGCAGCACACAAAGCTGAAAAAATAAAAACTGAAGCGGAAGCTATCGCAACCAAACTATCCGGTATTACTTTGGAAATCAAAGCTAAAATTGGTGAGTCTGGTAAGATCTTCGGTAAAGTAACTACACTTCAGATTTCTGACGCCCTGGCAAGCCAAGGTATAGAAATCGATAGAAAGAAAATCTCAATCAACGTACCGGTACAAACTGCCGGTGAATTTGAAGCTGAGGTAGACCTTCATAGAGAAGTGAAAAGCAATGTGAAATTTGCTGTTGTAGCAGAATAATCCAAAGCTTATATAAAAAAAGGCTTTCTCTTACGGGAAAGCCTTTTTTTGCTTTAACCCAAAGCTACTTTTTCCAAATCTTCAATCAGTTTTTTTGATACCGCCCTAGAGTTCTCTTCTCTCTTAGCCCTTAATAGCCCCAAAGCTTTTTGGCTTTTTTCAATTACCCCTTCTGGATTGTTATCATACTCATAACTTTTCCAGCACCAAGTCAATTCAGCATGTAGCTTTTCGTCAAGTTTCAATTTCTCAAGTTTTTCCAAGGTGCTTACCACCGTTTTTTCAAGATTCTTAATTGCCATTTTCAAAATATCAACAGGGTTATAAAATAATTATCATATCAAATTAGGTTAATATTTTTCAAAATAACAAAATTATAACACATTTATTAACAGTAATTTAATACGGAAACACTCCCAAAACCTAAGAAATATAAACAGCTACACAATCAATAACTAAGTAATTGGATCAAAAAAAACCAAACAAGGTTGTAAATTGGAACTGGTTCAATGAATCTAATATATTCGACAAAAAATGGAAAGAAAACAGACCTTACAAGAGGAGTTTGCCAACAGCATCAGCCATGGTATTGGGATTTTGTTTAGTGTAGTGGCCATCGCTTTGCTGGTGACTTTTTCTGTACTGAATGGCACCGCTATCCACATAGTAAGCTGTAGTATATTTGGAGGCTCTATCATGTTGCTTTATACCTTTTCGACACTGTACCATGCAGTGCAGGACACCAAGGTGAAATCATGGCTGAGGACTTTAGACCATATCGGTATCTATTTCCTTATCGCAGGTACATACACTCCCTTTTTGCTATTGTCCGTGAAGGGAATACTGGGATGGATATTTTTGGGGATTGTATGGGGATTGACAGCCATAGGGATTATATACAAAACATTTTATATCCACAGATTCAGAAAGGCTTCACTTGCCCTGTACCTGGCTATGGGCTGGCTTGCAGTGTTTATAATCAAGCCACTATTTGAAAACCTGAGCACCCCTACCCTATCCCTGATTGCTGCGGGTGGACTAAGCTATACTTTGGGGACTTTGTTCTATACCAAACCCAACATGAAATACGCCCATACAATCTGGCATCTATTCGTTCTCGGCGGTACTATTTTGCATTTTATCGCGATTATGTACATGATACAGGGATTGTAAGGTCTTTGCTTAAAAATTTTCCATATTTTTCCCGTTGAAATATAGATAATTAAGAAAAATAGGATAAAATCTTTCTGTGTAGATTTGCATAAAAAAGAAAGTACACCTACATTTGTGACACCTTAAAGAAGAGCAATCATCTGAGAGCGAAATTGGCCGATGGTGTAACTGGCAACACGTCTGGTTTTGGTCCAGAAGAGTCCAGGTTCGAGCCCTGGTCGGCCAACCAAATCAATCCACAAGAAAGGGCGCTAATAGCGCCCTTTCTTTTTTTATATAGGCCACCGTCCAGGTCTAGAGATCATTTGGGATCAGTCTGAATATCTGGGGAGCATATAAATTCAAGCATAGATATTGGATAGTCCGAACAGGAAGAACTCGATGTTGGATCCCCCTTCGAACTGAGCTCTGAAAATTTTTATTTTTGCATTGAATGATTCAGCTGAGGCGTTTGTGCTTCTGTTCTCGAAAAAGTCCAGGATGGTTTCATAGTGATTTTGGATTGTTCTGAACTTTTTTACCCACCCAACAGCATAGCATTGCCCTTCCTCTGTTGCCCAAAACCCACTTGGATTTCATCAATCCAATGGCTTTTAAAGCTACTAGGCACGTTAATTTTGATGATTTTAACACTATTTTCGACAAAATCGCTGTTTTTGTTGAAATCCATGATGAACAAGCATGGAATTAAGGAAATTTGGTTTTAACTTCAAGATTAGAAAAATAACTAAAATTTAAACTAATTAAATTATGAGCAGATTTGAGACACTTAAATCAATGATTTCCGAAATGGAAGATGATTTCAATAAGTTTTATGAGAAAGGCAACAAAGCTGCCGGAACCAGAGTCAGAAACAGTATGAACGAGATCAAAAAACTTGCTCAGGAAATCAGAGTTGAAGTTACTGAGATCAAAAACTCAGCAAAATAAGAAAACAGATACCGCCTGAAAAATCTTGATTTTCAGGCGGTATTATTTTACGCTAAAGTATTAGAAAAAAGTTACTGGATACATGTGATTTCGGAACAATAAAGGGAATACAATATTTTAAGCAGCCGTTAGGATAAAAGCGGATATACTTACAAAACCATTTTGTCAAGTCCTAAAAAACAACAAATAAATAGCTCCTGATAACTAACGACTTACACTTATCCTCCTAGGATTTTAAAGCTTTCTTCAAACAACCCACTTGTTTCAATGGAATCTTTGTTTACATTTGTGCTACAATTGGACAGCAGTTCAGTTTTCGGGGTGTAGCGTAGCCCGGTATCGCGCCTCGTTTGGGACGAGGAGGTCGTAGGTTCGAATCCTGCCACCCCGACTTTAAGGCTTCTTCTTTATCGAAGAAGCCTTTTTTATTGTAATGGTTGAAAGTGAGGATTTTTAGTAGACTTGCATTTTTTATCACCGAAAACACTTCAGTATTTTGATCATTGAATTAGAATATTGGATCTTGCCCTATCAGCAGGTTTTACTCCCCAGGTTTCTGATGGTTTAGCCCCCATACTGATTTCCAACCTACCTCCTTCCATCAGGTCAGCATGGTGAAAGTAATTTTTGGTATAAAGCTGATCATTCCAGTGCATTTCCTGGATATAAATATTCTGTGGACCGTTATCCCTCACAGCTATTTCAAAGATTTTCCCATTGCTTAACTGGATTTTGGCATTTTGTACCAAGGGACTCCCGAAGACATAGGTACCGTTCACCGGATTGACGGGATAGAAACCAAGTGCGGACAAAACATACCAAGCTGACATCTGTCCGACATCCTCGTTGCCACTCAGTCCATCAATTTGGTCTGAATAGAGTTCAGCCATAATCTGACGGGTTTTCTCAGCGGTCTTGTAAGGTTGCCCCACAAACCCGTATAGATAAGTGATATGATGGCTAGGTTCGTTACCATGGGCATATTGCCCGATAAGACCAGTAATGTCACCGGAAGCCTCATCCCCCATATCTCCCTCCACCACAAATAGGCTGTCGAGTTTACTGATGAAGACTTCTTCCCCACCCAAAATCTCTTTCAAGCCTTCCACATCATGGGGAACCAGCCATGTGTATTGCCATGCATTTCCTTCGCAGAAATCATCCTTCATATGTCTGGATACAAAGGGGCTAAAGGGCGTTCTCCATTCCTTTTCACTTACCCGACCCCGCATGAAGCCTGTCTCTTGGTCGAAATAATTTTGATAATACTTCGATCTTGCCAAGTAATATTGGTAATCATCTTCCTTGCCTAGATCTTTTGCCATCTGGGCAATGCTCCAGTCAGCCAAAGCATATTCCAAGCCTTTGGCAACAGTTTCTCTCTCACTGTCTGCCGGAATATAACCTAACTCCTTTACCGCCTTCAGTCCATCCTCATCCCGCATGGCTGTGGTGGTGATGGCTTCATAAAGAAGGCTTTCATCCATTCTTATACCTTTCCTATAGGCATCCACCAGCACGGGGACAGCACTGTAGCCTACCATGGTGTTTGTTTCATTGCCCATTAGATGCCAAACTGGAAGCTTCCCCTGATGCCGATAGATTTGCAGCATGGTCATAGCCATGTCTTCTACCCTATCCGGATGGATAATGGTATAGAGTGGATGGATAGCCCTATAGGTATCCCAAAGCGAAAAAGTAGTGTAATTTGTAAAGCTTTCATCCTGATAAACCTTGCCATCAGCCCCTCTGTATTCACCATTGACATCGTTGAAAATTGAGGGGGCGATCATGGTATGGTAGAAGGCAGTGTAAAAAGTACGTTTCTGGTGGTCTTCGATAAAGCTTGCCTCAATCTTTGCAAGCTCCTTTTCCCACTTCTGATCGGCTTCTGCCACCACCTGTTCGAAGTCCCAATGATCAAGTTCCGTTTCGATATTCAGCAAGGCATTTTCATAACTCACAGGCGATATGCCTACCTTCAAAAGCACCTGCTCTCCAGCTTCCGTTTCAAAATGTGCTACGGCCTTTACTTTCTTGCCTTTTCTGGTGCGATTTTGTTCCTTTTCTCCATTTTCGTATGTATCCAAACTCTTGAATGGCTTAGAAAATTTGGCAGCAAAGTAGATTTTCTGATCCTTTGCCCAGCCTAATGAATAACGATACCCAACCAATGTCTCCCCATCCAAGACTTCCAGGTAAGTCTCGGTAGACATGCCACCTCCGATACCTTCTTCCAAGTCGAATATCAGTTTAGCTCTCTGGGAAGCAGGAAAAGTATAACGATGAAAACCTACCCTTTCGGTGGCGGTCATTTCCGCTTGGATATCGTATCGGTCAAGGGCTACTCTGTAATAACCTGCTTTTGCTTCCTCCCTATCATGGGAAAAATAAGAAAAATAACCTGTCTCGGGTTTTTCGGCTTCTCCTTTTTGGATTTTCACCTCACCCACGGCTGGCATGACTAATATATCACCCAAATCCCCAATACCTGTTCCACTCAAATGGGTATGGGAAAAACCTATGATGGTGGAATCGGAATAGTGGTAACCCGAGCACCAATCCCAACCCTCTGTGATATTGACCGGTCCCAACTGTACTGCCCCAAAAGGCACATTGGCACCAACAAATACATGCCCATGAAAACCGGAACCAATCAATGGGTTCACATATGCTGTAAGGGAAAGCCTATCTTCTATGGCAACTGGATTATCCTGACAGGAAACCAACCATGCTACGCTTCCAATGGCCAGCATGGCAGCAACCGATTTATTGCTTAAGATTCTCATTTGATTTCAAATATTTGGCTCATACGGATATCATTGGAGGAAGCGCCTACCATAAGATCAAATTCCCCTGGTTCAACCACCCACTCCATGTCCATATTCAATAACTGCATTTCCTCTTTCCCCAATTCAAAAGTGAAAGTTTTTTGATCACCAGCCGGAATATAGGCTCTTTCAAAACGCACCAATTGCTTAATTGGCGTCACTGTAGAACTTATCAAATCCCGCAAATAAAGCTGCACAACCTCATCTCCACCCATTTCCCCTCTGTTTTGTACTTGGAAGGTTACGGATACCGTAGGATTTTCAACATCACCCCCAACTGCTACCTGAAGGTCTTCATAAACAAATTCCGTATAACTCAACCCATGGCCAAAGGCATACAAGGGCTCAGCACCGCTCTCCACATAATCATGCTTCTTGGGTACCTTGTAATTGTAATATACCGGCAATTGGCCTACAGAGACCGGTACCGAAATCGGCAACCTTCCGGCAGGATTGTAATCACCAAACAACACATCGGCAATTGCATTTCCACCTTCTTGCCCTGGATACCACGCATCTAGCATGGCAGGGATGTTTTCAGCAGCCCAATTGAGCAACAAAGGCCTACCCTTTATAAGGACCAAAACCACCGGCGTACCTGTTTCCTGTACTGCCTGCAGCAGTTTCAGCTGATGCCCCATCAGATCCAAAGTCATCCGGTCATAACCTTCCCCACTTTCCATATCGCTGATGATTCCTCCATTGGATTGGCTCACACGAGCTGCCCCGGTATCCTCATGCTCAATAGTGAAATCACGTGCACTGCTCCCACCAAGCACCATTACGACCACTTCCGCCCGCTTTGCAGCAGCTACAGCCAAATCAATATCCAACTGGGTAGTATCGCGGACGGCCACCCCCTTTACATATTCAACATTTTCTTTGCCGATTTTATTTTGAATACCTTCCAAAACTGTCACCACGTTGCTTTCTGGTTGGGGAGCAGTATAATCCCCCAACTGATTGTAGATATTGTCTGCATTGGGACCTATCACCGCCACCTTGCGGAGGGATTTAGACAATGGCAATAGGTTTCCTTCATTTTTCAACAAGGTAATCGACTCCTTGGCTACCTGCCGTGCAAGTTGTATATGCTCTAACTTCCTTACTTCCTGCTTAGCCCTGGATGGGTCAACAAATGGATTTTCAAACAATCCCATATCGAACTTCAAGCGCAGTACATTGGCAACTGCCTCATCCAACATACTTTCCTCCACCATTCCTTTTTGCACTGCTGCGACAAGGTTTTTGTCAAAACCATTGCCTCCCAAGTCCGCATCAACTCCGGCACGCAGCGCCAAACTGGCTGCCTCTTCTCCGGTAGCAGCCACATGATGGCTTCCCCTCAGACCGCTGATGCTTCCCAAGTCAGACACCACAAACCCATTAAACCCCCATTGCTTTCTCAGCATCTCCCGAAACAAATATGGATTGGCAGTGCTGGGAACACCATCAATGGAGTTGTAGGATGTCATCACTGACAATGCCCCCACCCCAACTGCTGCTTTGAATGGGGGGAAGTAACTTTGATTCAATTCTCTCTGGCCAACACTCATCCCTGATCCGTTGTGCCCACCTTCAGGCACACCATAGGCCGCAAAATGCTTAAGTGTGGAAACTATATTTTCACCGGACTGGAGACTTTCCCCTTGAAAGCCCTTCACCATAGCCATGCCCATTTGACTGTTCAGATAAGGATCCTCTCCATAGGTTTCCTCGACCCTAGACCATCGAGGTTCACGCGCCAAATCAAGTACTGGTCCATAACCAATATGCCCTCCCTGCAACCTGGTTTCTTTGGCAATGGTTTTTGCCATCTCCTCGATCAACAATGGGTTCCAGGTACTTGACTGACCAATGGAAGTAGGAAAGACTGTTGTCCCTATAGCCATATGTCCATGTGGGGCTTCTTCTGCCAAGATCAACGGGATACCCAAACGACTTTGCCTGACAGCAAAATCCTGTATGGCATTGGTGGCCTTAGCAGCCAGTTCAGGATCCAAACCTGATACAAGTGTTTTTTGTGTCCATGGGTCGGCACGCAAGGTCGCCCATAAGGAACCGATATACCTTTCCTGTACAGCCTGCTCCAAAGCTTTGCTATGACTGACTTTCCCACCCTCTTTCTCATACATATCCCACCCCAACAAAGTGGAAAGCTGCCCCACTTTCTCCTCTAAGCTCATTCTTTTGAGTAAATCTTGGATCCGGGTTTCGGTATCCAATGAAGCATCCTGATAAGGAAGCCTGTCCTGGCCAAACACTCCTAAGACCAGACCAAATGAAAGCAGAAAAAAGATAACTTTTTGATACATAATACATTATTTAATAACCAATTGCAAACGCCATATGAAGTATGGACTTCACTCTATTTATTGAGACTGTTGAAGGACGCATCCAAACCAACCAACCCTAAATCTATCTAAAACTGTTGATTTTTCATGTAAAAAATTACTTAAACATCAATTGGCAGGCTAGACTTGAGGTTATTTCCATTCACCTTGCTGATCGGAGCAATTGTTTTCGAGAGCAAAAGCCACCCCCAGAAAAAGTATATGGACACCATTGCAATTTCTAGTGGGCATGCTTTTATCATTTCCCCAAAAGAAAAAAACCGACCCCAATATAAGAGTCGGTTTTGTCATCAAATTAATTGTTTATCAACTTAAAACCCTAACCCAACTGCCATTGCTGTAGCTTTGATATTAAAGTCTGCAACTTTTGTTGCTGCCCCTGAGGTAAGATTGATCGAATAAACGCCAGTTGACGATCCTACTTCCAATAAAGCATATGCCATATTGGAGTTGCCTCCTATATCAAAACCGTTGTCAGCTGTAAAATCCACTCCCAAACTGCCTATTCCAACCAAACCACCATCATTAGGAGGATCTTGTCTGTAAAGCATATTAGTTTCGCTATCCAAGACAAACAGAACTGTTGTTGTCGCATTTGCAATGCTATTGGTATAGGCTGCTCCATTCACCATTGGTGAACCTGGATTCAAGTTGCCATCTACTGCCACTACAGTTCCCAAATCAGGGTGCAATCTTAGATTTTGACCCAAGTTACTTACCAACCTGATCCTGTCAACAGTTGGATTGAAATCAAACCCAAAACTAGTTCCTAGCAATAGGGGAGTCAATGGAGCTCCTACCAATGCCAATTGCCCATTGGCTGTATTGACTGTCATGATCCTACTTGCACTGGTGATTGCGTACAATTGACCATTTGCCGGCCTAAAATCCAAACCCACTACAGTCTCTCCTGTCAACAGTCCATTAAAGGCCACAGGGTTCATACTGGGATTGGTCGGATCAAACCTATAAAGCATATTATCTTCTGATGCTGCATAGGCTACAGGATTGGTTTTGAAAGCCAAACCAATGACAGGCAAGCCGAAAGTCCCAACCCATTCCGCTTTTCCACTAGAAAGGTTGATGGTGTAGAGCTTTGATTCTTCCTCATGTCTTGTCACAGCCAAGGCTACGGAATTGTCCGCTATGATATCAAAATTACCCATACCCATAAAATCAATTCCCAAATCACCAATTTCTTCCAAGCCACCATCATTCGGAGGGTTTTGCAGGTATAATTTGTTCTGGGAAAAATCGATATCAAACAATTGGGTAGAGCTTGCACCAGCCATACTATTGGTGTAGGCCACAGCACCGATCATCGGATTCATACCTCCATTGATGTCACCATCTGTAGCTACTACTGTACCCAATTCTGGATGTAATCTCAGGTTTTGTCCCGAAGCAGTCACCAGCCTGATCCTATCTACTGTTGGGTTAAAATCGATGGATGCATTATCACCCATGATGGCAGGCGAAAAAGAAGATTCTCCCAAAACGGTGGCATCCCCTGTATTTTCATTGATCACATACAACCTACTGGAAGAACCCAGCGCATACAATTGTCCTGTAGCGGGTCTGTAATCTATACTTATAATGTTGTCTCCGCTTTCCAATCCATTTACACTCATTACATCCATTGGGGAATTCAATTCCCTAGCATCGTACTTTACAATTCTATTGTCCGAAGTCAAAGCCATAAACTCCACCTCAGGAGCCATCCCCGGCACATTCATATCTGGCATTTTTTCATCATCGTTACAGCTAAAAATCACTGCACTCATTGTCAAAATCGAGAGAACCCTTAGTCCCCTGGTAAAATTAATTTTTCGCATAATAGTTTTTGTTTGTTGGTCTATGAAAAGGAATTACGAAGCCACTAATAAGATTGGATTGTGTTGATGGGAAAAAAAACACTAAAGACGAGGGATTTTCCCCCAAAGTGAGACATTAAGATCCATGCCTCTTGCTAATAAAAAATCTGGAAGGTCTTATCGTAGCGACATTGAATTGTCTATGCTAAAAAAGTGAAAACAATAAACATATCCTGTTTTGCTTATTTTATACAGCTCAATAACCATATTTAAAAAGTAACTTTGTGAACTTAATGAACAGCTTAAACTGTTTGGTATTATTGAAATCCTCATGGACCTTGAATCCATGAAAATTGAAAACAAATGAATACAAGAAAAAGAGTGGTAGTCGGTCTTTCCGGCGGTGTGGATAGTTCTGTGGCGGCATATCTATTGAAAGAACAAGGGTATGAAGTCATCGGAATGTTTATGAAAAACTGGCATGACGAATCCGTCACCATTTCCAATGAATGCCCATGGATGGAGGACAGTACTGATGCCATGCTGGTGGCAGAAAAGCTTGGGATTCCCTTCCAAGCGATAGACCTCAGTGAAGAATATCGGGAGAGAATCGTTGATTATATGTTTGCCGAATACAAAGCCGGTAGGACGCCAAACCCAGACATCCTTTGCAACAGGGAAATCAAATTTGACATCTTTTTGAAAGCAGCACAAAAACTCAAAGCGGATTTTGTCGCTACAGGGCATTATTGCCAAAAAGGGGAAATAGAAGTAGATGGGAAACCAATCTATCAGTTGCTTGCCGGTGCCGATCCAAACAAAGACCAGAGTTATTTCCTTTGCCAACTCAATCAGGAGCAATTGGCAAAAGCTCTTTTCCCGATCGGTCATCTTCAAAAGCCTGATGTAAGGAAAATCGCCAAAGAACAAGATCTGATTACCGCAGACAAAAAAGATAGCCAAGGTTTGTGTTTTATAGGAAAAGTTAGACTCCCTGATTTTCTCCAGCAACAACTCAAGCCCAAAAAAGGTGATATCCTGGTAGTACCGGAAAAGTTATCAATCTATGATAAAAAGAAAATTCCGGCTGGAATTCCAGTAGAAGATTTAGATTTGGAAACATTGAATGGCATTTGTCTTCCAGAGAATTACACTGCTGAGCAAGGAACAAAGCTTGGAGAGCATCATGGAGCACATTATTTTACCGTAGGACAAAGGAAAGGACTTCAAGTTGGCGGGACTGGCAAGCCGCTTTTTGTCATTGCTACAGATACCAAGGAAAATGTAATCTATACAGGACTGGGTGAAACACATCCTGGCTTGCTCCGAAATGGCTTGTTTGTAGAATCGAAGGAAATCCATTGGATTCGGGAAGACTTACAGCTGAAAGTAGGAGAATCTGCGAAATACATGGCTAGGATCCGATACAGGCAACCATTGAGTCCTGCGACATTGCTGATGAAGGAAAATGGACTGTATGTGATATTTGATGTTCCACAAAAAGGTGTCGCTTCAGGTCAATTTGTTGCTTGGTATCAAGGTGAGGAAAGTATAGGTTCTGGCACAATATCTTAAATAATGCTGTTGGAAATCCTTTTTGAAGACGATGATTACATCGCCATCAATAAGCCATCGGGCTTGTTGGTCCACAAGACAAAACTGGCAAAAGACGAAATCCCTGTGTTTGCCATGCAGCTGCTCAGGGATCAAATCGGACAGTGGGTCTATCCATTGCATAGAATCGATAGACCTACTTCCGGAGTCTTGTTGTTTTCCAAGTCACCAGAGGCTGCAGCTTTGTTGCAACCCCTTTTCCCCACTTCGGAAATCGAAAAACACTATTTGACTGTGGTGAGAGGAATTCCAACGGAGAAAAATTGGATCATCGAGCATCCATTAAAAAAAGACCTCGATGGGGAATTGCAAGACTGCAAAACAGAATTCTGGAAGTTGGCAGAAACAGAGATCCCCTACTCTTCCACCCCACGCTATCCAACTAGCCGCTACTCACTATTGCAAGCCTATCCCCATACAGGAAGAATGCATCAGATCAGAAGACATCTGGCGCATGCCCGGCACTATATCATCGGCGACAGCACACATGGCGAGACTAGACAAAACAGGTTTTTCAGGGAAAAACTCGACTCTCACAAGCTCCTACTCCACGCTTGGAAACTCAGTTTCAAACATCCAATCAGTCAAGAGTCAATCGAAATAAAAGCACCGCTTCCAGAGTATTTTGTAGAAATTTTAGGGAAATTAGGGATTGAGTTCAGCTGAAAAAAGACTGGGATAAAAAAGAAGAAGATGAAGCATGGAAGGATTTGTAAAAGGTGATATCGTAGTAATTCCATTTCCCTTCAGCGACCTTTCCAATACAAAATGATGCCCAGCATTAGTTCTAGCAAGTACTACGCAAAATGATTTAATACTTTGCCAAATCAAATGTAAACTACTCTCGGCTTAAGACCAATGAGCTTTGTTTCAATTGAATTCGACTACAAGAGAAAAGTAAAAATATACAAAATAAATTCTTTGTGAACCTTGTGAAACCTTAGTGGTCTTGGGTGGTGAAAAAACTAAATCACAAAGAACACTATGAATACACAAAGGACACAAAAATATTAAGCTAAAGTCCTCACCTAAAGGGAGTGGGTTAACCCCTGAGTGAGACATTAAACCATGTTTAACAAAGCCTAATTCTCGCTAAGTCCCCTCTCAATCGTGCTTAAATAAATTTTATCCATGGGCTCTTGATAGGGATCATGCATTTTTAGGTTGTTTTGATATAGCTCTTTAGAGGCTTTTAGATTTTGTAGACAACTCCCCTTTTGTTGAAGTGCTTTGTAAGCCATTGCTATATAAAACCTATTTTCGGCTAAGTCATTAAACTTTTCCTGCTTTTTCAAATATTCTATGGCTTTATTGTATTCCCCCTTCTCCAAATACAAAACTCCCAGATGGATATAATCAAAAATCCCAACTTCATAACTATCGTCCTTAAATCTCTCGAAAATCACTTCTATGGCTTCCTCAGACCGTCCAGTAGCTTTGTAACATAGTGCTAAGACAATATCTAGATGATATTGTCCATTCGGTGTATATCCCATTTCGTTGTTAGTCACTTTTTTCAATAGCAACAAGTCCTCTATAGCTCCTTTGTAATCCCTGAAAAATTGAAACCTACACCCTGCACGATAGGGCAAGTAGGACAAAGTATCATATTCTACCGCTTTGTCCATCAATTTTTTCCAATTAATAAAATCTCCAGCTTTGAGATAAGATACCGATTTTGCCCGGTAGGGAACCGCCCAAGTAGGATCCATTTCGATCACCCTGTCATAAACTTCATGGTATTCTTTGCTAAATTGATAATATGCCCCTGCTTTTTCAGCTTCTATACATGCCTCATATCTCTTCATGTCACCGTTATGCTTAAACCAATAGCAGTTTTGCTGACTCATTGCTCCAGAAAACATGCAAATAAAAAGCGAAAATGTAAGAAGTTGTTTCATGGAAGAATCTGTTCAATTGCCCCGTTATTAATTTTGAACACCAAATACTGATAGTAATCTAAAGAATGCTCTTCATTTTCAAAACCTTGCCAACCTTCAAGCGATTTGGTCAATGCCATGAGTTGGCTTGAAATTTTTGTATTGAAGGGTCTTTCTTTATAATCTTCATCAGATTCGATCATTCTAAACCGTCCAGTTTCCCCATTGCAATTGACAATAAACCGAATCCTTATCCAACCGGATTCATTGATATCAACCGGTTTGTAGTTCTCCTTAAAATAATCATCAATTGCCTCTTTCTCACCCACAAAAGTCTCTAGGGAACTAAAACTGAAATATTGAAAAACCGAGCTTTCATAATAACAAAGTTTAAAATCCGGATCATCTATTTCTGGATCAAATTCAATATCCCCAATGTATCTAAGGTATGCCGGTTCTTTTTCCTTTTCAACATTGCAAGAGAAAAGGATGCTGATACAGAAAAGTAGAATTAGGTTTATTTTCATGCTGTATATCAATTCAATACTTTTCATTTTATTTTAAAAAATCAACTCCAATACTTTAGCGAGACATAATTTCACTTCAGCCATTTCTTCTTCGTTTAAGACTCCAATTTTCTTGACAAACCTCTTCTCAGAAATACTTTTTACTTGAAAGCAATCTGCAAAAGAAGTTTTAGATAAGCCATTCTTTTGACTAGGGGAAAGTTTGGCCATCCAGGCTTGTTGCTGTTTCAGACCATCTGTCAGAGGGGCTACCACTTTCAAAGGCAAAATTCCCAACGCATTTGAATTGACAATGATGGCGGGTCTGATCTTTTTGATCTCTTGTCCGGCCTGAGGTTCAAAGTCCACCAACCATACTTGACCGTTTTTCATCATTCTATAATTTCAGTGTCTATGTCTCCCCAATTTTTAGCTTCCTCCCCATAGAAAGCATTGACTTCTGATTGGGCAGCTTGCCTTTCCATTTCTATGTAAATGGTCGTTTTGTTTTTTCTGGCATCTTCCATCTTGGCCTGAAACAGGGATTTCTTTGCAGGCTTGATGATGATTCCATCACCATGATCCTCAATAATCACCTCAGTGAGATCATATTTATCAATCAAGGATTTAGGTAAAATAATCCCACTACTATTTCCAATTTTTCTGATTTTGGTTTCCATGCTTAAAGTTAACAGCATGTAATAACAAGTTATAACAATTTATGTATTTTTTTTCATTTCAACCTTCTTATTATCAGAGAAAACTCTTACCCTTTTTCAAATTTGTCATTTAAAACATGTTAAATAAAACAACATATTTTTGAAGTAAACCTCAAAATCAAGATAATTACCATATGGAAAAATTTACAGTTTGGATTTTTATCTTTCTTATGACAACATTGATTGGCAATGGTCAAGAAATCTTCCCCCATGAAAGGAAGATTAAGATGGAATCAAATTATTCTGAATTCCAAATCACAGCCCGCAATCAAGCGGATGACGTTTCACTTTCAGGTAATTTGGTTGTTCCTTCCGAGAATTTTTCAAAAGTTGTATTTATAGTGCCGGGCTCAGGACCGGAAACAAGACACAATCAACCTTATTTGACAGAAGCTTTTTTAGAAAAAAACATAGCTGTTTTCAGATACGATGAACGTGGGAATGGAAGCTCAACAGGTACTTATAATGATTACAGCTATACCCTATCTATGCTTGGGAGAGATGTGCATTCATTATTTGAAGAACTGAAAACCATCCCCGTGCTTGAAGGAAAGGTTTTTGGAATGTTGGGACATAGCTATGGAGGAATGGGAGTATTGGAGGCTATGGAAATGGGTATTGAGCCAGATTTCCTTGTCTTTTTGGCAAGTCCAGTACAAAAACATGGAGCCTTTTTTATCCACCAAATAGAAAACGACAATCCTATTCTTATAGATAAATTCAAATACAACACCTTGGAAGAGAAGGTTAAAGTAATGGAGATCATCAATGATGAAATCGGTAAAAACAGCCATCTTCCAAATCAGGAAATAAGAAAAATTGCTTATAAAAAAGCTAAGGAGATCGGCTATACCAAAAAGCGGTATAAGAAATTCTCATACTTTTCCACTCCCTACAACCTCGAGATGATCAAGAGGAACTTTGAACCATTTTTTGAAAATTTAGCTATTCCAACACTTTATGCAATAGGAGAAAAAGATCAGTTAATCAGTACCAAAAAGGAAATCCAAACACTTGAAACCATGCAAAACCCAAACATAGAGACCAAGATATTTGAAGGGATTGGACACTTTTTCAAAGAAGACCCTATAAAAATCATGGAGGCATACGATATAAACGAAGAACCAAAAAAATTCATCACAAACTGGGTAAATGGTTTGGTACTTTGATCGTTAAAAAAGCAAATCATAACCTGATACTTTTCTCAACTTTTTATCCAAAGTCCAAAGTTTGAGTTCATTTTTTCTCGCTGCTTCCAAGATCACCGCATCTATCAATCCCACACCATCATTGATGTACTTATATTTTTGTGACATCAATCCCGATTCAATAATTAAATAGGGTTCATCCAAAGTAGAAACTAGTGAAGCATAAGCCAAAATCGCATCAATTTCTCTCTTTCCTTTTGCCCCTTGCAGCAATTCAGCAAAAATCAGTTCAAGCCCATAGACTCTGTCATTTTCCAAAAGTTCTTGACAGGTGTCAAAGAATTTCGGATTACCTTTCAAAAATTCAATCCAGACTGAAGTATCAAATACAACTCCTTTCATTTTCGGTTTAATTCACGTAATTCCTGGGAAGAATATTTGAATTCCAAAGGTTCATTCAAAACCATAGTCCCAAGCTCTTTTAGTTTTTGAGATCTAATGTAAGTTTTCAAAGCTATTTTCAAAGTATCTGTGACAGTACCTGACTTAGAAAGCTCCATAGCTTCAGCTATCAAATCATCAGGGATTATTGCTGTAACTTTCATAATATTAATTTTTTACAAAAATACGATATATCATCGTATAAAGAAACAAAGAGACAGATTAATGAAGGTGAAATCCTGACCGAAGAAAATGCAAATTCAGAAATCGATTCATGGTTAAACGGGTAATTTGATCAAAAAAAGCCCAAGCCGAGAGGCTTGAAATATTGGAAAAACAGAAAAAAGTCTATCCAATATAGCAAAAAACTAGACTCTCTATTTTGGGATGCTATCAAACTGATTCAATTACATCCAGAAGTAGGCAAGTCTACCGATGAAGGAAATGTACGATTCAAAATAGTTCGCGATTACTTGATTTTTTATGAAGTTAAATTTGAGAAAATATTGATTTTATCCTTTTGGGACAGTAGAAGGGATCCTACAAAATTTAGTGAATAGTACTTTTCATAAAACTAAACTTTCATTCCCAGCTTAATTCACGCAATTCCTTAGAGTTATCATATTTCAAAAACTTCTTAAGAACGGATGAAACTAAACACTTCAAATCTCATCTGATCTTCTTGATTCTCTGAATTTTCCGGGTTGTTTGTGGAGACATACAATCCTTTCTGCCCAACAAAAGCATTCATGGGAAGATATTTCCCCCCTTCAAAATAAGTCTCTCCCAAAATATTTAATTCTCCATCAAAAATCATCACAACGAACGGTCCCGGATTACTCCTCAATGCCCTTACCTCTTCCTCTGATTCCACTTTCAAATCTGGATAAGCAAATCGGTAAAAAACAGCTCTGAAAGGATCATAAATCAAGTTGTCGTATCGAGACGAAGCAAAACTGTACTTTTGTGATTCAAGGGGAACTCCTTCTGTCGGCAACAATGGTAATCTTTCATTTAGAAATTGACTTCTTCCATTTACAGCTTTCAAAGGGGAATCAAAATCCTCCGCACAATACAAATTATGATCTCCGAAAAAGGAGTAAACGATCTTATTTTTGCCTTGAGATCTACTATTTTCAAATCTTCTAAGCCCATCTTCCAAATATCCCTTTGGGTAGTGATGGGGCAATAAAACAACTTCCATTGACTCCATATCAAACATAAAACCTAAACTTGAAGAAGACAAAAGATCATCTGTCATTTCAAGATAATTATTCACTACAGCTGGCCTTGTCTTAAAAAAGACATCCTTGCCTCGGATGACTGGGGGTGTCACAAAACTTATATTGTGGACAAATGCATTTGTATGGTTTTTTGGAGCTTCGTACTTAAACCTTTGCTTGATATTTCCTGTGGTATCTACCAAGCTAAAATCTCCCCCACGTTGTGAAAATAGAAAAATACTGTCCATGGTATGTACATGAAACCCCATCAATTCACCAACACCCTGATCTCCTTCTTTGTCAAACATCATGGTTTTGATCATATCTTCTTTCTCCAAATCATAAATTTGAAGAGAGTTTGTTGCCCAGTTAATGTTAAACAACAATTCTTGTTCCCCCTCTGAAAAATATTGCAAACCCATACTAAAATTAGGGGTGGTTTCACCAATCTTTACAGCAGCATACCCAATAGATTTTAACTGATAATCCTGATTCCTCGCCGAATTCCCAGAATCACAAGCCCAAAAAACAAAAAACAGAATAATTACAAGAGAGTCAAATGTTTTCATTAGGAACTGTTAGTTTAAAAACAAACCTAACGATTTAATTTACAGAAAACAAACCATCTTAATGCTACCCTGTTCCAGGATTAAGCAAAAGGGAACAAATATTCTATGTGCCAACTCTTCAACAAGAATCACCGGAAGGAAAACCAATAAGTCCTCCCTCCGGGATTTGAAGCTAGGTTTAATTGTTTTATTTTATTTATATCTTGGCTTTCTCATATACCCCCTGAACCTCTGCATCTCCCTCAACTATCTTCATGACCAAGACTACCGGCTTAGTATGGTCAGTTCCTTTGGGCAGACCCAAAAAGTACTCATCCCTATGGATCTCTTCTAGATCTATCGTCCCTCCATTCGTGCCTATCAAATCTATACCTTGGATCTTAATCCCTTTGGGAACCTTCACTCTGAGCTTTCCAGATGCCGGATAATTGAACACTACCAAATTTACATTTCCAGTTTTCCTATTTCTTGTGTAGTATCCCCAGTCTTGTTTTTCCCAATCCAGATAGCCGCAGTCATACACTGCCTCTGCATTTGACTCCATCCATTCTCCTACTTCCTTCGCGATAAGACTTTCTTCGGGACGGATATTCCCTTGTCCATCAGGACCAAAGTTGATGACAAAATTCCCATCCAAAGACGCTGCCTTGACCATCATCTCGATGAGTTCTACGCTACTTTTCACATGTCCCTTCCAATCAGAGTGATAGCCCCATTGGTTTTCCGGAACAGTCATGACACAATCCCAGTCGTTCCCATTGACATCTTCGATCCTGTTTGGCATCTTACGTTCCCAGCCCTGCTCGTAATCCCCCATCAAATCCCCATTGGTATCAAAGTGTCTTTTGCCGTTCTCATCTGCCCTAAACCTGCTTCCTATGATCAGTCCTGGTATTACGCTTCTCATTTCCTCCTCAAGCTCATCAGCAAATGCAGCCTGCTGAATCCATGCCTGATCCCATGTTCCATCAAACCACAATCCTTTTGTACTCGGGTAGAAGGCGAGCAGCTCCAATAGTTGGTTTCTTGTAAATTCTTTAAACCCCTCATATGCTTCCTCGTCTTCTTTTGTCTCCAGCTTACTTCTATAGCCCGGATGATTCCAGTCCATAACCGAAAAATAGAGATATACATCAATCCCTTCTGCATCATAAGCTTCGACCATTGGCCCTATGATATCTTTATTGTAGGGGGATTTGGCTACAGAATAATCTGTATATTGGCTTGGCCATAAGCAAAATCCATCATGGTGCTTGGTCGTGATGATCATGTATTTAGCGCCCATATCCTTGGCCTGTTTTGCCCAAGCTTTGGGATCATAGGCTTTGGGATCAAACACCTTGTAAAGTTCATCATATGCATTTTTGGGCATTTCGTTCCAAGACCTGATCCACTCGGCAGCACCAGAATAGTATTTCCCATCCCAATGCCCTCCCGGAATGGCATATAGCCCCCAATGGATAAACTGTCCCAATCCATAGTTCCGCCAGACTCCCATCATAGGATCGGTTCTTTTTCCCAATCTTTTCGAACCATGCTCCAGGGTTACAGAACTTCTATGCCTGTTTGCCTGCTGACCATAGGCTAGTACTCCCGAAAAAAGCAGTGCTAGAAAGGCACATGTGAAGGTGATTTTATATTTTCTATTATTCATGAATTTTTATTAAAGTATTTATTGTTCACTGACAACAATAGATGAAGTCATGTCATTGAAACTGGAAAGAAACCAAATATTACCTGCACCTGCATCAAATGCCTGGCCTGTAAAATCATCCCCTGCATACAACGTTGCCTTTAATCCCAATGGGACTTTGATCGAACTGATGTCATTATCGGTAACACCAAGTGCGACTAGATCAGCTGTTGTATAACTTCCAGGTGACAATTCCACACCCCATCCGTTATAGTTTGAATGTTGATAGACCATCACCCCCGAGTCTGTTTCAAAATTTCCATTGTTGAATTTAAAGGAGTATGAATGTGTATTTATTGTCCCGTTTTCCATCAAGAGCCTAACCCTCATTTCGTATGGCCAATCCCCGTGATCCTCAATCTCCCCAAATTCAAAACTCGTACTGAACTGGTTTCCGCCTGGATTGCCTACATACCAAGCCACGGAATTGTAGTCACGGTTTGCCCCGACCCCCTCATTGTCAACATTGGGATCCAGCCAGACCAATACATCACTTAAGGTTTTGTTGCTTGTAAACTCAGCAGTAAGTGTCAGGGTATTTGACGATCCATCGTAACTAACGGACGGGGTTACTGTGGTCGTTGCTCCACCGTAGATGTCGGGTATTGATTCAGACTCAAATATCTGATTCCTATTGAGTATTGCACATTCAGCTTTGGAAATAAAGGTAGGAGACCTTCCGAAAGTCGTATTGCCTGCACCCATCAGGGAAGTTCCAAACTCCTGTCTTTCAGATCGGGTACCTTTATTGTGTGGCAGTCCAAGCCCATGGCCTAGTTCATGTATCATCCCACCGATCAGATTTGAAGTCGTTGTCGGTATTTCTGATACTTTTATATTAGGGTTGTCTACCGCAAAGCAATTGCGTCCAAGCCCGTAAAAAGGCTGACTTCCCCCATCTGTCCGCTGAGGCAGCAGGATCAGCATATGCTGACTGCTGAACCTATCTGGATGCGCATTTTTATATGCAGCTATCTCCCCCAAAATAGCAGAACCACTTCCATAGTCGTACGTAGCCTGGTCATGCTCCCCTTGAATTGTAATGATATCTACCCTGTTTTGGTTGTCCAATGTATCCCAAGCCAACCCAAAACTCTTATAGCCAAACCCATTCCTATCCATTTCATCACCCACAAACTCCTGAAAATAAACAAGCATATCATGTAACCTCTCTCTATATCCAGGAACTTCAGGGTTGTCATTGGGCACAAAATAGACCACATTGAGATTATGTTCATTTACAATAAATCCCGGTTCCGGGTCTGGTTCTTGAATAATCTGTGGGTTATCATCAATGGGTGCACATGCCATTCCTAAGAAGAGGCCCACATAAATCCAGTTTTTTAAATTCTTCATAATTAAATAGTTTTTGTTTAACATGTATATCTGCTTTCAAAGCAGTAACCACTTAAAATAATATTCACACTTTATTTACAGCTGTAGTTGATGGTTGTCGATTATCCGCAACTTTCTACCAGATCAATTTATTTGTCTGCATTTTTCTGGACAATCGCTTAGTTTTCACAAGAAATTGTTTATCAATCAAGTATGGATCAATTCGATTCCCAACCTGGATTTTGAACAAGGTTAGGGTTCAGCACCAAATCTTCGATTGGAATCGGGAATAGGTACTGTCTATCTTCCCATTGCCTACCTTCTGGCAATACCTGATGATATGGTCTTAGATAACCCTCTTCGCTTAGAAACACATCCCTATCTACTACAACCGTTGGGTATCTTTCCTGCTCAAACTTGAAGCCTTCCACAGGTATCTCCAAAAACTTACCAGCCTTCCACCTGACAAGGTCATCCCATCTGGTATTCTCAAATGCCAACTCTACCCTTCTCTCCCTGCGGATTTCTCTCAACACAGGAGCTGGAACATACCCAATATACTGGGCATACTTCTGTTCCAATGAGGGATCATCCGGGATATTGCCGATTGATAGCGGCGGCATGTCTACACGGGCACGTATCTTGTTGATTGTATTATCCAGTACCCCTTGATCCATCTGTCCCAATTCATATTTGGCTTCTGCATAATTCAGCAAAAGCTCTGCATACCTGAACATAGGGGTGGCCTGCTGCCCCCTGGTCACCAAATCCCAATCTGACACACTGTCTATAAACCACTTGGCAATCCTATATCCTGTGGGGCATTTATTTCCACTCAAACCGGGGATATTGGGCAAAGGGGAATTATTGCTACCCTGTACATGGGATGCCAACGCATACTCTCCATAGTCACACACAGTCTGTCTCAACCGCAAATCCCTATTCGTCAGCTCATCTGAAAGTGTCTCTTTACCCTGATACAAGGGACTCTGGGAAATCGGCAAGCCATCGGCACAGAGATATTCTTCTACCAAATCGCGGGTGGCGCCATGCTGATGCCTTTGATTCTGTGCATAATACCTGCTAAAGGCAGAACCCAAATTCAGATCGGCAGAGTACTCTTTGTACAAGATCACCTCAGGGTTGTTTCTATATTGGAATTGTGCAAAAAGACTGTTGTAATCCTTATCGGGATCACCGGTGCTATAAATACTGTAGCCGTTTTCCATCAACTGTTCTGCAGCATCTACACAAGCCTGAAGGTATTTGGCTCCATCAAGTCCCAAATCACTATGGTATTTCCTGAAAGTACCTTCATAAAGCCCAACCCGAGCTTTGAGAAAACGAGCGGCATCTTTATGGAGTCTGCCTGGTTTCTCAACCCCTTTTTGGGGAAGGTAGGCGATGGCTTTGTCCAAGACCAACAGAATAGAGTCCATCACGATCTCCCGGGAGTCCCTTGGAGCATAGAGGCCCTCGGAATTGGTTTCAAAAGCTTCTGTAATCCATGGAACATCCCCAAACGTCTTCACCTTATCGAAGTACTCCATCGCCTTAAAAAAATAGACCTCTCCGGCATATACGTTTCTGACATCATCAGGAACATTGCCCCGTTGGTAGTTTTCCAGAAAAAAATTGATCCTTCTGAGATTCCCCCAAGACCAACCACCTGATCCACTAGACCCTGTGATATGTCCATTATATTGGTTGGCAGCTACCCTAGAATAACTATTGGGAACGGCATTGTCGGTAATAATGTCTCCATAAGCTATCGAGGAGATGTTATACCCAAATGGCTGTACTGACCCATCTGCCCATCCATACCCAAAACCATTGATGTATATTGGATAGAGGGAATTATTGTACAACTCTAAATCCTGGGCAGTTCGCCAGAAATTTTCGTCATTGATTTGGTCCAGGGGAAACCTGTCCATAAAATCATCATTGCAACCTTGTATTGCCGACACCAAAAGGCAGACAAAAGCTATTCTGTATAGATATTTGATTGATCTCATTTTTTCTCAATTTTGGATTAAAACGTAACTTGAAGTCCCAAAGCCAAAGACCGTATCATAGGGTAGTTGGCACTCATGACCTCTGGGTCAAATAAAGTCGGCACTTTGGTGAACTCCCAAAGATTATGTGCGGCTCCATACACCCTCAACCTCTCTAGCTTGAATGATTGGCACAATTCTCTTGGGAGGTTATATCCAACTGACAGATTCTTCAGACGTACATAGGCCGCATTGTGCAAGAATCTCGTTTGGGTGAGTCTATTTGCCCCCTTGTTTTTGTAAGCTGGAAAAAAGGCATCTGGCCTATCAGGTGTCCATGTATTGTTATATACCTCATAGGTGCCAGTTCCCCCAGCCATTCCACCCCAATACATATTGTCTCCAATGTAAAAATCCCTCTTCCCTACACCCTGAAAGAAAATATTCAAATCAAAGTTTTTAAAGGAGGCATTCATATTCAGCCCAAACTGAAACCTAGGAGTGCTGTTTCCTATGATACTTCTATCTCCGGAATCTTCAAGGGTATTGGCACCTGGGGTGATCTCTCCGTCCCCATTCAAATCCTTGTATTGTACATCCCCTGGGAACCAAAGTGGACTGAGCAGGTTTTGTGTCGGTGCATTGTCTATCTGCTCTTGGGTTTGAAAAATACCTAAAGTCTCATAGCCCCATATTTCACCCATCATCATCCCGGGATATAATGCACTCAGGATATTGTTGGGGTTTCCGTCAAACTTGGTTACCGTAGTAGTATAGTCGGATAAGTTAAAAGCCACATCGTAGCTCAATCCATTTTTAAGCTCATCCCTCCATTTGGCCGTCAACTCAAAGCCCTTGGTTTCCAGGGATCCTGAATTTCTGGTTGGTACGCCTGTACCAAGCACTGCTGGGAGTTTTTCTCCAGCAGTAAGTATATCCGAGGTTGTTCTTTTATACCAGCTGAAAGTAAAATCCAGTTTGTCCATCAATGTAAGGTCAAAGCCAATGTCCAACGTCTCTGCAGTCTCCCAGGTCAACATGGCATCCACTAGCCCTGGAGGATTGATCCCCAAAGGTCTTGCCCCACCAAACAAATGCTGCACTTCCTGCGTCGTGCCATAGGTAGCAATGTAGGGGTAATTCGAAACATTCTGGTTACCGAGAGAACCATATGATCCACGGATCTTAAACTCGTTGATATATGGTCGGATTCCTGCAGCAAAATCCTCTTCCGTCACCCTCCATCCACCGGATACAGAAGGGTAAAATTTATACCTAGTTCCTCTTGAGAAACGCGACGTAGCATCATAGCGTCCATTAGACTCCAAAAGATATTTGCTGCCATAATTGTAGCTCACCCTATAGAATCCTCCCCTCAATGCCCATTCGGACTCACTGTCATAGGCATAAAGGTTACCCAATGTCTGCTGGATTACGGGAATAAAAGGAGTCAATATCCCTTCTCCCCTTCCTCCCAGATATTCAAAGGAATACCATTCTTGATTGAACCCGCCCATCAAATAAAATTCATGCTGATTGAGATCAAAGGAGTAATCGGAAAATATATTCACCGCAAATTGATCTGAGTGCTGATTCCATCGCTGTACATAGGAAGGATTGGTATGCACGTTGGTAGTCTGGTCCCATCGGTTTTCCACACGTCGGAGTTCGGGTACGACCTGTTTTCTCCTAAAATTCATGGATTTATAAGAAAAATTACCCTGTAACACCCAATTTTTGGCAAGATTGAATTTCGGTGCCAAGGCAAACAAGCTTGTTTCCCTGTTTTCCCTATTGTTCGAACCATAATCCATAAATGAAAGAATATTGTCTGTGTACATATTTGGGGCGGGATCATCAGGCGATGTCCTGATAGGCATATTGATATTTCTACCAGGTTCTTGAGCCATAGCCCTCCACAAACCGCCTTTCCCTGCTGGGTTGACCGGCTCGTTGAAGGTAGTATTGTTATAAGAGATTCTGGATTCCAATGAAAACCAATCATTCACTTGGGAATTTACATTCGCCATTAGATTGTACCTATCATGTGTATCCGTATTGATCTTAAAGAGTCCTTCTTGGCTTTGATATCCCATAGACAGGTAATAATTGTTCTTGCCAGACCCTCCCCTCATGTTGATATTGTGCTTCATCATGGGGGATGAATTTCTTACCGCCTCATCATATACCCTTGTATTGCCAATCCACTGAATGTTGCCGTTTTCCATAAAATACGGTGGGACATTTTCTGGATCTGCCATATGGGCTGCAATTCTATCCCTTCTTTCCAACATATCGGAAGAAGGAGTTCTGTTTTCCAGTTCCAGCGCTTTTATAGAAGCTTCTTGTATAGTCAGTGCATCCAAGAGATCCGGACGCGTAGAGGGAGAATTCCATTGATAGGAAGTGGTATAATTGATCCGTACAGGTTGGTCTTTTTTGCCCCTTTTGGTAGTGACCAACATCACTCCAAAAGCTGCCCTACTACCATAAACAGCTGCAGAGGCAGCATCTTTGAGCACAGAGACACTTTCAATATCCTCAGGATTCAGTTGGTTGATGTCCATTTCGATACCATCCACCAGGATAAGTGGACTGCCTGATTGGAAATTGTTTCCAGAAAACGAGGTTCCTCCCCTTACATTGAAGCTCGGGACGGTATTTGGACTGCCATTGGCGATACCTACATTGAGGTTGGGAATAGCACCTTGTAGCGCTTGCCCAATATTGGCTACCGGACGGTTTTCAAGCATCTCCGAAGAGATTTGGCTGACAGCCCCAGTGAGATGGATTTTCTTTTGCGTCCCATAACCAACGACAACGACTTCTTCCATTGACCTGGCATCCTCTTTTAGCATTATATCAACGCGACTACGGTTGCCCACCTGAACCTCTTGGCGTTCGTATCCTATATAGCTAAACACCAATACCGCATTGCCATCAGGCACCTTGATCTCAAAACTTCCATCCAGTTCCGTGACAGTTCCAATGGTAGTACCTTTGATTTGTACATTCACACCAGGAATACCATCCGCCTCCAACTCTGAAGTCACTCTCCCCTTCACCGTGACGTCTGAAGAAGAGGTTTGTCGTAGGGTCTGTATTTCGGCATTTTTCACATTGATGACTTTGTTTATTTGCAAAAACCTCAACCCTGTCATCGATGACAATGTATATAGCACCTCTGTAAGAGAGCTATTCGCCTTGTCCAAAGTCACAGTCTGGCTTACATTCACCAGTTGCTGATCGTAGAAGAATGTGAAACCAGTCTTGGACTCTATCGACTTGAATACCTTGTTCAGTTTGGTGTTTTGCTCATTGAGACTGAGAAAAACCTTGTCCATGTCAGGTTCTTTTTGCGAATCAAAGGCCTCAGAAGTCATAGGACAACATATTGCCCAGATAAGCAGTGTCAGCACCCAAAAACATTTGGTCCATGAGTGTGTTTTTTGTTGTAAAATATCAGTCATATTTGGTATGGTTGGTTAAAGATTATTTTAAATTTATGGTGATGTCTAAGGCAATCTTAGAGTTACTTTATCATCTTGGATCTTGTAGGATATATTTCTGCTATATGACAGCCCCTTCAATACATTTTCCAAACTTTCATTTTCAAATACCCCATTGAGGCTCCATTGACTTGGTATTTTTCCTTCTATCTCCACATTTACTCCATACCATCTTTCGAGCTTTTCCACAAACTCCCCTATTCCAGACTCACTGAACACCAGTTTGCCTAGCTTCCAACCAAACTCTTGGTCATAGTCAAAACCTGTTCTATGCGCCTCTTCAAAATCCCTACTGACGACAAGTTTTTCACCCGGCTTAAGAAAATATGGTTTCGTGGGCTTCTCCAACTGGCTCGGATGAACAGACACTAGACCACGTTCCAGTGCCACACTGACATGGGAATAGCCATCATAAGCCTTTACATTGAAAGATGTCCCGTGCACATGGACATACAGCTCGCCGGATCTAACCAAAAATGGACTGACAGAATCAGCCGCCACATCAAAATATGCCTCACCAGAAAGAAATACTTCCCTAAAATCCTCTGAGAAATTCTTGGGAAACCTGATAGTACTTCCTGAATTGAGAATCACCTTGGAGTTATCAGGTAAATAAAAGGTGGATTTCTGCCCAAAAGGATTGGTTCTTGAAAGGTACTCCACCTCAGGAGTCTCTTTTGTAATGCCAATCCCAGGCAGACAATCCAAAAAGTAGCAAAAGGAAATCCCAATAAGCAAAACTGCTGCGATAGACTTATAGATCAATGGCATAATGGAATGATTGCCTAATCCCAAGGTTTTTCCCTTGTGAATTTTGCTGGTCTTACCTGCAAGGATGTTTTCCAGAATAACGGCCTTTCTATCCTGACTTGACTCGGATTCTGCATACCTGATATTCTCCAGAATGCTTTTAGCTTTGTGAAAAGCTTCCTCATGCAGCTTATGGTTTTGTAACCAATTCTCCCAAAAACGGTCACTTTCATCATCGGGAGTTTTTACCCATTTCACAAAGTACCTGTTGGACAAAAAATATTCGGTATTAAATTCTGTATTTTTCAAGTTTATCTATCTTTTACACCATAGACAAACAACTTTACCAAATGACATCAGTTTTGAGAAAAAAAAAATTCAACGAATATGTCTTTTACCTACGTACAACCCGGTGGTTTTCTAAAAATAGTATTGGGAACTATCGAAAAAAAAATCCTCTTCAGGAAAAATCAAAATATGTCTTTCAGTTTGTTAATTACTTTATAAACAATATTTCGGGCACTTTTGACCTGCCCAAAACCCATCAATTGCTGGATTTCCTCATAACTCATTCCCTTGTAAAAATAATAATAGACCACCTCACGCTGCTTATCCTTTAGGCCTTCGAGCGCAATATCCAATCTTTCCAATATTTCCTTTTGCCTTTGATCCATGATGATCAACGATTCATGTGATGGCACTACATCGAAATTCCCAGCAGCAGCATATTCCAATCGCTTCCCTTTATTCGCTTTCAGCCAATTAAAAATCCTCCTTTTGAGCGCCTGAAACAAAAACGATCTTATTGAATTCCTCAATTGAGGCTGTTTGGCTCTTTTTTTACGCACATCGATAAACATGTCTTGGATACAATCCTCAACTACATCCAAAGGAGCAAACTGGCTTCCGAATCCGCAAAGTTCCTGAAAGTACATTTCATAGATATACACAAATGCAGACTCATCTCCACATTTGAACCTTTCCCATAGGAGGCTGTCATCAATTTTGTCCCATCGATATGATTTTTGATCTAAACTGGAACCTTCATTATATTTTTCATTTACTTTCGATATAACTACACCAATCATATAATATTTGTTTATATTGATGATTCAAAATATTTTCAAAAGTTAATGAAATTTTATATATAACAAAATTTTAATAATAAAGATATTGAAAATAAAAAAAATTTCAACACGAAACAAATGACGGAATGCACATCTCCAGCAAAGCCCTATACTAATCTCCAGAAACTATAATTGTAAAATTCGATACTTGTACATCTGCTTGCTTACCAGAAGCCATTTAAACAATGTATTCATACTATTTTCAGGGTAATTGGACTACTCCATGCGCACACAAGTGTGAACCGTCGACACTTGTCCGTGGCGCAGTTGACAATTATCCGCAGGATTTCACATGTATAATCTAACTAGGGTCTGCTGGAAAAGCCAGGTTTGCGTAAGACACGAGTTGGCGAAGTGAAGCTGTATAAATATACTGCGAACTGAAGCCAAGGAAGTAGTCCCGATAGCGAAGGGTATCGGAATGAAATATTAAGGCATATATTAACTTCACTTGAGTAAATTCAAAACCTTCGAAACAGCAGGGTTCCTATTCCCCTTCTTCCATACTGCAAAAAGCTCCGTTTTCTGACGGATATTCAACAACTCAATAAAATTTACTTTCAGATCATAGCCTTCTTTGAGTGAAGTCGGGACAATCGCCACTCCCAAACCTGCCTCTACCAACTTAAATATAGTCAGTGCATGGACAGACTTGTGTGTGATTTTGGGCGAAAAACCCTGGTCTTCGCAAATAGACATGATCTTATCAAAATAGATCGAAGAATAGTCGTGGGAAAAAAGTATAAAATCATCTTCTTTAAGCTGCCCCACATTCTTGAACCCTCCACCTGACAAAGGATGTCCCAATGGCAATACAACAGAAAAAGAATCTATATGTACAACTTGCATTTGCAATGGATCTGGAACCCTTGCAAGCCGAACAAACCCCAAGTCCAACCTATCCTTTTCCAGCATTTCTACCTGATTGGCATTGCTCAATTCCTCCAATGTAGTTTGGATTCCGGGAAAATGCCTAGAGATTTTCACCAAAAAATCAGGCAAAACAGTATGGGCTGCCGAACCCAAAAAGCCAATCCTCAATTCTCCAACATTGCCTTTGGCTATTTCTTTCAGCTGTGTTTTGGTCAATTCTAGGTGGTTGAAGATAAAATCCGCCTCTGATTTGAGGTATTCGCCAGCCGCTGTCAGTTCTACACGTCTTTTGGTTCTTTCAAAAAGCTGTACCCCTAGGATTTCTTCCATCTGTTTGATCTGCCGACTAAGGCCTGGCTGGGAAATAAACAGACGTTCTGCTGCCCGTCCAAAATTCAGCTCTTCTGCTACAGCACGGAAATATTCAAGATGTCGGAGTTCTATATTCAAAGCTTTAATATTTTAGCCACAAAGTCGCCAAGGCACTAAGAAAGTTTATTATCTACTACTCTTTTACTGTATAACCTTCGTGACTTTTCGGCTTCGTGGCAGACTACTTTATTCGCATTTAATTCCGATAACGTCTAATCCCCTTCTTTATCAAAGGAACATTAAAATTTATCAAATATCCCAATTTTAAACGAGTCAACCTCAAATGGCTGATAATTTGCGCCTCCCAAACTGGATTTACTTGCTCAACAGCTTTAATTTCAATTATTATCTTATCTTCTATCAACAAATCCAACCTCAATCCTTCATCAAATTTAATTCCATCATAAACTATTGGAATGGTTATTTGCCTTTTTACATCCAAACCTGACTTTCTCAATTCATGAGCTAGACAAACTTCATAAACTTTTTCCAAAAGACCAGGCCCCAAATTTTTATGTACCTTAAAAGAAGAATTCACGATCAACTTACCAATTCTCTCTTCATCAAAACTTAAATCTCCAAAACTCATCTGTATAAATTTAAATTAGTAAAACCACAATTTAAGAATCAAGTTTGATAGACTCAAATCATGTTTTGAAATTAAACGCTTAAATCAATTAATTACTACAGGTTATTTATTTATACTAAAATTGGTATTTATAATTATGAATAAGAAGAACTATTTTTGAGTTGAATTGCAACGAAGGTATAATAATATTAAAATTATCATATAGTCTTCATGGCAAAACAAAACCTTAAACAACTATGGTGTTTTGGTTAAAAAATACAATTGCATTACAAACCACCTAATAAAAATCTTTGTGCCTTCGCGCCTTTGTGGCAAAAATCTTAAAAAAATGAAAAACACTTTCCAATACGGCCAAGAACATCTCACTGCTTCCAGTGCACTTAGCATTGCCAGAGGTGAAACCCAAGGGATCCTAACTGATGAAACCAGGGAGAAAATTAGAACCAGTGCTTCTGCGGTAGAAAAAATAGTTGCCAATGGCAAACCTGTCTATGGGATCAATACTGGCTTCGGGCCACTTTGTACGACCATGATTTCCCCTGACCAAACCCGTAAACTGCAAGAGAACATCCTAAAAAGCCATGCAGTAGGTGTTGGCGAGCCAATACCAATAGATATATCAAAAGTAATGTTGACTCTCAAAATCCATGCATTGGCCAAAGGTTTCTCGGGGATTCAGGAAGCTACTTTGGACAGGATGATTTGGCATATAGAAAATGATGCCATTCCAGTAGTCCCAAAACAGGGTTCTGTTGGTGCATCAGGTGATTTGGCACCTTTATCACACCTATTTCTACCCCTGATTGGATTAGGGAAAGTCCATTTCAAGGGAGAAATCATTGCTACAGAGAATTTATATAAACTTCATCAGCTTACCCCTATTCCCTTGGGGCCAAAAGAAGGTTTGGCACTGATTAATGGAACGCAATTTATTGCAGCTTTTGGGGTCAAGGTATTGGAAAGATTTTACAATATTCTTGCCCACGCAGATATCACAGGCTCTATGATGCTGGAAGGGCTTTTGGGTTCAACAAAACCGTTTTCTTCCGAACTCCATCAACTCCGCCCATATGCAGGCAACCAACATGTAGCCCAAACCATCCTCAACCTGCTCCACGAATCAGAAATAGTCCATTCACATGCCGCATGCGCACGTGTGCAAGATCCATATTCGCTAAGATGCATGCCGCAAGTCCATGGTGCTTCCCGAAATGCATGGCTACACCTTAAAAACATGTTGGAAACAGAAATCAACTCGGTGACAGACAACCCTGTTGTCTTCAATGAAAACCATACAATAAGTGGAGGAAATTTCCATGGACAGCCCATAGCAATGCCTCTGGATTATGCCTGTTTGGCAGCTTCGGAGATCGGAAATATCTCTGATAGAAGGATCTACCTCTCCTTGGAAGGGGACACACCGGGAGTTCCCAAACTACTACTGAAAGAAACGGGATTGAATTCAGGTTTTATGATCCCCCAATACACCACAGCGGCTTTGGCAAGTGAAAACAAGGGACTTTGCTTTCCTTCTTCAGCTGATAGCATTCCTACATCACTTGGTCAGGAAGACCATGTAAGTATGGGGTCTATTGGGGCAAGAAAAGCCTTGCAAGTGATCGAAAATGTAGAAAAGATTCTCGGTGTAGAACTCTTCTGTGCTGCCCAAGCTGTCGACTTCCATGCCCCATTGAAGTCTGGCAAGATCATGACAGCCCTTTATGAGCATGTGCGGACAAAAATCAAGCATGTCACGGAAGATCAGATCATGTACGAAGACATGGAGACCGCTATCTCTATCATTCAAAGTGGTGAATTGCTTACCTTAGCCAGAGAAGTCGCTGACAAAGAAGGATTACAGCTTGAGACAGATTGGTCGAAGGAGTTTGATAGGCTTTA
The DNA here is from genome assembly GCF_042682445.1 of Belliella marina. Classification (NCBI taxonomy): domain Bacteria; kingdom Pseudomonadati; phylum Bacteroidota; class Cytophagia; order Cytophagales; family Cyclobacteriaceae; genus Belliella; species Belliella marina. Next base: position 116,375 of record NZ_JBHUHR010000045.1, read on the forward strand.
AAGAGAAAGCGAGAAGCTAGAGATGAGAGGCTAGAGATGAAGCAAGAGAGACGAGAAGTGACAGACAGAGAAACGAGAGACAAGAGGCGAGAAATGAGAGGAGATCAACCACGAAGTGCCTGCCTGCTGCAGGCAGGGTTAAACTTTGATTAACCCCGGGTTACAACCCGGGGAATAATGATGATATAGGAAACAACAACCCCAAAGCGGGTTGAACTCCTCAAATTGAAACAAAATAGTGTCAACTATTTTCATGACGTGATACACAAATTAAAAAAGTTAAAGCAAAAGGTTGCAAATAAATTGAGCAGTGTTTCTTTCAGGAGTTCTCTCTATCTTAATTTGTCTTTGCGAGCAAAAACTTAAATTTATTGCCTATTTCCCCTTAACAACAAGCAGGTTAGTGGCAAAAACATTATAGAAAAACAATATGCAAACCATCAAATACACATTCATCGGACCTATCCGCCAAGCCCTCACCATGGCAAGACTTCCTCAGAAAGGAGCATTGAAAGATGAGCAGCTGCATGTCATCCAAGAAGCTGGTATTTTGATTAAGAATGAAGAAATCTATGAAATAGGACCATATTGGGATCTCTACCCTGAAGCACAGTCTATAGGGGCTGAAATGGTCAATCTAAAAGGTGACTTTGTAGCACTTCCGGGTTTCATTGATTGTCACACCCATATTTGCTTTGGGGGTAGCAGATCCAAAGATTACGCCATGCGCAACGCTGGTGTATCTTATCTTGAAATTGCAAAAGCAGGCGGTGGAATCTGGGACACAGTGACCCAAACCCGCAAAGCCAGCCTAGAAAAATTAGCACAACTGACAGTCAAGAGAGCAAATAGACATCTAAAGGACGGAATCACCACCATTGAAGTCAAAAGTGGCTATGGATTATCTGTGGAAGATGAACTCAAAATGCTAAGAGCAATCAAACTGGCCAATGAAAACACAACTGCTGACTTGATCCCCACCTGCTTGGCCGCCCATATTCCACCAAAGGATTTCCAAGGCACGCTGAGGGATTACCTTAAAAAAATTGCTGAAGAAGTTTTTTCCATCCTCAAAGAAGAAGGATTGGCCAATCGCATTGATGCTTTTATTGAGGACACAGCCTTTGCCCCTGAAGATATCAATTCCTATTTTCAAAAGGCAAAGGAAATTGGCTTTGACATCACTGTACATGCAGACCAGTTTCACACTGGAGGCTCTCAGGTAGCTGTTGATTTTGATGCCATTTCTGCTGATCATTTGGAAGCAAGTGGAGACAAGGAAATAGAATTATTGGCAAATTCGGACACCATTTCTGTAGCACTTCCAGGCGCCTCTATGGGATTGGGGGTCGCTTATACACCTGCCAGAAAATTGCTGGATGCAGGAGCTTCCCTAGCAATTGCCTCTGACTGGAATCCCGGTTCAGCTCCCATGGGAGACTTGCTGATGCAGGCATCTGTTCTGGGTACTTTCGAAAAACTCAGCAATGCAGAAGTGTTGGCTGGAATCACCTGTAGAGCCGCCGCTGCCCTTAATCTTGCAGACCGGGGCACACTGGAAATAGGCAAACTTGCTGATCTTATATTTTTCCCAACTGATGATTACCGGGAGATTACATATCAGCAGGGGAAGTTGAAACCATCCATAGTATATAAGAATGGAAGATTGGTTTAGATATTAATCGATATTGGATATTGATCGATATTGGATATTGGTGGATATTGAGTTTTCCCTAAAGAACACGCGTTCAGTTAAAAATTCAGAGAGTATGTATTTATAAAACCATACAATATCGTACGTCTAATATCAATCAATTTCGGGAAGCCAATATCTATAACATATCCAAAAATATCGCGAAGCTAATATCAACTCGTAAGCATCCTAAGACTTCCAATAAAAATACCCAAACTAAAGAACATGAATTTCCAAGAACAAATCCTCCAAGGCATCCCTTCTACCCTACCTTCCAAAAAGAGCCTAGATCCTAATTTTTCACACGCTCCAAAGCGAAAGGATATATTGACTGTGGAAGAGAAAAAATTGGCGGTCAAAAACGCACTCCGCTATTTCCCCAAAGCTTGGCATGCGGAACTGGCGAAGGAATTTTTTGAAGAATTACAAGAATATGGAAGGATCTACATGTACCGATTCATGCCGGATTACGACATGTATGCCCGTTCGATTTCGGAATATCCTGCCAAATCCCAGCAGGCAGCAGCCATCATGCTGATGATCCAAAACAACTTGGATCCAGCTGTAGCGCAACATCCACAAGAATTGATTACCTATGGGGGCAATGGGGCTGTATTTCAAAACTGGGCGCAATACCTGCTGACCATGATGTACCTGGCCGAAATGACCGAAGAGCAAACCCTCCACATGTATTCAGGACACCCTATGGGACTTTTTCCATCTTCCAAAGATGCCCCCAGAGTGATCGTGACCAATGGCATGATGATCCCCAACTATTCCAAACCTGATGATTGGGAAAAGTACAATGCACTCGGCGTCACCCAATATGGACAAATGACAGCTGGCTCCTATATGTACATTGGACCACAGGGAATCGTCCATGGCACCACCATCACTGTGATGAATGCATTTAGAAAAAAACTGGGGGCTGAGGTTAATCCTAAAGGCAAAGTATTTCTTACAGCTGGTTTGGGTGGCATGTCGGGTGCTCAGCCCAAAGCGGGAAATATTGCAGGCTGTATTACCATCTGTGCAGAAGTAAACCCCAAGGCTGCCCGCAAGAGACACGAACAAGGCTGGGTAGATGAATTGATAGAGGATTTGGATGTTTTGATTCATAGAGTCAGAAAGGCGCAAGAAAACCTAGAGGTGGTTTCTATTGCTTTTATAGGAAATGTGGTTGATGTCTGGGAAAAATTTGACGAAGAAAATATCACCGTGGAACTCGGTTCTGACCAAACTTCATTGCACAACCCTCTAGCTGGAGGGTACTATCCTGTTGGTTTGAGCTTCGAGGAATCCAATGAAATGATGGCCAATGACCCCGATCAATTTAAAATCAAAGTGCAAGAATCTCTGCGAAGACAAGCTACTTCGATCAATAGACATGTGGCAAAAGGGACCTACTTTTTCGACTATGGAAATGCTTTTTTATTGGAAGCTTCCCGTGCAGGGGCAGAAGTGATGGCTGAAAATGGAATTGATTTTAGATATCCATCTTATGTTCAGGATATTTTAGGACCAATGTGTTTTGATTATGGTTTTGGACCATTCAGATGGGTCTGCACATCCGGTAAAGCCGAAGACTTGGAAAAAACAGACCAAATAGCCCTTAAAGTGATGGAAGAAATCAAAGCAACAGCTCCATTAGAAATCCAACAACAGATGCAGGACAATATCCGCTGGATAGAAGAAGCAGGCAAAAACAAGCTCGTCGTTGGTTCTCAGGCACGGATTCTCTATGCAGATGCTGAGGGTAGAATAAAAATCGCCCAAGCTTTCAATCAAGCTGTTCGATCAGGTGAATTATCCGCTCCAGTTGTACTTGGTAGAGACCATCATGATGTCAGCGGAACAGATTCCCCTTACCGTGAGACAAGCAATATTTATGACGGCAGTAAATATACTGCCGACATGGCCATCCATAATGTGATTGGAGACAGTTTCCGTGGGGCCACTTGGGTATCTATCCACAATGGAGGTGGAGTAGGCTGGGGAGAAGTCATCAACGGAGGGTTCGGATTGCTACTCGACGGAACCCAAGAAGCAGACAGAAAGCTCCACTCCATGCTTTTCTACGATGTCAACAATGGTATTTCCCGAAGGGCATGGGCTAGAAATGACGAAGCATTGTTTGCCATCAAACGAGAGATGGAAAGAACACCTGGATTGAGAGTAACAATCCCCGAAATTGTAGATGATGGGCTTTTGGATTTCTGAGGTTGAACTTCAAAATGAATTTGGAAATAACCATATAGGAAGTTAAAGGTATGACATCCTTTAACTTCCTATATGGGAAATAAGGCATCGGTTATTTACCGGACTCAATTTCATTTTTCACCTCCACCTTCTTTACCCAAGTATTGATAAATCCCTTTGGAAGTTCCAATACCACTTTTAAATTTTCAAACTCATATGACTCCAAGTCAAATTCGGCAGATCCTTTGCCAATTTCCACTTCTCCCAAATAGTGGTAATGATCTGTATTTCCGTGTCGGAATTGATTGCTGGAAGTAAGCCAAACGATGGCATTTTGCTGGTTTTGATAACCCTTCCAAGTTAATTTGAGTTTTTCATCCACAATGCTACCACGCAGATCAGAAGCATACACTTCTCCCAGCATCGATACACCATCTAATTCCATAGCTTTATTTTTTGCTATAGGAATAGCAAGATATTCGGCGATTGTTGGCAAAACATCAACGATTCCCGGGTTGTTGTCAAAATGCACGTTGAATTTATAGTTACTCGCTATCCAAATTTCCCGTTCCTCATCTGACTGGCCGCCATGGTGAAAACCTCCCTCCCCTCTTCCATGGTCTGTGGTGATGATGATCAACCAATCTTCATTATCATATTGTATTCTTTTCTGAATTGATTGCCACAACAGGCCAATTTGATGATCCGCCTCTCTCGTTGCTTTGTCCATTTCATCACCAAATCCATATCGATGTCCCACATCATCAGTATATTGTAGATAAACCCATGTAAGATCGGGACCATATACAGAAATGTCATTTGCGGCTTTTTTGCTGACAATGGAATCTATGTCTCTGATATACGAACTTAAAGGATCATGGGTAAAGGCAATGGTGTCCAATTCCAACCCATCAAAATGAAAATCCAGCCCCAAAAACCCGGTTTCTGGAAGATTTTCTCCAAGTAATTTGGTTCGGTTATCCTGCCAAGTCGAGTATATTGCAGTTTTTTTGCAAGGATAAGCTTCCTTAAAAAACCGGAATATAGACCAATAATTATAATTCGGTTGCCTAATACTGTTGCCGCGAACATTATGTTTATTGACCCAGGTTCCTGTTAGCAGACTGTTATACCCAACGGCAGAAATAGTCGGTGTTTCCGAATGCCCCCCTTTGACGCCTCCCACATAGGCTCTCGAATACCCGCCTTTTTCTGAAATCTTATCCAAATTTGGAGTAGGGTTATTCTCAATAACCTCAGCCGGAATCCCGTCTAATATAACGAACAAAACCTTCTTTTGCCTGTTTTGGGCATACAAATCAATGCTGGAACCTACTGAGAATAATACAAAAAGAAATATAATATGTTGTTTCATTTTTTTGCGTTCAGTTTAAATTTAGTCAAGACAAAGCCATGATCGGAAGGAAAATCGATGGTATCTCCCCTGAAAATAAGCTCGTTGTTGTAATCTGCTTTATGGATTTCGGAATCAATTGCCTGAATAGACTTTCCTTTGTACAGAATGTAATCTATCCGGTGATCATCCTTGATTCCCGGCATTCCCCAAGAAATCCCAGGGTGGGTTTGGGCATTGGGATGGATCTGTCGAAAACCATCTATAAACCCAGCTTTTTCGAATTCTGCCAAAGTCCACCAAGAGACTGTTTTACCCTGGTGCAAATCCTGGGTATCCTCTCCCCAGTCCCTATAGGACCAAATATTGAAATCCCCTCCCAATATGACTGGGATATCGTCAGATTCTTTCAGGAATGGGGTTAGGTTTTGCAAGATTGTTTGGACTTCTTCCTGTCTACCCCCTGATATTTCCCATTCGACCAATTCATTTGGGGACATATCCAGCGTCTCAGGTTCATCATGCCAAGGTTGGAAGTTTAGCCACAGATCAAACAACCTTATTTTCCCAAACCGATCCACATCTACCTCTATTCCACCGATATTGAAGTGATTGTAAAAATCAATCCTCCGCCCAAAAGGATATTTGCTCAAGATAGAAAGATTGGTACCGGGGTCATCGACCGCAGTTCCTTCTGGAGCTATCAGATGAAAATGCATCCCAAGGGAATCAGCTATTCTCATCCCTGAACCGTATGTTTCGACCAACAATACGATGTCGGGGTCAGCTATCTGAATAGTCTTTATCACATCTGGAACACCGTCCCTTTCAATCAGACGGCTACTCCCCCCTTCCCAAATATTCCAAACCATTACTGATAGCTCTATATCATTCGGCTTTTCCTGACATGATACTAACAAGGTCAAAATGAAGCTGGCAACAAATGCTGATTTCATAAATAATCTGATTCAATCAAAAACACGAAAACAATAAATATCATGAAGTTTCACCCTTCCAGAGCTGTAAGTCTCTGGAAAGGTGAATAACCTATACAACCCCACCTATTCCCAACCAAAAATCTGTACTAGATTGGGGTTGAGTGTGACATGCTGGATTGGGATAGGCCTGTAATAATATTTTGGTTCTATAAACTGTCTTGGGTTAGTTTCGGTTACCAATGTGCCACCATTTACCCCATTTCTCATGTATACGGTAACATTATCACCTACAGACCCAGCTCTATAATACATCAGTCTTACCCCCAATTCGTTTGTCTCTTTTTCAGGATCTTGAGGGATAACACTGTCTTTATCTATCAGGATGATATCCTCTATCCCATCACCTGTCATATCATATTTTCCCAAACCTGAAAAATACATGCCCTCGGGAATTTTTTCCAGAAGTTTCCCTGCATGCCATCTCATCAGGTCGTCATATCGATATCCTTCAAGGGCAAATTCCACACGTCTTTCCCTCCTGATCTCCAAGATCACACCGCGGTTTGCTCCAGCCAGATTCGGGTATTTTGATTGGAGAAAAGGATCGGGGTTGCTATTGGCTTCACTTAAAACCAGATCCGGCAATCCTACCCTTCTCCTTAGCAAGTTGACACTTGCATCCAAATCATCTTGGGTTAGATGCCCTAGCTCAGCCAAGGCCTCAGCATATGTCAAGAGAACCTCTGCATATCTGTACACTGGAAAATCCACGCTTCCAATAGCAACATTATCTATCGTATTGCTATATCCTTTCAGTTGATAATATCCGGTAAAATTCCTGTTTAGTTGGGGAATGTACGGACCGGGATTAGGAACCCTTACCCATCCAGGGTACACCATTGTCTGCTTCAGTCTTGGGTCCCTTTCTTCAAATTCCTGCACATAACCAAAGGAATCGTACCCTGGGTTATCTGTGAATCTGGAACCATCCTTCATCAAATATGTCTGAATCAAATCTCTCGTAGGGGATTGTTCAAAGCTTCCAAATACCGTATTATTTATGTTACTGTTTCGGTCTTTGTTGATATCGTAAGGGTTATAAAGTATTACCTCTTGGTTACTCGCAAGGTTAAGACTTGTGAACAATCTGGAATAATCCATTTCAGGATTTCCTGAATTATGGATCTGGAACTTACCAGTATCCATAACTTTTTTTGCTGTTTTTGCCGCCAAATCCAATATAGCCCCTGCTGTATGCTCCAGATTGAGCTCGGGGTGATATTTTCTATAAGTCCCCTCATATAAGGCAACCCTTGCATAAAAGCTGGTCACAGCCCATTTGCCTGGAGTTCCGGATGGAACCGCTTCCCTAACATGGGTTGCAGCAAAATCCAAATCCTCAAAGACTTTTTCCATAACCAATTCCCTTGGGTCTCTGGCTTTATATAGTTCTTCGTCTTTGGGGTATAGTGTTTTATCATACCAAGGTACATCGGAGAAACGCTTGACCATTCCAAAATAAAACATGGCCCGGTAATACCTTGCAAGCCCCTCAAAATGATTCAAGGCTTCTGCCGTTCCATTTGCTTTTCGGAAGTTATCAAGAAAGTAGTTGATATTCCTCAGTCTTCCCCAGCCCCAACCCCCTGTGATATTTTGGGAGTTTGGTGTACCTGTCATCATGGTTTTGACTTCTATGGCTCCTGTGGTAGCCAGATTGTCACTGCTCTGGTCAGCCTGATACTGTCCAGGACCTGGGAGAGACAAAAGTCCATTGATATAAAGTTCCAAATCTGCCTCTGACTTGAAGAATTCTTCAGGGGAAATAGAAGTCTGGGGATATTTGTTCAGGAAATCTTCATTGCAAGCTCCCAGCCCCAAAACTATTGATATGATTATTATGATATGTTTTTTCATGATCGGAATCGTTGAATTTTAAAAATCTATATTTACTCCTACGGCATACCTTCTTTGGAAAGGGTAAGACCATCCAAATCCATTGTTTACACTTTCAGGATCCACAAACTTCTTGATGGCTGAAAACTCATAAAGGTTTTCACCTGACACAAAAAACCTAGCCCTGCTGACTTTCAATTTTTGGGTCCAAACCTCAGGAAGACTATATCCTATAGAAAGGTTTTTCACCCGCATATAGGCTGCGTTGAGCAAGTACTTGGTTTGGGGAATATCTAGACCTCCTCCATAATTCGCATCTGCCAACCAGGATTGGAGTACCGGATAGCTGGAATCCGTATTGGCATCTGCAAGCCCTGCAGCAATATAGGATGCAGAGTGCAATGCCCGCATTTGGTCATTGTCAGCTTCAGCTCTGTAGAAATCCAAATTCCAAGGATATATATTGGCATAAGGCTGTTGGTATGGTCCCCAGAACAGGTAATGCCTCGGGTAATAATCCTGACGTCCCACTCCTTGTAGGAATATGGACAAATCCAATCCTTTCCAAGACACGTCAATATTAGCCCCAAAATGATATCTTGGTCGACTGTTGCCGATAACACTCAAATCCTTGGGATCTGTGGCAGTCTGCCCACGTTCGATTTTGCCATCTCCATCCAAATCCATATACTTGGGCCATCCGGGAACAACATCCAAAGCGCCCCAGGGAACTATTGCAGACTGATCCAATTGATTGATTTCATCATAATTCTGAAAATATCCATTGCTGGACAGTCCCCAGATCTCACCAACTTCCTGCCCCACTCTCCAGTTGGACAACAACTGCTGCTCATTTTCAAACTTGGTAATCCAAGATCTGGAATCCGAAAGAAAAAACCTTGTCGACAGCTGCACAGGACCAGAACCAGTATTAAAATGATCTCTGTAAGTTACAGACAATTCCCAGCCTTTGGTCTGTAAGTCGGCTGCATTTTGCAAGGGAGCAGAAGTCCCCAGAACACCCGGAAGCTCTACTGGATTGGTAAGCATATCCTTGGTATCCCTGATGAAATAGTCCATTGAAGCGAATATTTTATCCTCAAGAATACCGACATCAAGCCCAAAGTTGGTGGTTATCACCCTCTCCCAAGTGTAAAAATTAGGATCGACAGCAAGTGGCGGGGCAGAAGTAATGATAGTCTGTCGCTCGCCCCCAATCAAGTGACTGGAAAGACCGGTAGGCAATGCCTGTATGTAACCAAAATTGGAAACATTCTGGTTGCCCAAGCTGCCATAAGAAGCCCTGATCTTAAACATCGAAACAATATTGGTCAAACCACTAAAGAATGATTCATCACTCATAATCCAAGCTCCGGATACCGAAGGGAAAAAACCCCATCTATTAGTGCTTGGAAACCTGGATGACCCGTCATATCGCCCATTGAATTCCGCAATATACTTCCCTTTGTAATTGTAGCTGGCCCTTCCAAACAAACTTCTGGTGGCATAGGAACTGTATCCTGGCCTTACAAAATTATCTCCAGTAGTCAGGCCAAGATAAGGCAATGATGAAGATATCAGCACCCTCCGCTCTGACTCGACAGAGGAATAGATATAATCTTCCTGGTTGAATCCACCCAGCAACCCAATACTGTGCTCTCCAAGCTTTTTGTTGTAGTTGGAATATAGATCTAGAATCGTATTGGTCAAATAACCGTTACGTTCAGCTACAAAACCATCCCCTCCTTCAGTCCTGATATCTTCAGGTCCAAAGCCAATGTCAAACTTCCTTCGATCCCAGCCATACTTCCACTGCTCCCGCTTGACACTCACATTGCCTGTCACCGAAAGGTCTCCATTCAAAAATGTCCCAATCCCCCTGAGAATATTATGAAAACCAAACATATTCTCATTGTTTCGTCCACCTTCGGTAAGTCTTGCCGCCAACCTTCCTGCATCTGTATTTGCCCAGCTTCCATCTGGGTTCGTAGCTACATCCAGTGGCCGGAGATAATAGATATCGGTAATGTTTGTGGTTGGATCGGCCCGCTCAGTTTGGTATAGGTTGAGGTTATTGTCTACTTTCAGCCATTTTTTTGGACTGACGTTGATTCTGGCTCTCAAGGCATACCTATCCCAGTGGTCTGGAGCGAGTTTGTTCATCCCGTTTTCCCTGGTATAGTCAGCAGAAAGATAATATCCAACAGGAAGGTTTCCGGAATCTGTACTCCCACTGATCGCCAAACTCTGATTGGTCGAAAAGCTGGATGAGTTGAAAAAATAATCATACCAGTCATTGTTTCCCATATATGCCCATCTGTTGGGATCATTCGGGTCTATTCTGACATCTTCTATACTTGGGTTTTCAGATCTTTCCTTCGCCCAAGTATAGTGGTCATCAGAGTAATTGATATAATTCCAAGGTGTATTGCTGGTGGCCTGGTCCATCACCCTGGAATAAATGTATGGATCTGTGACAGGTCTGGGAAGCACAGTAGGCCTTCCCCAAGTGAAAGTGCTGTTGTAACTCATTGTCTGCTTTCCGCCAGTCCCTTCCTTGGTGGTAATCAATACCACACCAAATGCTGCCCTCGCTCCATAAATAGCCGCAGAGGAAGCATCCCTAAGGACTGTAAATGAAGCAATATCCGAAGGGCTAAGCCTGAGGAGATCTTCATTGCTAGAGGCGATACCATCGATCACAATCAAAGGACCTCCTCCATTGATAGAAGTAAATCCCCTAATATTGATGTCAGGAACAGAACCCGGACGCCCACCCGAATAGGTGATGTTCAACCCGGGACTGGCACCTTGCAAGCCCTGCATTACGTTGGCGACTGGTCTATTCACTAGCTGTTCACCTGAGATTTGATCTACAGCCCCAGAAATATTGACCTTCTTTTGTGTACCATAGCCTACCACTATCACCTGTTCCAGCATGGTTTCTTCAGGTTGGAGTGTCACATCCAATGAAGTCCTACCCTGAAGTGGCAAAGTAACAGTTTCAAATCCTATAAAGGAAAAAACCAATGAAGCATCTCCATTTGACACATTCAGAGAGTACTTCCCATCTATATCCGTTACCACGACATGGGCTGTGCCTTTCTCGATTACTGTCACTCCTGGAAGTGGGAGATTTTCAGTTCCATCTGTTACAGTTCCTGTGACTGTCACTTGAGCAACTGCGCCTACAGACGCAGCAAAGCATAAGAATACGAAAGTCATTTTAATAACATCGAATCTTTTTGGCCAATTGAGTAAATCTCTTACCATAATCCATTATTTGAGTTTTAAATTTTAAAGTTTCTGAAAAACAATGCAATACAGACCAACAGTATTACCTATATGTTAATCCAGTATGAACAAATATTTATTGAACATTCATTCAATATTAAATATTGCGAAACAAAAAACAAAAGAAAATGTAAATTATTTTTTTATACTTTACCTATTATTATATTTGCATTGATTATGAAACACAAAATCAGAGACATTAGAAAAGAGGAGATAGTCAAAGGATTTTATGAACTATCCAAGGAAAACGGGCTTGAAAACACATCCATCGCAAAAATTGGAAAGCATCTAAAAATGCCTCCAAGTTTGATCATGCACTATTTCCCAAACAAAGACCTTCTGATACAGGAGCTGATCAAGTATATTTTGGACCAGTATCAATTGATATATGAGCCCATCATACAGCAGATTGATCAAGGACAAAGTTTGAATGCTGAATTATTGGTTGAAAAATTGTTTTCCAGAGAATGGAATGCCCTATTTGATGACGGAGTCTTTTACAGCTGTTACGCATTGATTTTCAGAAACCGGGAAATAAGGAAAGAATATAAACACTTACATGAAGGACTCAGATCAACTCTGGAATCTATCCTAAGAAAAGACCCTGAACTTAAAAAAACTGATACCGGGGCATTGTCAGAGAAAATATTTGTAGTTGTCGAAGGCGCTTACTATTATCTCTCTATGTTTGATAATGAAGAAGAGTATCAACAAAAACTTAAATACTTTAAAGAACAAGTCTATGATTTGCTCCGAAAAGAAGCTTTAGCCACTTGATACAATGCCATGAGTGCAATTGCCGCCCAAACTATATTGACTAATATGTTGGCATTGTCATTAAAGTGGATTGCATTGACAACCAAACATATTGCCCCGCACAGGTTTAGCAAATGGTAGTACTTTCCTTCTTGACGAAGTTTCCCTATGGAGAGCATAAAGTATGACGTGATGAATAAGATTGCTCCAACCCACCCTATTAACATATAAAACATAGCACTCTTCAATCCAGGTTAAATCACAAAGGGAAAGCACTTTTAGCAGGTAAAGTCTTTGAGGGCTTTTACTTAATCACCTTGGTCTGTGTTTCCACAGACCAACCAACTAAATTAGACACCATCGAAGATTCCCGCTTTGAAATTGCTAAAAGCGATTTCCCTGATTAAATACAGTATCACTAAGATGATCAACAGAAGAATAAAAAGGTGTAGCTATATACCACACCTTTTTTTACTTTGGAACCCAACTCCAAACCTATTTTCTCATAGATTTGAAAGCATTGATCAAGCCATTGGTAGAAGCATCATGTGAGGCAACAGGCTCATCTCCATGAAGCTCAGGCAAAATTGCATTCGCAAGCACTTTACCCAACTCAACACCCCACTGATCGAAACTCAAAATATTCCAGATAACCCCTTGTACGAAAATCTTATGCTCGTACATCGCCACCAACTGTCCAAGTGTATAAGGATTGATTTCCTTCACCAAGATCGAATTAGTGGGCCTGTTTCCTTCAAAAACCCTATGAAGGGCTATTTTCTCTATCTCTTCTTTCGATTTTCCTGCTTTTTGCATTTCTGCCACTACGTCTTCATAAGACTTGCCATTCATCAATGCCTCAGTCTGCGCAAAGAAATTTGACAGTAATTTTACATGATGATCCCCAATAGGATTATGGGAATTGGCTGGTGCTATAAAGTCACAGGGAATCAAATGCGTGCCTTGGTGAATCAGTTGGTAAAATGCATGCTGTCCATTTGTACCAGGTTCGCCCCAGATAATCGGACCGGTTGAATATTCAACCTTTTCTCCTGACCTACTCACATATTTGCCATTGGACTCCATATTTCCCTGCTGGAAATAGGCAGCAAACCTATGCAGATATTGATCATATGGCAAAATAGCCTCAGATGTGGCGCCTAGGAAATTGGTATTCCACAGACCAATCAAAGCCAATATTACGGGCATATTCCCTTCAAATTTGGCAGTCCTGAAATGCTGGTCCATGCTATGGGCACCAGCAAGCAATTTTTCGAAATTATCAAATCCAATCACACAAGCTATCGGCAGTCCTATGGCAGACCACAAGGAATACCTGCCACCTACCCAATCCCAAAACGCAAACATATTTTTGGGGTCAATCCCAAACTCCTCCACCGATTTGGCATTGGTAGAAAGGGCTACAAAATGTTTGGCGATAGCACTCTCTTCTTTTGCCGACTCCAAAAACCAGTCTCTTGCAGTATGTGCATTGGTCATGGTCTCCTGGGTAGTAAATGTCTTTGATGCAATAAAGAAAAGCGTAGTTTCTGGATCAACTTTTTTCAAAGTCTCAGCCATATGTGTACCATCTACATTCGACACAAAAAAGATTTCCAGATTAGGGTTCTGAAAAGGCTTCAAGGTTTCTGTGACCATCACAGGACCTAGATCTGACCCACCTATTCCAATATTCACAAGTGATTTGATCGGCTTACCAGTATAGCCCAACCATTTTCCTTCCTGAATTTTATTGGCAAAAGTCTTCATTTGATCCAATACCTCATTGATATCAGGCATCACATCCTTGCCTTCAAAATAGACCGGGCTGTTAGACCTATTCCTCAATGCCGTATGCAGGACTGCCCTATTTTCAGTCAAGTTGATTTTCTCTCCCGTAAACATCGCCTCAATGGCCGATTTTAAATCAACTTCCTCCGCCAATTCAAACAAAGCTGATTTTACGGCATCGTCAATTCTGTTTTTGGAATAATCCAAAAGGATGTCTTCCAATTGGATAGCATATTGCTCAAATCTTTTGCCTTCAGCAAAAAGTGATTTAATTGTTAGGCTACTTTTTTCCTTTGACAAATCGGAAAGCTTGGCCCATGATTTGGTTTGAATAGGATTAATATTTTTCATTTAAGAAATTGATTTGATAGATGCCATAAAAGTAAGATTATTATTTAAAGGGAAAAAGCATATAGAGCAAACGGCAATCTCCAAACAAATATAAAATCCAACGATATTTAATTGCTTCAAAAAATACCAAGAACTTGGTATAGGAATGCTAATTTATTTTGGCAAAATTTGCATAAATCATCAGATCAAAAAGATTGGCATTCGGTTATGCCAAGTTGATTTTTAGAATAAAACCAAGAATTTTATACATTTTACAACATGACGGACATCAATGAATTTGAATCCATTTTATTGGTTGATGACGATCCTGTCATCAACATCCTGAACTCAAAATTCTTGCGAAGAGCAGGGTATTTGCATAAAATCTGGAAATTCGAAGATGGTAAAGATGCTTTCCAATACTTACACCATATTGTGGAAGCACAAAAAGGCATTGTCAACAAAAACCCTGTTTTGGTACTTTTGGATTTGAACATGCCTGTTTTTAATGGCTGGGATTTTCTGGGAAGGTATAACGACTTAGATGAGAACATTAAGAAAAATTTCAGGATTGTTGTGCTTTCTAGCTCAAGTAACCAAGAGGACATTGATAAAATCAATGGGAACAAAAATGTCTTTGGATATATTATCAAGCCTTTCTCCATAGCTTCAATAGATGCCATCGAGAAATTTTTCAAATATTCATAAATTCAATCCCTTTCAAAAAAGCTCTAAATCGCCCAAAGAATAATCCCAATTCGATTTATCGAAAATACCATGCCTCAATCTCCCCAAATTCAAATCCCTGATGGTCAAAATTGGTCCAATGGGAAGTTTTGGTAGGGAAAAAATACCTCCCAGTAAAAACCCGTGTCCAGAAGAGATATTCGTGGTGTAATTGACTTTCACCTGGGTTTGAATTCGTTTAATCTCCTCATTGACGAGACGCAATCCTTGACGATCAATCTTTTTTAAACTGATCATTTCCACTATTCGCATTTCAGTACCAAATGAAGTCTCACGAAACCTATAAATCAATAAGTAAGTTTCTCCATCCGTGCTGAAATGGTAAGTATGCAATGGGCATTTGAGATATCTCCATTCCAAGAATTCCACATTGCATTTTTTGGAAATACCTTCGGAATCCATCTTTATTCTATCTATAGTCTTTAAAAACAACTCCACATCAATATTTGGCATCACTTGGGTTGATTTCTTGACAAACAAGCCATTGAATTGGACATTGATGGGAATACTTCCAAATTTCTCCCAGCCCATTTTATAATAACCTTGGATACTCTTGCTGTTTGGTGTATTGAATATAAAGTCGAAACCTTCATTCTTTGCATCTTCAAGCAATTTTTTGGTCAGTCTGGTAAATAGGCCTTGCCCTTGATAATCTGGATGAACCGCTGTGTCTACAGCCCTCAAGGCTTTCAAAACCTTTCCTTGATAGACCCACTCCCATCTCATAAACGCCCTCACCCCTACTATATCCCCTTTGTCTATCGCCAATAGTACCAATGAAGCCCCAAAAGGATTGTCAATATGCTTCCAAACCCAAAATGCCTCAGATTTAGGCAACAGCTTTTCCCCCAATGACAATCTCAACAGGGATACTATTCCCGGAATATCCTCCAATTTGGCTGCTCTAAAATCCATCTATCTGGGATTAACTTCAAAAACTTTCCCTTTGGTTTCCTGTCCAAACCTATCAATAAAACTTACGGCATAATACCGATAACCTGCATGCTTCGAATCCAGGATAAACCCATTTCTGTTTCGCTCATCCAAAAAGATCTTTTGTACATGCACCTGATCCCTTTTGGATGCGATCTGCCCCAAGTCATTTCCGGCGTATATCAGTGCAAACCTGTACATCGGATCTACAGCATATGGGAAAAATATCTGTACACTGTTTTCATTTAAAGTCAACTCTACCTGTACATTTTTCAATGCTACACTTGTCATCGGCTTTTCAAATGGTGGGCTCAAAACCTTCAATTGATAATGCTCTTGATGAAGTAGGTTTGCCACATCTTTGTTTTTTGCATAAAAAGACTGTGCGGAGAAATATGCATTGCCTTGAATCCCCTTTGTTGCCCTGGCAAAAGATACTTGCTTTGAAATCTCACGTGGATCATTCCACGCCAGATCTGCATTGTCCCTGATCTTATAGGGACCATTGCCAATATAGATTTTGGTATCATAGCTGTTTTTTGACCACCAATTCACCAACTCCCTGTGGGAAGCCAATTTATAATCCATACTCCAATAAACCTGGGGGATAAGATAATCTATCCACTTCTGCTTCATCCAAGTGATTGGGTCTGCATATAAATCATCATAATTGGTCACCCCTCCTTTGGTATTGGAGCCATTTGGATCCCTATCGCTATTTCTCCACACACCAAATGGACTTATCCCAAACTGAACCCAAGGTTTTGTCGATTTGACTTTTTGGTGAACTGCCTGGATCAAGAGGTTCACATTTTCCCGTCTCCAATCATCCAGTTTTTTGTTATTCCCATATTTTTTATATGCCTGATCATCATTGAAGACTTGCTTTTCGATTTTGTATGGGTAAAAATAATCATCAAAATGAACTGCATCAATATCATAATTCTGAACCACTTCTTCAATGATGTTTACCAAATGCTTTCTCACTTCAGGCAAACCTGGATTATAATAAAATTTTGGACCATACTGGATCATCCAGTCTGGGTGTGAAAAATAATCGTGCTGGGCACTTAACTTGGAGGTATTTAAATCAAAAGTAGCCCTAAAGGGATTGAACCAGGCATGAAATTCAAGTCCCCGTTGGTGGACCTGAAGAATCATCCATGACAAAGGGTCTTCCAATGTCTTGGGTTTCGAGCCTTCCTGTCCCGTCAAATATCTTGACCAAGGGGCATATTTAGAAGGATAAAATGCATCCCCCGCTGCCCTGATCTGTACGATGACAGCATTGAAATTCAACTGCTGGTAATAATCCAATAATGCCAAGAAATCAGACTTTTGCTTTTCCCAAGAATCAATCCCTGACTTAGGCCAATCTATATTGGCAACAGTGGCTATCCAAACACCCCTAAATTCCCTGTTTTCCTGATTCAAATCGATCTCAGATATTGGGAAATAACTGTTACCCTTCTTAATTACAGGCAGGGTGTTTGACCCCTTCGGTGGATTTACGGAAAGATGTTTGTTTGGAGATGTCACAGAGGCATTTGTCGCCTTCCTTGATGACCCACAGGATGCAAATAACCCTATAGAAATTATAAAAACCAGTATTCTGGCCAATTCAAAAATCGATAACCGAATGCATTTCATGCTTGTTGTAACTTTAACATATAAAGCTGGGAAAATTTTGCGATTTTTAATGCAAAATCAACTCCAACTTGATAGAAATCATGAAATCTTTCTCAATTTGTACTGTTCTCGCTTTATGTTTATTTTCTTGTAAAGATGCCGATGCCCCAATTACTGCTGAACTCTATTTTCCACCAATTGCTTCTGAGAATTGGGAAACCACAAGCCCTTCTTCCCTAAATTGGAATAGTGATAGGCTACATGAGCTATATGATGTGCTGGAAGAGGGAGATACTAGAGGATTCATAATCCTAAAAGAAGGAAAGATTGTCATCGAAAAGTATTTTGGATCACAAATTATAGGAACCCAAAACTTTGACAAAAATTCAATTTGGTATTGGGCATCCGCTGGAAAAACTTTAACTGCAACACTTACTGGAATAGCACAACAAGAAGGTTTATTGGCTGTAGATGAACCTAGTTCCAAGTATCTTGGGGAAGGTTGGACTTCCCTACATCCTGAGCAAGAGCAAAAAATCACCATTTGGCATCAATTGACTATGACCACAGGTTTGGATGATGGAGTGGACAATAATGCGGATTTTTCTCCAGAAAATCTGGTATTCAAAACTGAACCAGGTACTAGATGGGCTTACCACAATGCCCCTTACACAATATTGGACAAAGTGATCGCTCAAGCAAGCGGTGAATCCTTTGGTGCTTACTTTGAATCAAAAATAGCCTCAAGAATCGGAATGATTGGTCAGTGGCAAACAATTGGTTTCAACAACGTGTATTTTAGCAATACACGATCTGCAGCGAGATATGGCTTGTTGATTTTAGCAAATGGTTTTTGGGAAGGAAGGAAAGTTTTAGACCAAGATTTTTTAAACCAGATGACGCAATCCTCACAGACTATGAATAAAAGCTACGGATACCTGTTTTGGCTTAATGGAAAGGAAAGTTACATGGTTCCTACTTTACAAACTGGATTTTCAGGTCCCATAATTCCAAATGCGCCCTCAGATTTAGTGGCTGGCTTGGGGCGGGATGGCCAATTCGTTTGTATTGTACCATCACAAAACCTAGTGCTTATCAGGTTAGGTTTAGACCCCAGTGATGCCTTGGTTTCTTTTCAATATCTTGATACAATTTGGCAAAAATTAAACCTTGCAATGCCAAATTAGTTTATTATAGATAAGACAAGTCCGGTTTTCGGAATCGTCAACTGTCAACAGTTCCCCTAGAATAAGTATATGCAATATTTCAAATTGCTATTGGAAAGAAAACTTGTATCAACCAAATACAATTTGGATCTGGATTAAAGTCGGATCTGGCCTTCTTTAAAAAAAACACAAGAATTCAAGTTAGGTTCAATAACTTATTTCAAATGATTCGTAACTTAGAATATTAACCAAAAATAACGATTTTTATGAGTAAGCAGACAGAGTACAGTTTATTCCAGGATGTTTGTGGTTTCGTGGACGATGCCGCCAGACATATGAATCTTAACCCTGGGCTAATCGAGCAAATCAAACAGTGTAACAGTATCTATAAGTTTAATTTCCCACTTAGGAATGATGATGGGACCTATGAAACATTGACTGGGTACAGAGTTCAGCATTCACATCATAAACTTCCTGTAAAAGGGGGGATCCGATATAGTCAGCATGTCAATGAAGATGAAGTAAAGGGATTGGCAGCATTGATGACATACAAATGTGCTTTGGTGAATGTCCCTTTTGGGGGTGCCAAAGGTGGTGTGAGAATCAACCCTCTGGAGTACAATGCAACCCAATTGGAAAAGATTACGAGAAGATATACTTCTGAATTGATCAAAAAGAAATTTATCGGCCCGGCAATAGATGTCCCTGCCCCCGATTACGGAACCAGCTCAAGGGAAATGGCTTGGATTGTAGATACCTATGAGGCTTTCAATCCCGAATTGATCAATGCAAAAGGCTGTGTGACAGGCAAACCCCTATCCCAACACGGGATTGATGGACGTACCGAAGCGACAGGGCAAGGTGTTTATTTTGGGATCAGGGAGGCTGTGAATGTGGAAGAAGACATGAAAGCCATCGGATTGACTCCGGGAATGAAAGACAAGACTATCATTATCCAAGGTTTGGGTAATGTGGGTTACTATTCCGCAAAATATATCCGTGAGTCAGGAGCTAAAATCATTGCTGTGGCTGAATGGAACGGAGGGATATATGATCCTACGGGAATAGACATTGAAGCACTGAAATCCTACCAACTCAAAAATAAAGGCTTCAAAGGCTATCCAAAAGGTGAGTTTATCAAAAACAGTGTTGATCTTTTGACCTATGAATGTGATATCTTGGTACCTGCAGCCCTCGAAAACCAGATAACCATAGAAAATGCAGCAAAAATCAAGGCTAAAATAATAGGTGAAGCAGCCAATGGCCCCGTTACACAGGAAGCAGAAAAAATCCTGCTTGAAAAAAACATTTTGGTCATCCCTGATATGTATCTAAATGCAGGAGGTGTTACGGTCTCCTATTTTGAGTGGCTCAAGAACCTTTCAAGGGTATCTTTTGGTAAATTGGAAAAAAGATATGACATGGAGAAATACAGGAATCTTCTTGGTACCATAGAAAATGCAACAGGTGAGATGTTTACCGACCAAGAAAAAGATGGTCTCATCAAAGGCGCTTCTGAGAGGGATCTTGTATTGTCTGGACTTGAAGAGACTATGGTCGAAGCATACCATGCAATGAACAGTACCCGAAAGACAAAGAATATCCAAAGTTTGAGAACAGCTGCATTTATTCTTGCCATCGAAAGGATTGCGATCAGTTATACGGATCTTGGAATTTTCCCTTAATCCACCCCAAGCCGCTGCTGCAACAAAATAAAAACCCTTTCAGTTACCTGAAAGGGTTTTTGATTGAAAAAGCGAAAGACTAAAAAATATAGCCCTTCCAAGTTTCTAAAGTTTGGCTATAGCCAAAGAAAAATTGCTTAATCACCCGTTACAAATGTACTTATATAATTCATTTCAAAAAATACCCTGTTGTGGGTATTTTTTGATTATTTTTATTGTATTATTCTAATTTTAACTGTATTAATCCAATAAAACCACTCAAACGTATACAGAGTCCTCCATTTTATCCTGACCAACTTACAATAAAAATCCGCTATACTGTTTCCAATATAGCGGACATCCTAGCTAAAATATATGTTCTTATTCTTTGATACCCAAAATATCAAAAACAAAGGCAAACTCCCTGGCAAGCTCTTTAAGGCTTTCAAAACGTCCACTTGCGCCGCCATGTCCAGCATCCATATTTGTATATAGGAATAACCTATTGTCATCTGTTTTCAAAGTCCTCAGTTTGGCAACCCATTTGGCTGGTTCCCAATATTGCACCTGCGAATCATGAAGGCCAGTAGTGGCCAAAATATGGGGGTAATCTTTTGCCTCCACATTGTCATACGGAGAGTATGACAACATGTATTCGTATTGTTCCTGAATATTTGGGTTACCCCATTCCAACCACTCGAAAGTAGTCAAAGGAATCGTCTCATCCATCATGGTAGTGACTACATCAACGAACGCCACTGCTGCTATAACCCCACGGTATACTTCAGGAGCCATATTCAAGACTCCTCCCATCAATAATCCACCCGCACTTCCACCTGATGCAAACAATCTATCCTTGGCTACATACTTATTCTCCTGTAGCCATTTGGAGCAGTCTATAAAGTCCGTGAATGTATTCTTCTTATTCATCATTTTTCCATCCTCATACCAATCTCCCCCCATCTCTTGTCCACCACGAATGTGGGCTATCGCATATACAAAGCCCCGGTCCAATAAACTCAATCTGGTACTACTAAAGGTCGGGTCCATAGAGTAACCATATGAGCCATAGGCATAAATCCAACCAGGCATGCTCCCATCTTTTTTGAATTTATCTTTGTGGTACACGATTGACATTGGGACTTTCTTCCCATCCCTCGCGGTTACCATCACCCTTTCTGTTTGGTAATTTTCTTTGTTGAAATCACCCAACACAGGCTGTTCTTTCATCAATGTCTTTTCCCTGCTCCCCATATTATAGTCATACACAGAATTAGGCGTAGTCATGGAAGTATAGGAATATCTTAACACATCTGTATCAAATGCAGGATTATACCCCAGCCCAGCCGTGTAAGCAGGCTCCCCAAACTCCAACTCATGCTCGGATTGATCTTCATATTTGATGATTCTGATTTTGGCCAAGCCTTCTTTGGTTTCTTGCACAGCCATGTAATCTTTAAAGTAATCTACACCTTCCAAAAAGATATCCGGCCTGTTTGGGATCACGTCATTCCAATTTGATGGAGATGGGTTGGAAATTGGAGCTTCCACAAGTCTATAATTGACTGCATCTTGATTGGTATAGATATAAAACCGATCTCCTCCTGCATGGTCCACATCATACTGGACATTATCTTGAAGTGGGGCAATGGGCTTGAGCTTCCCTGGTTTATCAGCTTCCAAATACATCGCATAAGATGCATCTGTTCGCCCTGAACCGATGATGATATATTTTTTGGATTTGGTTTTCCCTACACCGCAACTCAAGGTTTGGTCTTTTTCCTCAAATATAATTTCATCCTTGGAAGCATCTTCCCCTAGCACATGCCGCTTTACTTGAAAATTCCTCAAAGTAACTGGATCAGGAATCGAATAATAGAATGATTTATTATCATTTGCCCATACGGCACTGCTCCTGATATTTTCAATTCTATCAGGTAGCATCTCACCTGTCTGTAGGTCTTTAATCACGACTGTGTAAAAATTCCTGCCCACAGTATCCATGATAATCGCAGCCAAATTATGGTCTTCACTTACCGAAGTGAAAAAATTCAAATAAGACTTACCCTTCCCCAGTTCGTTGCCATCCATGACAATTTCTTCTTTGGCATCCAGGGATCCCTTCTTACGTGCATAGATTGGGTATTCCCCTCCCTCAACATATCTGGAGTAGTAATAATAATCATCCAACTTATAGGGAACAGAAGAGTCGTCTTCCTTGATCCTACTTCTCATTTCTTTGAAGAGATCCTCTTGGAATCCCTTTGTATGGGCCATCATGGTATCGAGATATGCATTTTCCGCATTCAGGTAATCGATTACTTCTTGGTCTTCCCTATCATTGAGCCAATAATAATCATCAACCCGGGTATGTCCGTGCTTGGCTGTAATCTCAAATGGCTTGACTGTCGCCACTGGTGGCTGTACATCTGGGAGCTTAAATTCTGGTTCTTGTTGGGAACATGCTATACTCATACCTACGCTTAATATTAAGAGGTTTTGAATTGGTTTATCCATGGTGAATGTGGTTAGGATTGTAAATATAAAAAAAAGAAAAGTCAGATTTTCATTTAGATTTAAGCTCACCCTGCTTTACATTCGTAGAAAACTGCAAATATAAAAACCCCATTCAAAAAAAGGAACCAACTTGGAAAAAGCAAAATCGAAACACTGATAGCTCATTGATAAACCCTTACATAATCTATCACAAATTGCTGCGGCAATACTTTGTCATCGATTGGACCTGGCCACTTGGCCCCCATGGCAAGATTAATCAAAAGGTAGTACGGTTTTCGGAATGGATTGTCCGACCCTTCACCAGCTTTATCAATTTCAAAAGAATGGTACTTGACATCGTCAATGTAAAAATCAATCCGAGCTTCTGACCATTCTATGGCATAGACATGATATTTCCTAAAAGGTCCCTTTTTGGAGAATTTTCCACCATCTGATTTATATCCCTGATCATTTGCAATGGGGTAATGAACCGTACCGTGTACAGTTCGAGGATCTGTACCTACGTGTTCCATGATATCGATCTCCCCAGAGTCTGGCCATCCTATATCACTAAAATCATCCCCAAGCATCCAAATTGCCGGCCATACACCATTGCCTCTAGGCAATTTAGCCCTGACTTCTATCCGGCCATACTGCCAGGCATTGATTTTCTCTGTGATGATACATCCCGAAGTATAATCCGCAAAAGGACTCGCTTTTTTCCAATCTTTAGATCCAGCTTCAAAAGCTTCATTGGGATATTTTTCCTTTCTACCCGTGATGAATAACTTACCTCTTTTGACCTCTACATTTTCCAACCGCGGACCTGTATAGTATTGTTTTTCTTGGTTGCGGATGTACCCTATTTCATAAGTCCATTTTGAAGAATCTGGAAGTCCCTTGTAATCAAACTCATCTGACCATGCCAGAGTCCAATTATTTTGGCTTTGGGCTTTTAAAGACATATCCTTCATAAAAGTAAAGAGGATCGAAATGACTAAGGCAAACAAAGAGAATTTTGGCATCAAGACAGTTATAAGTACATCACAAAGTTAAGGATTAATATTCAGCACCAAACGTCCACACTTCCCTTAAACCTGAGTTCGACTATTCTCACTTTGTCAACCTGCCTGCCGGCAGGCAGGAACGGTTTTAAATGGTAAGAACTACGAAAAGAAGGTGCGAACTTTTTTATGAAGTAATATTGGGATATTGCGGATTGAAAAAGTGAAGTAGGTTGCCGTTTAAAACCGAAGAGTCGGCTCAGTCAATAAAAACACCCATCTATTTAAATCCTAAGCCTTTTTATAAAGCGTCTCAAAAATTTACCAGATCTTCATTTTTTGATAAATAAAAATAGCCGGAGACACCCAAAGACACAAAATCAAATAATTTAAATCAATGAAATTCAACTACTTAATTTTAAACTAAAATACACCCGCACAAAACAGGAAAAAATTCAAATAAGACTTATCCTTCCCCAGTTCATCGCCATCCATGACAATTTCTTCTTTGGTATCCAGGGATCCCTTCTTACGTGCATAGATTGGGTATTCCCCTCCCTAAACATATCTGGAGTAGTAATAATAATCATCCAACTTATAGGGAAAAGAAGAGTCGATATCTAAAATTCTCCCGGTGGCTCCGATAGCTATCGGGGGGATCGACATTTTTTAAATTATGAATTTTGAACTCCGAATAATGAATCAAGAATTCGCCAGATACTTGATTGTAATCCCGCATCTACTATCCTCAGCGCATCTCTGCATCTTTGCGATCTCTGCGAGACCTCATCGTCTTCCTTGATCCTACTTCTCATTTCTTTGAAGAGATCCTCTTGGAATCCCTTTGTATGGGCCATCATGGTATCGAGATATGCATTTTCCGCATTCAGATAACCGATTACTTCTTGGTCTTCCCCATCATTGAGTC
The DNA here is from genome assembly GCF_042682445.1 of Belliella marina. Classification (NCBI taxonomy): domain Bacteria; kingdom Pseudomonadati; phylum Bacteroidota; class Cytophagia; order Cytophagales; family Cyclobacteriaceae; genus Belliella; species Belliella marina. The sequence continues at coordinate 141,193 of NZ_JBHUHR010000045.1, forward strand.
AATAGTAACCATCAACCCGGGTATGTCTGTGCTTGGCTGTAATCTCAAATGGCTTGACTGTCGCCACTGGTGGCTATACATCTGGGAGCTTAAATTCTGGTTCTTGTTGGGAACATGCTATACTCATACCTACGCTTAATATTAAGAGGTTTTGAATTGGTTTATCCATGGTGAATGTGGTTAGGATTGTAAAGCTAAATAAATTGTCTCTTCTGATCTATTAATTAAACCATTGCTTTTTATCTACTTCCAACTCCCTTGCGGGAGGATTGTCCATCAGTCATCGCATCGATCCATTCCTTGATTAGCTCCAACCCTTCATGATGTACAGTCACCCTTCCGATCTCAGGCATAGCTGCTCCTACGAGGTTGGTTCCCATCCTATAAGTCAAGATCGATTCGTCTGACTTTCCTGGAAAAATAGCGTATTTGAAAGATCCCGCACCAAAACCCGCAGCAACCGGGGTCTTGAACACGCCAAGTTTCATGGCATCTTGTTCTTCATAATTCAAAAATAATCCGGATGTACTTGCTGGTCCCTCTGCCCGATGGCAATGGGCGCAGTTGATGTCTAAATATGCCCTAGCCCTCAATTCCAAACTTGAAGTCCCGTCTTCATAACCTACCATAGCAGGATACTGAGTTACTGGCTTTATGCCTTCAAGATAGCCATGTTTCTCCCATACACTAAGCTGATTGACAGCTGTACCATTCCGGATAATGTCATGATTGAGATGCTTGGCCTTTAGACCAATCGGCATCATGGATTCACCCACATTATGACAGCTCTTGCATTGGGCTTTGTTGGGCACTATATAATTGATCAGCTGTTCTTTCCCTTCCTTATCAATCCATCCCACAGGAATCTCGGCTCCCACTACTTTATATACTGCATCCGTCTGGTCTTGGTTCCAGATATATGGAAAAGCTTCCCAGTCCCCATCCCTTTTTACCAGAAGTCGGGTTTCTATAATCCTAACCTTCCCTTCCGGATCCCTAAAGTCTACAGGGTAGTAAAAATTCTTTATCAATACGGTATTGTCAGGAAATTCTACAGTCCCTTCGGGATCATCGCTGATCTGAGCGCTATTGCCATTGGCAATCCACACAAATCTGGATTTGAAAGCATAATCTGTAAAGAGTGAGGATACTGGCTCATAAAGCATTAGACCGTCAGCGGCATCAAAATCCCTCATCTTCCCCTTGAAAAAACCATAATCAGAAAGCTTCTTAAAGGGAATCTGGCTAAAATCCAGCTGATCAAGATCCAATTCTGGTGCTTCCCAATCCCCGTATTCTATAATTCCTTCCGCTTGACTGCCCTCATTGGATGTGTGGCATGAGGCTATCAACGTGGCCAACACGAGCAAACTTCCTATCAATTGATACTTCATCTACTACATGTTTACGATTGCACTTACATTTGTCTGGATTTCACCTTGGCAGTCAAATGAACCAAACTCCTTAGACGATTTGATATTCTCCTCTCCTTCCCAAAGATCAAACAAGGTAAAATGGAGCGAGGCCATGTCGGCTTCCTTGATACATAGCTTCATAGGGTTGGTACTGATATCATCGCTGATACTTTTATCCCAAAATCCATCATAGACGATATCTTGTGTTTTGCCTTTCCCATGGGCATTGTAGATGGAAATCAATTGACCAAACTCTTTGGTCAAGTCGGGGATTTTCATCGTCCTTTTGTATTCATTGTCATGAATGTAGATATTGGAAGTAAACGGAGACCAGTCTGGCGCCTCAGTTGGAAATCCGGTAATATGGTAGTTGGCAATAACTATCCCCACCGTTTTATTTTCATGGATACGGTTGTTGTAGATTTCCACATCCTTGGCTGCCAACAATATCAGTCCCGAACCTGGTGGTATCATCGTGACTGTATTCCCATTGGGATCCTCATTTAGGGGAGTGGCAAAGTTGACGTGGTTGTTAGAAATGATGTCATTGTCATAAATCTTCGTACCATGTCCCTCAGCCTTGGGAAGTCCGGGAAGATTGAAAACCAAGATTCCTCCTGCATTATCCCTTGCTGTATTCCCGAATACCTCGGCATTGTCAGAGTTTTCGATCTCAATCCCCGCAACATTGCCAAATGCCAAAGAGTTTTTGACTATAATATTCTCGGACTGCCCCACATATATTCCGGCATCTTTGGAATGCGAAGCTATACATTCATCTATCATCACGTTTTTGCACTGGACAGGATATATTGCATAGGTTCCGTTTTTTGACTTGTCACCATTGGTCCAAGTCACATTGATCCTTCTAAAAGTGATCCCATCGCAATGCTGGCTTTTGATCCCGTCTCCGGGGGCATCTTCAATGCTCAGATCCTCAATCTTTATGTTTTCACCTACCAGCTTGACGCCCTCACCTCCTGTCCTCAGCTCCCTGAAAGAAAGTACGGTCTCTGCCATACCAGCCCCCCTGATAGTGATATTCTTTTTATTGTCCAATATCAATTGGGTTTTAAGGTTATAGAATCCAGCAGGTATTTCTACTACATCCCCATCTTTTGCCAGTATAAATGCTTCTATCACTTTCTCTATCTCTTCTTGCCCGACCCTGGGAAGCTTGCTGGAATCAAAAGTCATTTCGGAGCTTTTGCTATTGCAACTGATGAGGATACTGCCTGCGACGGTACACACAAGCAAAAATTTTATCGATAAGAAAATCTTCATGGTTATCTTTCTTTGTTTACCATAAAGTTACCTAAATACTTGATAGCTAACATTTGACAAAAGTCAAAAAATCACCGTCCAGCCCTTATTCTACTCAATGTTTCTATACTTATACCCAAATAAGATGCAATTTGTCCTATAGTAGCACTCCTGATAATTTGGGGATTTCCTTCTATAAGTTCAAAGTACCGTTCTTTAGCTGTCTTGAACTTAGAAAAAATAAAATGCTCCTCCAATCTGACATAATATGCCTCCAACATCTGTCGATAGACATCACCACACTGCGGTGCTACCTCGAAGAGTTTTAAGAGTTGACCCCTGCCCAACTCCAATACAGTGGTGTCTTCGAGTGCCTCTATATATTCGTAAGATGGCTTCCCTGTGACAAAACCAGACATGGAGGTCGTAAAATCTCCAGATTGGGCAAAACTAATCGTCACATCTTTCACCTCTCTATAATGATAACTTCTCACCACCCCTTGTTCAATAAAAAACAATCTGTCACATAAATCGCCTTCCCTGACCAGTAATTCCCCACGAGCAAACAGACGTTCCACCATTATCTCCTCAAATTGCTCCATCACAGCACCGCTCAGGTCGGAATATTGTCCAAAAGCCTTGTATAATATGCTCTTATTCTTGGTCATGATAGTATTGTTGAGATTTGGAAATTTCAAGATTTTTCACAACTATATCGAGATATTCGATAGATAAGAAAATTATAGCTCTCCTGACACTCCATACAACATTGCCATTCGAAAGTTATTGAAATATAAATGTATATAAAAATAAGAAATCACAAAATAACAAACAAGTATTCTATATGAAATAAAAAATCATGTCCTGCAAAACCAAAATCCATTAAGTAACTAAAAGTGATTTTAAGCTATAATAGATTTTCGAAAAATGTTTCAAAAAAAAAAAAAAAAA
>NZ_JBHUHR010000045.1:144831-231113 GCF_042682445.1 Belliella marina
ATAAATTTTTGAGCGATAGCTTAGGCTATCCCTCAAAAATTTGCCATGTAACTGGATATTTTTATAGATTTTGACTTAGTGATAACAATCGAACTCAGGTTAGTAGGATATTTTGAAAATAGACTGGGGACATCCTATTCTGGAAATGTTTGATAGGGCAATAGATTGTTGGATGTACGATTTGATTTATTTGGCTACGAAGAGACGCACAAGTGTGAACTGTTGTCCACGTCAAAGGCGCACAAGCTGTTGAGGATTATCCGAAATTTAATAAAGACTCTACTTAACTAAGGAGGAACATTGCGGATACTCATATTTGATAAATTCGAATATCTTCTACCTTTGCATATATGCGTTCTACTCACCAATTTTAGTAAATCTATGAATCTGAAGTCGATAATATTTACATCAACAGTTATTTTGTTGGCCACCATAGAGCTACAAGCCCAGCAGGATGATATTTTTGGTATAGATACCAAAGCCAAGAGAGGAAGGATGAGTGAAAGCAATGTGGGGAATATTTTTAGACAAGGTATCAGTAATTTCAGTTTTGAATTTTCGACTGGAGGGAGTTATCTGCAAAATGAAATGGTTTTTTCCTCCATTGCACCGAATGAATATCCAATTAGCCAATTCCAAAATTTGGACAATACGAGAGAGATCCCTGCAAATGAAATCCAGAATTTCAAAGGAGATGGCCTTGGTGTACCAGTAAATTTGGGCGCAAAACTTAATCTGTTTGACATTTTTGTAATCGGAGGGGGCTATGGTAGGGAGTTTGGAAACATGAATAATTTGGAAGGGGCAGATTTTAGATTTGATTTCGACAAGAGCGCTTACACCATTGATAAATTTTATGGTACCTTGGGATTGGTCTTGTATGATGCCAAAAAAAGAGTGAGTTTTCTGAAATGGAGATACCGGAAATACGCTTCCCAGAATGTGTACATGCAATCGGAGAAGAACCAACGTATGAGGCAGAATTATCCTTGGCGGTTTATTTTGGAGGGGGAATATGGAAGTTTGATTGTCCGCAATTCTCCTGATGAAAGAATGGCGACGAACAACGAACCATATTACGGGGTGGCATTTAGGTTGGAAAGGCAATTTTCGGAATATGCTCGATTTTTTGTGAAAACAGGTGCTGAGTTTAGGAATTTCACATTTATGGGCTCCAATATTGAAGAGTTTCAAAATATTAAACAAACTGTATATGGTGCGCAGTTGGGACTTTCCATAAGTCTACCAGGCACCAAAAGATGTAAAGTAGAAGGTTGTGGAGTGGTAATGAAGCACTTACATAATGGAGTTGAGTATAGGGGAAGCTCTATTTTCAACCTACAAAACAGGAAGGTGGGTCAATGGTATTAAAACTTATTCAAATTCACTCTTTTTGAGTGTAAAATCGTATTTCAAAACCGTTTTCTTTTTATTATCTTGCAAGCTTATTGAGAATAGATAAATATGGCTCAAGGAGAAAGAGAGAATATCATACCGATTAACATTGAAGACGAAATGCGTGGAGCCTACATCGATTATTCGATGTCGGTTATTGTTTCCAGAGCACTTCCAGATGTCCGCGACGGACTAAAGCCTGTTCACAGAAGAATACTCTTCGGAATGCAAGAACTGGGCGTTTTACACAACAAATCCTTTAAAAAATCAGCTAGGATCGTTGGTGAGGTACTTGGTAAGTATCACCCACACGGTGACTCTGCTGTATATGAAACAATGGTTCGTATGGCCCAACCATGGTCTTTGAGATATCCTTTGGTGGATGGTCAAGGTAACTTTGGTTCTGTGGATGGAGATAATCCAGCTGCGATGCGTTATACAGAAGCAAGATTGAAAAGAATCGCCGAAGAGCTTTTGATTGACATCAATAAGGAAACTGTTGACTTTCAATTGAACTTTGATGATTCCTTGAAGGAACCAGTTGTATTGCCTGCTAAAATTCCCGCACTCCTATTAAATGGTGCATCTGGGATTGCCGTAGGCATGGCTACCAATATGGCTCCACACAATCTCGGAGAAATTGTAGATGGTATTACAGCCTATATTGACAATAGAGACATTACTATCTCGGAGTTAATGGAGTTTATTGTTGCACCGGATTTCCCGACAGGAGGGATCATCTATGGTTACAATGGTGTAAAAGCTGCTTTTGAGACGGGTAGAGGAAGGATCATCGTAAGAGGTAAAGCTGGAATAGAGACCAAAGACAGTGGCAAGGAGATGATCATCATCTCAGAGATTCCATATTTGGTGAACAAAGCCAATATGATCGAAAAGACTGCCCAGTTGATTACCGAGAAAAAAATAGACGGTATTTCTGCTATCAGAGATGAATCTGATAGACAGGGTATGAGAATTGTTTATGAACTGAAGAGAGATGCCATATCCAATGTGGTCTTGAATAATCTTTATAAACAAACTCAGTTACAGACCTCATTTTCAGTCAATAATGTGGCTCTGGTTAAAGGTAGACCTTATACCTTGAATCTAAAAGACATGATTGTGCATTACGTCAATCACCGTCATGAAGTGGTCATCAGAAGGACTGAGTATGAGTTAAGGGAAGCAGAAAAAAGAGCCCATATATTGTTGGGTTATCTGATCGCTTTGGATAATCTTGACGAAGTAATTTCATTGATCAGAAGTTCAAGAGATCCTGAGACTGCCAGAAATGGTTTGATGGAGCGTTTTGAATTGAGTGAGATTCAGGCAAGGGCTATTTTGGATATGAGACTTCAGCGCCTTACAGGCATGGAGAGGGAAAAGATCCAGGAAGAGTACGATCAGATCATGCTCTTGATAGAGGAGTTGAAAGAGATCCTTGCCAATGAGGACAAGAGGATGCAGATCATCAAGGATGAGCTTGCAGAAATGAAGCAGAGGTATGCCGATGATAGGAGAACTGAGATTGAGCATAATGCGGAAGATTTCAGCTATGAGGATATGATACCAAATGAGGAAGTTGTGATCACAGTTTCCCATGAAGGATATATCAAAAGAACTGCATTGACCGAGTATAGAACGCAGAGTAGAGGTGGGGTTGGATCAAGAGGTGCAACTACGAAGAACGATGATTGGACAGAATACCTATTCACCGCATCTACCCATAATTATCTTTTGATCTTTACAGATCTAGGAAAGCTGTTCTGGTTGAAGACCTATGCGATACCGGAAGGTTCCAAAGCTTCGAAAGGCAGGCCAATCCAAAACTTGATCAATATAACGTCGGAAGATAGAATCAGGTCGATTATACAAGTTGGGGATTTGGGAGATGAGGATTATATAAACAATAATTTCCTCGTGATGGTTACCAAAAAGGGGATCATCAAGAAAACTACATTGGAGCAGTATTCCAGACCGAGAACCAATGGTATTATAGCCTTGAATATCAGGGATGAAGACCAATTGATGCAGGTGGAGATGACCAATGGAGATTCCCATATCATTATTGCTGCAGGATCAGGTAGGGCTATCCATTTCCATGAATCTACCGTAAGGCCTATGGGAAGGACAGCGACTGGTGTAAAGGCAATTAAGTTAAGTGATGTTAATGACCACGTAATTGGCATGGTATGTGCCTCAAGGGAGGATGCAACCCTATTGGTCGTATCAGAAAAGGGATACGGCAAGCGTTCTGAGCTTGATGCATATAGAATTACAAACAGAGGTGGCAAAGGTGTCAAAGCCATGAATGTCACCGAAAAAACAGGAAGCCTTGTAGCAATCAAAGAGGTTGTAGATTCCGACGATTTGATGATCATCAACAAGTCTGGGATTACGATCAGAACCCCAGTTTCAAACCTTAGGGTCATGGGGAGGGCTACCCAAGGTGTCCGATTGATTAAACTTGGAGAAAATGATGAAATTTCTTCAGTGGAAAAAATCAAAAAAGATGAAGATGCTGAGGAAGAAATAGGCTTGATTGCCCCGGAAGAAGGAGCTGATCAAGGTAATGTTTCTGATTCAGAAGACAATGTAACCGAAGAACCAAACAATTAGAAAAAAGAACAAAATGAAAAAGTTAATCTTATCATTAGCATTAGTAGGTTTTGTCACAGTGAGCTTTGCCCAGAAAAAAGTGGTGAAATCAGCTGAAAGAAACTACAAAAAAGGCGAGTTGACTACCGCATTGTCTGAAGTGGAAGACGCTTTAGCCGATCCCGAAACAAAAGATGATCCCGCGACATCCTTACTTAAAGGACAAATTCAAACAAAAATGTTTGATGCAGGTGACGAAAATGAAATGTCTACAGTCGAAGTAGGAAGAGATGCATTTGGCACTTTTTCGAAGACAATGGAAATGATCGACAATGACAAAAACAGTAAAGTAGGTAAAGACCTTTGGAAAGATGATGTTCCCGGAATGCCTGAGAACTTAAGGCCATTTGGTATTGAGACCTTGAAAAATTCAGCTTTTGCAAAAGCAATTGCCACTTATGAAGAAGATAATCTTGAGATGGCATATGAGTATTTTGCATTGGCAAGTGATATCAGCCCGACTGATACAACGATGAATTTCAATGCGGGATATTTGGCAAATCAGCTTGATAAAACTGACGAAGCTAAAATCTACTTTAACAGGTTGTTAGAAATCGAAGAATACAATAAGTTAAATACCTATTACTTCTTAATTCAAATTGCAAGTGCGATCGATAAGGATCCTGAAGAGGCTTATAGATTGGTAAAACTTGCCAAAGAGGAAGATCCAACAGATAAGACTTTGGCTGAGTTTGAAATTCAGTTTTTGTTGCAATTGGATAAAATGGACGAGGCAATGACTTCCGTTGTTGATGCTTTGAAAAATGACCCTGAAAACACAGGTATCCTATTGAGATATGGATATTTGTTGGAGCAGTCAGGTGATTTGGATGGTGCATTGGTACAATACAAGAAGTCAGTTGATGCTGATCCGGATTTCTTTGAAGGTAACTACTATGCAGGAGCGATCTATATCGAAAAAGCAAGGGCAATTCTAGCGGAAGTTGGTGGATTGTCAGATTCTGAGTGGGAAGAAAAATCCGATGCAATGAATAAGGAAGCAGAGGATCTATACAAGGAGTCTGTACCTTATTTCACCAAAGCATCAGAATTGAAACCTGATTCAACTGAGATATTGGAAACTTTATTCCAGATTCATACAAGATTGGACAACAAAGAAGAGGCTGAAAAGTACAATCAAAAGTTGATCTCAATTCTTGGAGAAGACTGGATGGAAGGTTAATTTTCATTTGTTTGTAATATAAAAAAGCTACCTGTCGGGTAGCTTTTTTTTTGTCTATATTGTTTCTCAAATGCTACTGATTATTAGTTTGGGATGTTTAAAAAACCCTTTGGTAAAAAAACATTTTTATTTGAATGAAACATCCTCTAAATTTTAGCTTCCAAATAATAGAACCATATGTTGAAACGCACAATTTTCTTAACCATATTCTTTGGCTTTTTATTTCTACAAGTTTTTGCCCAAAACCCATCTTCAAAGCTTTATCATGATTTATTGACTTTAAAGGAAACCAAAAGGATTCTATTTGTGGCAGCTCATCCAGATGATGAAAATACAAGGTTGATATCTTATCTGGCAAATGCCGAACATGCCCAAGTTGCTTATCTCTCACTTACCAGAGGTGATGGGGGGCAGAATTTGATCGGTAAGGAGTTGGGAATAGAATTGGGTTTGATTAGGACCCACGAACTGTTGAAGGCACGTGAGACTGATGGTGGTAGGCAGTTTTTTTCCAGGGCATTGGACTTTGGGTTCAGCAAAAACCCCGATGAAACACTGAATAACTGGGACAGGGAGAAATTACTCTCAGATGTCGTATGGATCGTCAGAAATTTTCAGCCGGATATCATTATCAATAGATTCAATACAATTCCAGGAACGACCCATGGACACCATACAACTTCTGCGATCCTTTCTTCAGAAGCATTTGAAATTTCGGGGGATGAAAATTTTTTCCAAGAGCAATTGAAATTGACCAATACTTGGAATGCAAAGCGACTTTTTTGGAATGCATACAACTGGGGAGGGCAGTATGAGGCTGAAGAAGGTAAAACCTATCACATATTCCCTGTTGGTGATTACAATCCATTGCTAGGGACAACATACTCCCAGATTGCGGCAAATAGCCGGACAATGCACAAATCCCAGGGTTTTGGATCGACCTCACAAATTGGCGCTGGCAATGATTTTATAGAATTGATCAAAGGTGAAGGTTTTAACGAAAGTCCCTTTGAAGGAATTCCAAATAGATGGTTACAAATAGAAAATGGTGATGAAATTGAAAAGTCGATAGTGAAAGCTATAGAAGAGTTTGATTTTATAAATCCAGAAAAAAACCTTCAAAACTTGTTAAATATCAAGGGTAAGCTGGCTGATGTAACTAGTGAGGAATCATGGTTTTTGGAAAAGAAGGTTATGATGGATGATTTGATCTTATCTTCCCTTGGAGTAAAGGCTGAATTTATAATCAAAAAGGAAATAGGATATCCTGGAGAAGAGTTAGATGCAGAATTGATCTTTAATAATCCATCCAATGCAGCAATTAGTTTAAAGGAGTTGAGAAACGTTTTTTTGCAGATTCCTTTAAACAAAAAAGCTTTTGAGAATAAGCCTGTCAATCAGGTTATGAAACTTCAAGTCCCTAAAGACTTTCCAATTTCACAACCTTTTTGGTTGGAAAACCCAATTGAAAACAGCTTGTTTGGGATCAAAAAACCAAAGCAAATTGGTCCGCCTATCAATGGATCATCGATAGGTGTTAATTTGTTTTTGGATATAGAAGGACAAGAATTATTGTTGAATCTTCCGTTAATTTATAAATATAATGACCAGGTGGATGGTGAAATCAAACAGCCATTCACATTGGTGCCAGAAGTGAATGTCAATATTGACAAGAAGAATGTATTTCTCGTAAAAGGGGCAAATCCGGAATTGACCATTGAGGTTTCATTTAAGAATAAAGTCATGGAAGGAGAGTTGGTTATGGATGGTTTGGATAAAAGTCAGTATGAGGTGTTAGCTGTAGAAAATGATGATAAAAGGAAAAAGAAGATTTATACTGTCAAGATTAAAGATTCAGATGTGGAGAAATTGGTAGTTTTGGCTTCATTTAAGACTAAAGATGGTCGTATTTTCTACCAAGACACCAAAAGGATCATCTACAAACATATTCCAAACTTAACTTATTTCATCAATGCATCCTTTGATTTGATCAAAATGGACATTGTGATGAGTGGTCAAAAAATCGGCTATATCAATGGTGCTGGAGATGATGTACCCGAAGTCTTGAAAAATTTGGGATATGAGGTAGCTTTCCTTGAGAATGGTGATTTGAGCAAACGCAAATTTGATGAGTTTAAGACCATCATCATCGGAATAAGGGCTTTCAATACAAACCAGAATTTAGCCGACAACGTTGACCAATTGATGGCATATATCGAGGATGGTGGAAATGTAATCGTGCAATACAATACATCCTCACCACTTTTGACCAGGGAATTGGGACCATTTCCTTTTTCGATTTCGAGAGATCGGGTGACAGTGGAAGGTTCAGCGGTTACTGCTGATTTCAAACACCCCGTATTGAGTTATCCCAATCAGATTACATCGAAGGATTTTGATGGTTGGGTACAGGAGCGGGGACTTTACTTCACCTCAGATTGGGATTCCAACTACACAACCCCTTTTGTAATGCAGGATCCGGGAGAAAACCCAAGCAGTGGTTCTTTGCTGTTTGCAAGATATGGAAAAGGGACTTATACCTATTCGGGAATATCATGGTTCAGACAGTTGCCGGCAGGTGTGCCTGGGGCGATCAAGATTTTTGTCAACCTAATCGAGCAATCAAATGGAAAATAAAATCAATTGGAGTAATTGGTATATTGGCTTGATTGTCACCTTGTTTGTCTTGATTGGATTGTTTTACTGGTTAACCAAGGCTTTTTCATGAGCAATCTGGATTGGTTTGTATTGTTTGGGACACTTGTCTTGATAGTTGGCTATGGGGTGTATAAAACCTATGGTCCAAAGAGCATGGATACTTATCTCCGGGGAGATAATGATATGAATTGGTGGACAATCGGTCTTTCCATCATGGCGACCCAGGCATCTGCCATTACTTTTCTCAGTACTCCAGGACAAGCTTATGAAGATGGGATGCGTTTTATACAGTTCTATTTTGGGCTTCCTGTTGCGATGATTATTTTATCGGTCACCTTCATTCCGATCTATTATCGGCTGAAGGTATATACAGCCTATGAATTTTTGGAAAACAGGTTTGATTTGAAGACCAGGACTTTGGCAGCTTTGCTATTCCTTACACAAAGGGGGTTGGCTGCCGGAATTACAATCTATGCTCCCTCTATAATCCTATCCACGCTTTTGGGCTGGAATTTGACCTGGACCAATATTTTCATAGGAACCTTGGTGATCATCTATACAGTATCTGGCGGTACCAAAGCTGTGTCAATTACCCAAAAACAGCAGATGATGGTGATGATGGGAGGGATGATCCTAGCTGGGATTTTGGTCATCAATATGCTTCCTGTCAAGTTTACTGAAGCATTGCATGTAGCCGGAAAAATGGAACGTTTAAATATTGTCAATTTTGATTTCAATTGGTCGGATCGCTACAATTTTTGGTCTGGAATGACGGCAGCATTATTCCTCTTTCTTTCCTACTTTGGAACTGACCAATCACAAGTCCAAAGATACCTGACAGGAAAATCCTTGTCGGAAAGTAGGATGGGACTGATCATGAATGGTTTGTTGAAAGTACCTATGCAGTTTGTGATACTTTTTATTGGTGTAATGGTATTTGTTTTTTACCAGTTTTTTCAACCACCGGTGGTGTTCAATAAGGTACAGACCGAAAAACTTGAAGCTTCAGAATTTAGGGAAGATTTTATCAGTCTGGAAAATCAATTTGCCAAAACATTTGAAGAAAAATCGGGAAGTATTGAGAGCTTACTCGAAGCGGTTAGGGAAAACAATGAACCAGGTATTGAAAAAGCCAAAGCAGAGATGCATGCTGGGTTTGCCAAGCAAGAGCAAATCCGGAATGATGTAAAAGCATTGATCGTAAAAAATGATGCAGGAGCAGAGACTCGGGATACGGATTATATATTTATGAGATTTGTGATGGATTACCTGCCGAAGGGAATCATAGGACTCTTGTTTGCGGTAATTTTTTCTGCCGCCATGTCATCTACCGCTTCTGAGTTGAATGCTTTGGGATCCACATCTACTGTTGATATTTACAAAAGATCTTTGAATAAAAAAGGATCTGATCGCCATTATATGCTATCCTCAAAATGGTTGACGGCATTTTGGGGGGTGTTTGCCATTCTTTTTGCCACTTATGCCACCCTCTTTGAGAACCTTATCCAAGCAGTCAACCTATTGGGATCCCTGTTTTATGGGACTATTTTGGGTATTTTCTTGGTGGGATTTTACATGAAATGGATCAGGGGAAACGCCGTTTTCATAGCAGCATTACTGGCTGAAGCAGTTATCCTGATCATCCATTGGCACAATGGAGAATCATTGTTTGGTGTAAGCATTGACATCGGGTATTTGTGGTACAATGCCATCGGATGTCTATTGGTAATGCTGTTTGCAGCTTTAATTCAAATGTTGAGATGGAAGTAATCTAACCTGGATACTGGATATTGTAAATTAATTGGGTTTAAGAGTTAAAGTTCTAAAGTATGAGTTGAAAGAAATCATTAACTTACATGCAGAGCTTTTGAGAATTCACCACATGGTAATGAATGAATTCATCAATTAGACTGAAAAGAAGATGTTCTGGTCAAAGACTGTTCGATAGATTGGTTTTTGCTGCCATCTACCCAATAGATGAAACAAGACAGTTAGACATTTAAAATAATTGCAAAAATATGAAACAATTTTTCGTCCTTTTCATAGGGTTTGGCTTAATCGTAGCATGTAATGGTAAACCAAAAAATGAGTCGTTTCCAAAAGGTTTGCAATTAGTACAAACAGGAGAATATACGATACCAATCGATTTGGAAACTTCGAATTCCAATTTATTGGCATATATAGACACTTGGGATAGCAAGGATTATCTACATTTTGTGAATCCGAAAAATAACACCTATTATTTTTATGACTTTAAGGCTAAATCAATAGTGGACAAAATTCCAATTGAAAGAGAAGGTCCCAATGGAATAGATGAAGTTTGGTCAACCCAGGCGATTTCCCTAGATACTTTGATAAGTGCTTTCTATAAAGGGTTATTTTTCCTAAATGAGAATAGTCGAACTCAGGTTATTAAGTTTGGCTGTTATGAAAAACATCCAAGCTATAACGGTTGATATAGCAAATCATATCCCAAATTATTTTACATGGGATATGATTTGCTAATTTTTTTTTCGTTTCTGTCTGTGAGTTCACGTTAGGAATCAAGAATCCAATCGTCTACTAGGCTACTGCGCACGAGTGTCAACGGATGACAATCAATGGAATGGATAGATCCTTTGTTGAAGATGTTTTATAGGGCTACCGGCAAAGAAGCGGATACCCATGCTCTAATTTATATATAAGTGAAATAGTGATTTCAATAACCAGGATTTTGTATGAGTTTATCGTTGAGGTCAAGTTCCAATTGGGGGATAGGAAACAAATAGCGGTTAGGGTCTGGCACTTCCAGGATATCTGCAGCGGCACCTGTTCTGCAATGGTCAAACCAGGTTTCAAATTCAAACATCAATTCCTTTCTACGTTCTTGCTGTATTAGCGCAATCAATTCTCCCTGGCTACCAACGAAGTCAGTTTCCAATCCAGCTCTGGTACGGATGGCACTCACTGCATTTATTCCTTCCTGAAGGTTGTCAGAGGCCACTGCTTCTGCATATATCAGGTAAACTTCTGCCAGTCTGATGATTGGGACATTCTGGGTTGGTGGGTTGAAGGTTCTGTATTTTCCGACATAGAAATTGATGTTTCCCGAGTTGTCCTCAGCTTCTCGAATGGTAAAGTCCCTTCTGGTGTCCTCCTCGTCAAATAATTCTCTGGCAGCATCTGATGCAAAAAATTCTTGCCGGGAAGAAGGATTTGCATTTTGGACAAAAGTATTGGGTACTTGCTCGTCAAATTGCAGCTCAAAGATTGATTCCTCGGAGTTTTCTATTGTCCATATATGAGAATAGTTTTGCAACAATTGAAACTGTCCTGATTGGATTACTTCATCCGCAAGATTTGCAGCATCCTGCATATTCCCCAAGTAAAGATGTACTTTGGCCAAGAGGCTCTTTGCACTCAAACCATTCGCCCTGCCTTTACTGCTTACATAGTTGTCAGGTAAATCAGTAGCCATCTCTAGGTCTGACACAATTTGGTCATAAACCATACTGGAAAGATCCCTCGGTACTTTGATATCTTCTGATGTGGTTCGGGGAGTGGTTGGTTCTGTGATCAGGGGAACATCACCCCAGGCACGCACGAGGTTGAAGTAGACCAATGCCCGAATGAAGTGTGCTTCCTTTACCATATTTTGCAGGTTTTCATTATTTGCATACTCCTCTATATTTGGGGCATAGGCAATGATATTGTTACAGGCATTGACTGTTTCATAGGAAGCTGTCCAGATATTCAGTGCCCAAGGGTTGTCAATTCGGATATTGAAGTTTTGGTATTCCAAATATTCTGGGAAATTACTGATATGGCGCATATGTCCCGCGGCAAATTCTGGTACGACTATAAATGCCTGTCCATATAGATTACTGCTTGTAAGAGTCCGATAGGCACCGATTACGGCAGCCTGGGTTGTAGCTTCATCCGTAAAAAAAGTTTCCTGATTCAGTTGATCCAAAGGTGAACGGTCGATAAAGTCTCCGCAAGATGAAAGGATGATCATCAGCAAGATCATCCATGTAGAAGTGTTGCCTATATTTTTCATGATGATTGGAAATTAGAAAGTTAGATTGATACCTCCGGTGAATATTCTCGGTTGAGGATAGTTGCTATGATCTGTGCCATAGGCGATACCATCACTGGATAATGCATTGATTTCTGGGTCAAAGCCACTGTACTTGGTAAATACAAAAGCATTTTGGACGGTTGCATAAATTCTTAAGTTGGCAATCTTCCATCTCTCCAAAAGTGTTGCGGGAAGTGTGTATCCTAATGTGATGTTCCGTATTCTGAAGAAGCTCCCATCTTCCACCCAACGGGTGGATGTGGCTGCATTGTCAAAACTTCCCGGTGAAGGTCTTGGTACATCTGTTATGTCTCCAGGCTGTCTCCACCTTCGTGTCCAAGCTACATCTCCATTGCTGCTTAGGTTGGTCCCTGACAAGCGGTAGAAAGCTGTGTAATTGTACAAATCAACTCCACCTACAAACTGCCCCATAACGCTGAGGTCAAAATTTTTGTAGAAAAAGTCATTGGTAATCCCTCCAAAAAGGCGGGGGTGGGGGTTACCGATTATCTGCCTGTCCTCCTCTCTGTTAGGAGGTCCTAATGTTCCATCGTTTTGAAGGAAATCTATCATCCCTGTTTCGGGATTTACTCCCTGTGCAACCCATCCATAGAAACTCCCCAAAGGATGACCTACTCGTGCCAAATTGAAATTACCAATACCTCCAAGAAGATCCCCCTCAGGCAGTTCGGTGACTTTGTTTTGGTTGAATGTCATATTTAGGCTGGTGTTCCAGATGAACTTACCGGTCAGGTTGCGTGAGCTGATCTCAAATTCAAAGCCTTTGTTCTGTATGGCACCGGCATTGCGGAATGCCGTGGAGTATCCTGAAGTTCTAGGCAATTGGACCATGATCAACAGATCCCGCGTATCTTTGATATAATAATCAGCCAATAAGCTGATGCGATCATTGAATATGGACAAGTCAAGACCTATATTGAATTGCTCAGTTGTTTCCCAACTTAAGTTGCCATCCCCGTATACGTTGGGTCTAAACCCAGGTAAGTTGTCATAATTGAACCCCCCGGAATACAATATTTGGTTGACATAGTTGGGGATTTCCTGGTTTCCGGTTAGTCCCCAGGAAGTTCTGAGCTTAAGATCGCTCAAGAATTGCTTGTTGGCTAAAAAATCCTCTTGCCCAAGTCTCCATGCAAAAGCAAATGAAGGGAAATTGCCATACTTATTTTGGACTCCAAAACGACTAGATCCATCTATTCTGAAATTGGCAGTAAATAAGTATTTGTCCTTCAGTGAATAGTTGATCCTACTAAAGTAGGAAACAATGCTCCATTCTTGAGCACTGGCATTGGCGCCTGAGATCACTCCCCCTGCGCTGATCAAGTCTATTTCGTTAAAGGGGAAATTACTCCTTCTGGCATCGGTGAATGAAAAACGCGAACCCTGGAAGGATAATCCAAAAAGTGCATCAAGGCTACTGTTGCCCCAGCTTTTTTCATATTGGAGTATGTTCTCGTTCAGCCATAACTGATCCCTGCTGATCCTACTGGCGCCAAGACCAATACCTTGGTTGTAACGGACTCCATTGGGTGGTAAGAAAAAACTATCCTCAATGTTGGATATGTCAGCCCCAAAGTTGGTTCGAAAGCTAAGTCCTTTTCCAAAATCGTATCTAGCCCCCACATTGGTCAGTAGGCGAAGTGTCTCAGCGGTATTGGTAGGAAGTGTCAGCCATGCAAATGGGTTTTCCCTGGAAGTCACCTGTGGGTCGAATGCAAAACTGCCTGATTCATTGTAGATAGGTAAAGTTGGAGGTGCTACCAGGCCACTTCTGATCACCGCCTCACGGCTGTTTTCTTCTTGAATACGACGGTTGAAGGCACGAGTCAAATTGATGTTGGTATTAAAACTAAGCCTCTCACTATGCTGATGGTCCAAGTTTAACCTAAAACTGATCCTGTCAAATCCAGAGTTAAGGATCGTACCTTGCTGGTTGAAATAACCAACGGAAGCATAGTATTGTGTTTTATCACTTCCCCCAGTCGCAGAAACCTCATAATTGGAGATTGGTGCTGTTCTGAAAACTTCCTCTTGCCAGTCTGTTTGGATTCCTGTATTGAGCAGTATAGGATTGATACTTCCGCCACTTGGATTGTAACTCCACAGGTCTTGGATATAATCTACGTATTGCTCTGAGTTCATAAGAGACAATCTCCTCTCCCTTGGTACCTGAGAAACTCCTTGATAGATGTTCAGGTTTATCTTGCTCTCATTGGCCCTTCCTCTTTTAGTCGTGACCAATACCACCCCATTGGATGCCCTGGCACCATAGATTGCTGTAGCAGCAGCATCTTTCAGTACTTCAACAGAGGCAATATCATTGGGATTGATGGATGCGAGGATATTGATCCCTTGATCAGCACCTCCAAAGTTGAAATCTTGTCCCCCGACAAAATTTGTGGTGCTGTTTACCGGAACACCATCTATCACGTAAAGCGGTTCGGAACTTGCATTGATAGAAGTGGTTCCCCTAACCCTGATCGAGATACCACCTCCCGGAGTTCCTGAGTTTTGTGTAACTTGGACACCACCAGCTTTCCCCTGGATTGCCTGTGAAAGCGATGGTAATGGATCCCTTTCAAGGGATTCGCTCCCAATGGTAGACACTGCACTGGTCAATCGTTTTCGATCCATTGTGCCGTAACCTATCACGACTACTTCATCCAGTTCTTCTTGGGTTTCACTCAGTATTATCTCAAAAAAACTTTGGTTGCCAACCTTTATTTCTTTGGTTGTCATTCCCAAAAATGAAATTTCAAGAATGCTGTTGCTGTTAGGAACTTCTATAGTAAAGTTGCCTTCCGCATCTGAAACTACGCCATTGGTAGTCCCCTTGACCAGTACGCTGGCGCCGGGTACGGGAAGTCCATCAACTGATGAAGTGATGTTTCCTTTTACCGAAATACCTTGCGAAAAAAGCCAAGTTGATTGTAAAATGCAGAAAATTAATATGGTAATCTTTTTCATTTCGAGCTTAGTTTTTTGGTCTATTCATATTTAAGGATATAAAAATTTTCAATATAGCTGTTCTGGCAAAGGTTTTACCAAAGTAATGTAAATTTGTATATTATACATTAAATATTTAAATAATTATATTTTATAGTTTTATTGCTATATATAGTATTGCTGTGTACATAACAAGTAATGGGTTGATTAAGTCGCAATGTGTCAAAAAATACACAGAATGATGACTACACAGACATTTTTCCCCAATCTGTGTAAACCTTCTCTTTCAACATGTTATCAGCGTAAGTTTGGATCAGGGTGAAGACTTGGAGGAAGTGATGAAATTTATTGCGTATAGAGTTTGAGTGATTGAAATAATTTGAAAAAATATTAGGCTCAGGCATGGGGGCAGTTTCTCCCCATGCCAAAAAGCAGACAAGTTTCTCAATTTGTTAGCATGAAAAACCGCCTTTATCCATTGAAGAGACCATTTTTAGAATTGCAAAACGGTGAAAAGCAAATTGGAATTATCACCTTGTAATAGGCTGCGGAAATACCGCCAAACTCTCATGACCATTCTCGCCAACTGCTTGGACTGCAAAGAAGTAATTGTCCTTTGAATATGGAATGGTGAGCGTATTTTCTTCAGTGAATATTTTCTTTGTCCACATAGGGTCACTTGTTTCACGAATCAACACATAATATCCTTTAGCCTTTCCAGTCTTAGGAGCATCCCATCTTAAGGTTGAGGTATTGCTTAATCTCCTGACATCGATACCAACCATTTGTGGTTCAGATGGGGAAGATGCCAAGTATGCCAAAGATGCCAAATTGATTCCGGTAATTTTCCGCATGTATTCGAAATCCATAAATTCAGGAAGATCGCCATATTGAATACCTTCTTCTTCACGCACATTCTCGTGTTGGGCATAGTAGTTTTCATTCATTTCGCAGACCCTAATCGCTGTAAATCCCTCTCTGGCGAATGGAGTATGGTCTCCGCCTCTCAAAAACCGATCGTTTCTGTAAATGAGTTTTACTTCAATCTGATCGACATATCGCTCACCGATTTCTTTCATAAATCTTGCGAGCTGTCTTGACTTGCTATCGTTTTCACTATTGGTATATCTTCTGATAGCAGCCATCTGGTCGGTTTCAGCCATTGGAATTCCTTCGGAAAAAATCCTAACCCTGGTATTGTCACTGATATCTGTTTGGGAGGAACGGCTATTTCCGATCATATCGTTGTTGAGGGTTGCGACCAAACTCCAGTTTTCAGCTTTTGCTTTTTTGGCTAGATACTCAGCTCCTTTTAGCCCTTGTTCCTCACCACTTACCACTACAAACTTGATTGTAGCAGGGTAGGATTTTTTGGACATGATTTTCACCAATTCGATAATTGCCGCTACACCAGAACCATCATCATTTGCACCCGGTGCATCGATTTCTGTATCCATTATATCCAAAGCCCTGCTATCAATGTGTGCCATGATGATGAAAATCCTATCATCATTGGGGTCTGTGCCTTTCAAGGTAGCAATCACATTTCCGAGCTCACTATCGGTAGGAACCCGTCTGTTATCCGCCTGAATGGTGAAAAAATCAATTTCAGAAGACAACCTTCCTCCGGCTTCTTTTTCGAAGGATTTAAAATGTTTGAGGACATAGTTTTGTGAAGCGAAAATCCCTCTATCCTCAGATTTTTGACTCAATGTATGCCTGGTTTTAAAGCCAGCCAAGTCTCTTACGTATTGTTCAAGGCTGGATGCTGATATTTCAGAGATCATTTTTTCTATTTCCGAATCCCTGTTTACAATTTGTGTTTGGGCAGAAAGCGATGCAACGATGAAATAAACGAATATTGGTAATAATTTTCTCATTTTGACATTTGGAGATTTTGAAACCATTAAATTTACATCAATACAATCCATATAAAAACAAATATTACATGAACGAAAGTATATTCCCCAATGAAAGTGAGTATGCCCCTTATTACCATACTTACATCAGCAAAATCAAAAATGAAGACCTCACCAAACTTTTGTTGAACCAGATCGAAGAGGTCCGCAGGTATTTTGAAGCCAAAGGTGAAGAGAAAAGCCTATTGGCTTATGAAGAAGGGAAATGGACCGGAAAAGAAGTACTGGGCCATATGATAGATACAGACAGGGTGATGACATTTAGGGCATTGTGTTTTGCCAGGGGAGAGAAAGCTATATTGCCTGGATTTGACCAAGACGAGTATGTGGCCAATTCGGGTTCAAATGAAGTGCCTTTGAATAATCTTTTGGAAGATTTTGAAATGTCGAGATATGCTTTGGTCTCTCTATTCAAAACCCTTCCCCAAAGTGCCTATACTAGGTTAGGGAATGCCAATGGCTATGATGTAACTGTCAGGGCATTGTTCCACATCATTGCCGGTCATACGGAGCATCATTTAAGAATATTGAAGGAGAGGTATTGATAGGATTCGAAAACTGATCCTGCATTTAAGCTTTACTCAACCCTCTCCCTAATTTTATCTATAATTTTGACCTGTTCGGAAAATTAAATTGATGTAAATCAGAAAAAATATATTATATTTGCTGAATTTATCTAATACAAAAATTTGAAAAATATGAAAAGAACAAGAGCACAAGAATCACGGGCAGCCATTGAAAGGCTATATATTACGATGCGTCATTTGTTTATGAGAGGTACATATAAGCCTATGGGTGTATCAGGTGAATCTCTTGTCAGCTCACTTTTGGTTCTAAGTCCAGAGATTTATGGACTGGTCATTGATGAAGAAAAAATTGAATTGGATGGTTTGCTGTATGTCATGGAAAGACTGCCAAAGGGAATTGAAGAATGTCGCTTTGTAAGGTTGATCAGTAGGGAGGGATATGAGAACTCTGATTTTATGACTTTGGTGCCAAGCAGAAGAAAGAGGAACTGCTACAGAGTGGACAATGATCAGATGTATGTGGAAATGACCCGTGGAAAATCTGATATTTATGATATCTTAACACACTTGACATTCCTGTACATCGAGTCGGAAAAAATCAGGGCGAACAGCACAGACCATAAAGGAAGAATCAATTTGAATTGGGAAATGCTTTCAAAAATCGTAGAAAAAGAAAGCAGGGGGGAAGATTTTGACCAAGAGGCAGCTTGTTCCTATTTGAGCCATATCACTGGGCGTACATTTGATGAAACAAACCATGCCATCCAAAAGTTTGCGGCTTCTTCGAATTCAAATAGTTTGTTCTCGATAGTATACCATTTGGGAAAACTATCCATTGATGAATTTTTGCATGAGAAAGATCGGGAAATCTCATTTTCCGCCACATTGAGGGAGAGGGTTGGACACCATGTTTATGGTGAATTGTGGGCTACACGAATCAAAAGTGTGTTGGACGATCAGGGTTTGCTTGAGAGACCTATACACATCATCTCTGCCAATCTCCATAGTATTGTCAATACAATTTTTGGCCACCAAGCACTTGGTTTGAAGAGCTATGAAGAAATTGAGAAAGTTGCAATGGATATCAGTGTCAATGATAAGAAGCACAGAGGCAAAGAAATCCAAGCATTTGCAAACAAAAATGGTTTTATAGACTTACCGGATTTGTCAGGCACAAATATCGGAGCCCAAATAATTGATACTGCCCAGATGGGTAAGGACACTATTATTCCGGGTATCAAAATCCCGAAAGAGGATAAACACAAACCTGTGATAGTAGTGATGGATTATGCTTTTGGAGAACAGGCATATGAATGCTTTGACGAACTCCTGAAACCTTATGAGAAAGATGGGAAATCCATTCCTTTGGATGTTGTATCTGCTTCCATTATGGGAAAAGCTGGGATATTGGAGGGAAATAAAGGTGATATCATGATCCCCAATAGCCATGTGTTCGAAGGAACTGCAGATAACTATCCATTCAAGAATGAACTGAAAAAGGCTGATTTCGAAGGTTTTGGACTAGGTGTTTATGAAGGACCTATGATTACGGTATTGGGAACATCATTGCAAAACAAAGATGTCTTGAGGTACTTCATGGAATCTTCTTGGAAAGCTGCTGGATTGGAGATGGAAGGTGCACATTATCAAAAAGCAATACAATCAGCAAGTAAAATAAGAAACAGTATCCGGAAAAATGTAAAAGTGCTTTATGCGTATTATGCATCCGATAATCCATTGGAAACAGGAAGCACTTTGGCTTCTGGAGCCCTTGGAATGGAAGGTGTAAGGCCAACTTATTTGATTACCTATAAAATACTTGAGAAGATATTCTCATAGAGTTTTATTGGTTTGCCGAATATTAAAAAGAAACCTGATGCGTAAGTATCAGGTTTCTTAGTTTTTAAGTGGATTTTATTTGTGATACTTTTTTGTAGTGTTGAAAATCATCAATAAAACTGACTTTGCTCATGTTTTAGGGAGCTATCCAAGCATACCTTTGATTCATCAACAAACACCCAACTATCATGAAAACAAATAGCTTTTCTATTCTAAAAATCACAATGCTTGCAGCTTTGGTTTTTCTGAACCTCACTGCATATGGACAAACAAACTACACCCTTTCGAGCAATCCAGAACTGAAGGTGACGGGGACATCCACACTTCATGATTGGGATATGAAGTCTTCTACAGCTACTGGAAAGGCACAGATTTCACTTGAGAACGGAAAGATTGATAAGATTACAAATGTAAGTATCACAATGCCTGCAGAAAGTATAAAAAGTGGAAAAGGCGGTATGGACAAAAATGCATATGCTGCCTTGAACACGAAAAATCACAAAGAAGTAAAATTCAACTTAAAAGAGCTTGTAGCAAAAGGCTCAAGTTATGAAGCAAGCGGAGACTTTATAATCGCTGGAGTAACCAAATCGGCAAAATTTCCAGTCACAGCTACAGTTTCAGGTGATAAAATAACAGTCAAAGGAAAACATGATTTCAAATTGACAGATTACAGCATCGATCCGCCAACAGCTTTGATGGGAACGGTAAAAACCGGAGACGAAGTAAGTATCCATTTCAATGTAACATTCCAACCTACTAAATAATAAAGTAATGAAAAAGCAAATTTTAACGCTGATTGCTATTGCAGGTTTATCAGTAACCGCAATGGCCCAAGGACTCCAAAGGGATATGCAATATTGGAGATCATATGACCAAAGAGGTATCAATGTATTCGAAACCGGAAAAGTCGATTCCGTAGGATACGATGGGATCAAGGTAAGGGTAGGAGGTCACTTCACCCAACAGTTTCAAAGCTTAAGCCATAGCAATGCGACAGGTTCACCAGAATTGATTGAAATCGGAAGGGGAACAAATTTGGCGACCGCAAACCTTAACATCGATGTGGCATTGGCCGATGGTGTAAGATTGAACTTGGTCACTTACCTATCTTCCAGACACCATCCAGAAACTTGGGTAAAAGGAGGATTCCTGCAAGTAGACAAATTGAGTTTCTTGAATGTTGGAAACACTGATTGGTTTGACAAATACCTGACCGTAAGGGTAGGCCACATGGAAATCAACTATGGTGATGCCCACTTTAGAAGATCTGACAATGGTAACGCCATGTACAATCCTTTCATTGGAAACTACATCATGGATGCATTTACTACCGAGGTAGGTGGTGAAGTTTTCTACCAAAACAACGGCTTCTTGGCCATGGTGGGTGTAACGGGCGGTGAAATCCAAGGTGGTATCACAAGACCGGACGATAGAAAAATGAATTTCCTAGGGAAATTGGGATATGATAAATACCTGACGGATGATGTAAGGGTAAGATTGACAGGTTCCATTTACACTACCAAAGGGTCTGCAAGAAATACATTATATGCTGGAGACAGAGCTGGATCAAGATATTACTTGGTAATGGATCCCGTTGGAGCAAGTACTGCTGCAAACTTTACTTCAGGTAGATTCAGCCCCAATCAAACTGATAATATCACAGCGATGGTCTTGAATCCATTTGTGAAAATCAAAGGCTTGGAGCTGTTCGGTAACTTTGAGCAATCCAAAGGAAAAGCTGCCAACGAGCAAACAGATAGAAAGTGGAACCAAATCGGTGCTGATGCTGTCTACAGAATCGGTGTCAAAGAAAATGTGTATCTGGCTGCCAGATATAACAAAGTAAGCGGAGAGTTGACTGGTGGTCAAGACGTGAGCATCGATAGAGTCCAAATAGGTGGTGGATGGTTTGTAACCAAAAACATCCTCGCAAAACTTGAATATGTAAACCAAAACTACAATGACTTTGTAGCGGGGGATATCCGAAATGGTGGCAAATTCAACGGTCTAATGATCGAAGGTGTCATAGGATTCTAACCAAACATAACCATGCGTGTCCTTATCATTCTTGTTCTAATATTTAGTTACCCAACTTCAAGGGAAAAGCAGCTCGTGATCACAGAGAAAGTAATCTCTGTATCTGGACAAACTTCCCTAGGTGGATTCACTTGTAACTATACGAACGAGAGTTTTAAGGACACGCTTTTTATCAATAGTTCAAAAAGCGGCAATCCTATCGTATTTGACATTCCTATTCAGGATTTTGGATGTGGCAATTTTTTGTTGAATAAGGATTTTAGGAAAACAATCAAGGCTGAAAAATATCCCCATGCCAAGGTTACTGTCAATAATCTCCGGGAAAATGGGAGTGATTATACCTGTGATGTAAGCGTCAATTTGGTAGGGAAAAAATTGGAATATAAGTCACTTCACCTTAAAACCTCCAAAGACCAGCTCACAGGAAATATCTCTATCAACTTCGATGAATTGGATCTAAGCCCCCCAAATAAACTGGGAGGCTTGATCAAAGTCGAAGAGCAACTGAATCTGGAAATCAAGCTTGGTTATTAGAAAGTACGGCTATCTGCAAATATGGCAACAAGATCTTTTGCAGGTGTTTTAATTCGGATGATTGTTATTGGTTATCAGTCGATCAGTTATTGGTATAAAATGCAAAAGATTGTTTGAACACGGGTATAAGGAGAATAAAATAACCCCGGATTGTTAAGGGATATTAATCAGACTCTCCAATGCCAAATCAACATTTTCAAATTCAAACTTGGCGATAGCCTTGTCCATTTTGGCTTTGATTTCTTTGGTGCAAAGATTCCCAATGCTTCCCTCGTGGGTATGGTTTACCTTTTCCTGATTGGGAGCAAAATCATCCTTTTCAATATCCAAGCCTACTTTTTTATAGGCATCCCTGAATGGCAATCCCTGCAATACCAATTCATTGACCACTTCCACGGAAAACACATGCTTGTAGAAGGTATCTTGAAGGACTTGTTCTTTGACCTTGATTTCCTTGAGCATAAATGTTGTCATTTTGATGCAATCAAGGGTCATCTCTACTCCAGGGAAAATAGCCTCTTTCAACAACTGTAGATCCCGATGGTAACCTGTCGTCAGATTCGTCAATAATAGGGTAACAGTATTGGGGATCGATTGGATTTGGTTGCTTTTTGCCCTGATCAATTCAAAGACATCAGGGTTTTTCTTGTGTGGCATGATGCTACTTCCAGTAGTCAATTCATCCGGAAAAGTAATAAAGCCAAAATGCTGGTTCATATAGATGCAAACATCTGCAGCCAACTTGTTCAATGTCCCGGCTATTCCTGAAATCGCAAAAGCGATTGTTTTTTCTGTTTTTCCCCTGCTGTTCTGGGCATTGATCACATTGTGGTGCAAATCCTCAAAACCAAGTAAGTTGGTAGTGAGTGTTCTGTCAAGGGGAAAGGAAGATCCATATCCGGCTGCTGATCCCAATGGGTTTTTGTTTGAAAGCTTGTATGCTGCCTGCAACAAATCCAAGTCTTCGGTGAGACTCTCGGCAAATGAACCAAACCACAAGCCAAATGAAGATGGCATTGCCAATTGGGTGTGGGTATAGCCAGGCATAAGATTATGTTGATGCTTTTCAGACAAGCTCTGGAGTAAGGTGAACAATTCCTGGACTTCCTCTACCAATTCCCTGATCACAGCTCTGTAGTAAAGCTTCAAATCTACCAAAACCTGATCGTTTCTAGAGCGACCGCTGTGTAGTTTTTTTCCTACATCACCAAACCTTTGCGTGAGCAAAAATTCTACTTGGGAATGTACATCTTCTACACCTTCTTCGATCTGAAATTCACCTTTTTCTATTTCCAGATAGATTTCCTTTAATCCTTTTCTCAAAATAGATAGGTCTTCGGAAGTCAACAATCCTATTTTCTCCAACATCATGGCATGTGCCATCGATCCCAAAACATCAAAAGGAGCCAAAAGAATATCAAACTCAGGGTCTCTTCCGATTGTAAATGATTCAACTTCTTTTTTGCTGGTTTTATCTTTTTGCCAAAGTTTCATAATTGGTTTTTGCTTCTAAAATTAAATATGGGAATTTGATTCAATGCCGTTTAGTCAAGAGACGAGACCCGTCAGGTTTAAAACTTTTAATGACCTTTCTTGCCAAATAAGATCCCTGTCAGGTTTTTTATTAAAAAAACCTGACAAGTCTTATCTAAATGACATTGGATTTTGATTCATCAAAGATATAGGAATTCAGTAAATTAATGTACCCCTTGATTCCTGAATGGATTTCTTCCAAATAGATAAATTCATCGGGTGTATGTGATCTTGCAGAATCTCCCGGACCGATCTTTATAGACGGATATGGGATCAAAGCTTGATCGGATAGGGTAGGGCTTCCGTATTGAATAAGGTTCAATTTGTTGGCGGTTTGTAGTATTTTGTGTCCATCAGGTACCCTGGAGGAGTTCAGCCGCATTGATCTTGGGGTAAGTTCAGCTTTCAGTACTGTGTTGAGCTCGTCCAAGGCCTCTGTCAAGGTATAGCTGTCGGTAACTCTTACATCCAAAGTATAGGTACAGGTATCTGGCACTACATTGTGTTGAGAACCAGCTTGTATGATGGTTGCTGACACCTTTGTATTGCCAAGAAAAGGGGATTTTCGCTCAAATTGATAGTTTTTGACTGTATCCAAGTCTTCCAATGCTTTATAGATGGCATTTTCTCCCTCATCTCTTGCAGCATGTCCAGCCCTTCCTCTGATTACGGCATCTATGACCATCAGCCCTTTTTCGGCGACAGCCATCTGCATCAATGTAGGTTCACCTACTATGGCCAGTTCTATTTTTGGTAGATGGTTGATGATGCTTTCTATCCCGTTTTTCCCTGAAATCTCTTCTTCTGCGCTTGCTACCAGGATGATGTTGTAGGGAAGTTTTTGGGAATAATAATGGATAAAAGTGAGTATCAAACTTACCAAACAACCTCCCGCATCATTGCTTCCCAAACCAAACAATTTACCTTCTTCTATACTGGCATCGAATGGGTTTTTGGTATAGCCGGAATTTGGCTTGACTGTGTCATGATGGGAATTCAACAAAATAGATGGCTTACTGTCTTCAAAATATTTGTTGTAGGCAATAATGTTATTTCCAATCCTTTGGGAGGCTATTTGATGAATATCGAGGAATGTAGCTATCGTGTCGGCAGTTGCAGATTCCTCTTTGCTGAAGGAAGGGATTTTTATCAAATCCTGTAGCAAAGAAATGGCTTTGCTGGTGTAATCATTATTGGTTAGAATATCTGATTCCATGAATTTTTGTATCTAATCTGTGTACAGAATTGCTGTAGACATTGCTGCTGTCGGCTAGTTAAGTTTCTCTAGTTTTGTTTAATGTATCAATCTGGGGAAAAATCCCTCGCCTTTAGTTGAAGAATTTAGTTTATTTTTCTTTGTGAACTTGGTGTTTTTACTTGGTGATCATTGTGGTAAGAATTATAACCACAAACACTAAGTTTTTTACAAAGAACACTAAGTCTCAGATTCACTTTAGTCGCCTTTAGGCGAAGCCAAACCTATCGGTTTTTAGCCGATAGTAGTTTAGTCTAAAATAGAGATTGTTGTGTTTAATTAATTGAAAATCAATAATTAATACAAATCATATCTGTGCTTTTCAATATTTGTTCCAGAGACTTTTCCTTTGGCTGCCAAGAGGAGATTTTCGGCTTTTCCTATCCATACTTGATTGACTCCTTGGTTCAATGCGGCAAAGGCATTGTCTAGTTTTGGGATCATTCCTGAGTGGATCACATTCTCTTTTCTCAACTCGGCATATATATCTTCATTGATAAGCGGTACGATAGAATCGTCATTTTTCTCATCGATCAATACACCTGCTTTATTGAAGCAATAGTAAAGGTTTACCTTGTGTTTTCCTGACAGTGCCACTGCCAATTCGGAGGAGATGCTATCTGCATTTGTGTTGAGCAATTGCCCCTTTTTGTCGTGTGTGATTGCACAGACTACTGGGATGATATCTCCATCCAAAAGTGATGTGATCAATTCTGTATTCACTTCTTTGATATCCCCTACAAAACCATAATCGATGGTTTTTACAGGCCTTTTCTTTGATCTGATGAGGTTTCCGTCTGCACCTGTCATACCCAAAGCGTTTTGCTTTAGTTTTTGGAGTTTTGCGACGATCTGTTTATTGATCAATCCAGCGTAAACCATGGTGACGATATCGAGGGTGTCTTTATCCGTGATCCTTCTTCCATCGACCATTTCCGGCATGACTCCCATGCTTTCCCCGAATTTGGAAGCTAAGATGCCTCCTCCGTGGATCAGGATTTTCTTTCCCGGGATTCTTGAAAACAAATAAAGGAATTCATCTAATTTTTCGGGAAAGTCGATGACATTTCCTCCAATTTTGATTATGCTGATATTCATGGTTGTGGTAGGTTTGAGCTAAAATTATCCGATTATTTTACTGAGGACTGCTTGGGCGGCATATATCCTGTTCTCAGCCTGTTTTTGTACCAGGCTTCTGTTTCCATCCAAAATTTCATCTGATAGTTCTACATTTCTCCGAACCGGGAGGCAGTGCATCACTTTCGCATTTGGGGCATTTTGGAAATGCTTTTCTGTCAACATCCAAGAAGGGTCGGTAGTATGTATTTTGCCATAATCATTGAAAGAAGACCAGTTTTTGACATAGACAAAATCAGCATCAGAAAGTGCTTTTTCCTGGTTGTATTCTATTTTGGCACCATTGGTGAACATAGGATCCAAATCATAACCCACCGGATGTGTGATGGTCAGGTCATGGCCACAGCCAATTGCCCATTCAGCAAATGAATTGGCTACTGCATGTGGAATAGCTTTGATATGGGGAGCCCAAGTGAGGACTACTTTTGGTTTTTTGCCCGCAATAATATTTTCCTGGATGGTAATCATATCTGCCAAGCTTTGGAGTGGATGCCTGATGGCACTTTCTAGGCTGATTACCGGTACTCCGGAATATTTGATGAATTGGTTGAATACAAAATCATCTGTATCCTCTTGCTTGTTGGATAATGTAGGAAATGCCCGAATCGCCAACACATCAAAATAAGTACCCAACACAGCAGCAGCGTCTTTGATATGCTCTACTGTGCCTTTGTTCATGATGGCTCCTTCTTTCATCTCCAAAGCCCAACCTTCCTTGTCCATATTCATGACAATTGGCTCCATTCCCAAATTAAGTGCTGCAATTTGGGTACTTGCCCTGGTACGCAATGATGGATTGAGGAAAATACAGCCCACTTTTTTTCCCAGACCTTTAGAAATGTGCTGTCTGGGGTCTGATTTGTAATCTAAAGCCTCTGTAATAAGTTGGTCAGCAAGACTTTTATTTTCAAATTGAGTAAAATGCTTCATGAATTTTTAGGTTATTGAAGGTCTTTACTTCAAATAACTTTTATGGATTTGTAATGAGTATTTTAAAAGAAGAAAGAACCTTAATAGTAAGATTCCTTCTTTAGCTTATTAAAATTTATTTAATTCAAAATCTTCTTCAAACTGTTCAAAAACGAAGATAAGTGATTAATTTCAATATTTAATGGTGGAAGCAAACGAATTGTATGTTTTCCAGCAGAACTTCCTGTAAATATTTTGTATTTGCTCACCAATTCGGAACGTATAGGTCCAGCCTCCCTGTCCAAGTCAACCCCAATCATCAAACCTTTTCCACGTACTTCTGTTACGCCTTCCATTTTGGACAAATTTTCAATCAAATATTCTCCTGATGCCAACGCTTTGTCCATCAACTTCTCAAATTCAATGATCTCCAAAACAGCCAAACCTGCTGCGCAAGCCAGGTGGTTTCCTCCAAAAGTGGTGCCCAAAAGCCCATAGCTAGCTTTGAAGTCTGGATGGATAAGAACACCTCCGATAGGATAGCCATTTCCCATGCCTTTTGCCATGGTGATGAGATCGGGAATGAGCCCGTCGACCCATTGGTGTGCAAAGAACTTGCCTGTTCTTCCATAGCCGGATTGTACTTCATCGAGAATCAATTTTGCCCCAAATTGCTTACACAATCCAGAAAGCTGTAACAGGAATTGCGGATCTGGAACCTGGATTCCACCTACACCTTGGATTCCCTCAATGATCACACCTGCGATGTTCCCATTTTCGAATTGTTTTTTGACAGCTTCGATATTATTCCAAGGGAGGATGTGCACATCAGACCTTTGGTTGTTTGGGGCAACGATTTTGGGATTGTCAGTCAAGGCTACAGCACCTGAAGTCCTGCCGTGAAATGCACCTGAAAATGATATAAATCCTGATTTTCCAGTTGCGAATGAAGCCAATTTCAATGCATTTTCATTGGCTTCTGCACCTGAATTGCAAAGGAATAGATTGAAATCCGGGTATCCGGACAATTCACCAAGTTTTGTCGCCAGCTTCTTTTGGATTGGAATATGTACAGAATTGGAATAGAAGGAAATCTGATCCAATTGGTCTTTGATACGCTGGTTGTAGTGAGGATGGGAATGGCCAACAGAAATCACTGCGTGGCCACCATATAAATCCAAATATTCTACGCCATTTTCATCCCAAAGCGTAGCTCCCTGAGCTTTGGTTGGGGTGACATCTATTAATGGGTAAACATCAAATAAGTTCATCTTTTCGAATTTAGAATGCTATACTTTTAAGTTTTAGCCCTGTATTTTCTTCCAAACCAAAGGCTATGTTGAAGTTCTGAACCGCTTGGCCAGAAGCACCTTTCAGAAGATTGTCAATGGTTGAGTATATGACCAGCTGCCCATTTTCTTTTTGGAGATGGATGATACACTTGTTGGTGTTGACAGCTTGCTTTAGATCAATATCCTTTCTGGATACATGGGTAAATGGAGCGTTTTCATAATAAGCTTCGTAGGCTTGATATGCTTCATCGATACTTCCTTCAAATGGAAAGTAAGCTGTAATCCATATTCCCCTTGGGAAATTCCCCCTGTATGGTACAAACAGCAGTTCTGAATCGAAATTCTGTTGGATTTGACCAAAGGTCTGTTTGATCTCCTTGAGGTGTTGATGTGTGAATAGCTTATAAACAGACGTGTTGTTATTTCTGTAACTGAAATGGGAAGTTTCTGCCAATTTTTTTCCAGCTCCGGTACTGCCTGTGATTCCGGAAATATGGACTGGATTTTGGATCCAATTATTGCTCACGGCAGGGGCAAGGGCAAGCTGGATCCCTGTAGCAAAGCAGCCTGGGTTTGCGATTTTCTTTGCTGCCTTTATTTTTTCCTTGTAGATTTCTGGAAGACCATAGACAAAACCATTGCTTTCATCCCTGAAATCAGTACTCAAATCGATGATAACTGTATCCTCCGAAAATTTGTTTTCTTCCAAGAATCCCTTTGTCTCACCATGTGGTAAACCCAGGAAAACGGCTTCTATTCCTTCTGTTATCACTTTATCAGTGAAGATCAGATCTGTATCTCCTATCAAATCAGGGTGTGTCTCAACGGCTCGTTTCCCTTTTTGGCTGTTGCTGTGGATATAAACCAATTCTACATTCGGGTGATGAACCAATAGTCTGAGCAGTTCTCCACCTGTATACCCGGCTGCACCTATGATTGCTGCTTTAATTTTCATCGTCGCTTTTGTTTACTTGATGGAAAATAGCAGTCTGGTTACCCAATATTCTTGTGAATCCTTTTACATCTTCAGCTGTATATCCTTTGTTCATTTCACCATAGCTTCCGAATTTAGAAGCCATCAAATCATGTTCGGATTCAATACCAATCAGCTGGAATCTAAATGGATGCAACGATACTTTGACCGTACCTGTAACAAACTCTTGGGTATCTGCCAAGAATGCCTCTAGGTTACGCATCACTGGATCTAGGTAGTGACCTTCGTGGAGGTGGTTGCCATAGAATTCCGAAATCTGGTTTTTCCAGAAAGTCTGCCATTTGGTAAGCGTATGCTTTTCCAATAACTGATGTGACTTGATGATGATCAAAGGCGCCGCAGCTTCGAATCCAACCCGTCCTTTGATACCAATAATTGTATCACCTACATGGATGTCCCTTCCAATTCCATAAGGAGCAGCAAGTTCATTGACCTTCAGGATCGCATCTACAGGATTTTCAAACAATTCACCATTGACACCCTTCAATTCGCCTTTTTCAAAAATAAGCGTTATTTCTTCTGGATTTGTCTTTGATGCAGGGGTAGGCCATGCAGTTTCTGGCAATGTTTGACTGGATGTCAATGTTTCCTTTCCTCCTACAGAAGTACCCCAAATTCCTTTATTGATGCTATATGCGGCTTTTTCGAAGTTCATGGAAACTCCATGCTTCTTGAGGTATTCGATTTCTGCTTCCCTGCTGAGCTTAAGATCTCTGATTGGGGTGATGATTTCAATATCGGGAATGATGGTTTGAAAAATCATATCAAACCTCACTTGGTCATTTCCTGCTCCGGTACTTCCGTGTGCCACGCATTTGGCGTTGATTTTTTTTGCATACTCCGCCAATGTTTTGGCTTGGAGGATTCTTTCAGCCGAAACTGAAAGGGGATAGGTCTGGTTTTTTAAAACATTTCCGAAAACAAGGAATTTGATTACTTCCTGATAATAGACTTTTGTCACATCAAGGATTGTAAATGACGAAATCCCAAGGCTATTCGCTCTTTTTTCGGTTTCGCTTAGTTCTTCAGGGGAGAATCCACCTGTATTGATCAATACGGCGTGTACTTCATATCCAAGGTCTTTGGAGAGGTGAAGAGCGCAAAAAGTTGTGTCCAATCCTCCGCTGTAAGCTAATACTACTTTTTTCATTTTTAGGTTGTTTTAAAAGCCTTTGGCTCTAGGTTTAAAATAAGCTAATGGTTTTATCTTTAGTTTTTTTGATATTGAGCATGACATATTTTTTCAGTCTTGTCCAACGCTCAAATAGTTTGAGGTTTTTTTTGAAGTCATTTCTCAATGCAATCTCTTCATGCTCTACTTTCTTTACTTTGGGTTCATAAAGCATGGCGGTGCAAAGACAGTTTTGACGGTTTTTACTCTGTAGGATTTCAAAATTGACACAGCTTTGGCAGCCTTTCCAGAATTGTTCGTCATCTGTAAGGTCGGAGTAGGAAACTGGGATGTAACCAAGTTCGGAGTTGATTTTCATCACGGCAGCGCCAGTTGTGAGTCCAAATATTTTGGATTCGGGGTATTTTGTTCTGCTAAGCTTGAAGATTTCCTTTTTGATCATTCTTGCCAACCCAAATTTCCGAAATTTAGGGGCTACAATCAATCCTGAATTTGCCACGTATTTTCCATGGCCCCAGGCTTCAATATAGCAGAATCCTGCCCATTCCCCATCGGTAGTGGTAGCTATGACGGCTTTTCCCTCCATCATCTTAGTGACGATGTATTCTGGGGATCTTTTGGCGATTCCGGTGCCTCGGGCTTTGGCAGACTGCTCCATTTCGTCAGTGATTGCTTCTGCAAAGGCTGTGTGATCCTGTGTGGCAGGTTTGATTATAAAAGAGTAATTGTCCATTTGGTTTGATGGGAATAGACAGAGTAAAGACTCTTAGGTTAAGATTTAAGTGGTAAGGTAGTAATGTAAACTGGTGTAGGTCGCCCACATAGGGCACCAAAAATTATACAAGGGACACTGCCCTAAAGCTGTTCCTAAATTCTCTAAGTGGAGCTAAAAATAACATAGCATACTGACCCAAATATTTTGGGTTCGTTTCGGGAAAAGTCGCTATGTTGTTTTGTTTTTTCATTTCTTGCTTATTGCGGAACAAAGGTTATAAGTATTCAAATAAAATGCAAGGTTTTGTATCAATAATTTAAAATTTGAAGAATATTTTTAATCCTGAATAAAATGACTAAATTTGTCAACAAATAAAATGTCAACAAAATGGAAACCTTGGCAAAAATGCTTTCGGAAGCAAGGAAGCAAAAGGAAATGGTCATAAGAGAAGTATCCCAAGAATGTGGGATAGATGCCGCATTGATTTCCAAATTTGAAAAAGGGCATAGAATTCCCAAAGAAGAAAATTTGGTAGCATTGGCTAGGGTCTTGGATTTACCGTTGGCTACACTACGGAAGACATGGTTGGCGGAGAAAATCTATCAAATACTGGAGTATGAAGAGCATGCCCACGAAGTGTTGGAATTGGCGGAATCCAGGGTGGAATATTTGACAAGTAAGCAAGCTTTGGCGATTGAGGCATTGAGTCCTGAAATAACCGAAAAGCTTGAAGTCTTGGATCAGTTAAAAGAAGCATGGTTTCACAAAAAGCCCTTGAACCAAACCCAACTTCATAAGTTGAAAGAGTACTTCAATATAGCCTATACATTTGAGAGCAACAGGATTGAAGGAAATACTTTGACATTGCAAGAGACACATTTGGTGGTCAATGAAGGTATTACGATAGGGGGAAAGTCCATGCGTGAGCATTTGGAGGCAGTCAACCACTCCGAGGCGATTGATTATATAGAGGGATTGGTAAAAAGTGAGATTGATTTCAGCAAGAGAGTCTTGTTGGATCTCCATTATCTGATTCTAAAAGGCATTGATAAGGATAATGCAGGTAGGTATAGAAAAGTACCTGTCAGGATATCTGGCAGCAGCCATGTGCCACCTCAGCCATATCTATTGGAGAAGTTGATGGAGGAGTATTTTATCCATTACGAAAACAATAAAAACAAACTCCATCCGGTGATATTGGCTACTGAGATGCACGAGCGCTTGGTAAGTATCCATCCATTTATAGATGGTAATGGCCGGACAAGTAGATTGGTAATGAACCTTTTGCTTATGAAGCATGGATTTTCTTTGGCTAATCTCAAGGGGGATCTGAATTCCAAGTTGCAATATTATAAAGCGTTGGAAGAAGTCCAGGTAAACAACAATCCAGAGGTGTTTTATCACTTGGTGATTGATGCAGTCCGGAGTTCTCTCGAAAGTCATTTGGAAATGGCAGGTTAGCGGGTGTCTTTTTATGGTTTTTCTTCCGAATAAGACACCTGTTCATATTTTAATAACCTGGCAGGTCTCAAATAAACTGCTTTGAATTCTCATGCGTATTTTGGGTTACATCACATTTTCTTACGGTTTGTGAAACCCTACTTGATAAGGCAAGCACTTTTAGAAAATAAAAACCAATAACAAGATAATTGCCATAATAACAGCCACTACTGTATAAACAGGGTTTCTACGCGGAAATTCAAAAGCACATATTGGGCAAAAAACCGCATTTTTATCTACTTCCATAGCACAGGAAGGGCATTCCTTTGTTTTCATGTTCGGGAACTCTCGTGAGTTAAAATTGATTAACAGTACAAGTAAATTAAAATATTATGAAAATAGAAATATGGTCAGATATCATGTGTCCTTTTTGTTATATAGGCAAAAGGAGACTGGAAGCTGCATTGGAGGATTTTGAGTATAAGGATCATGTTAAGATTGAGTGGAAAAGCTTTCTCTTGAACCCTGATATGAAAACAGACCCATCGAAATCTACTTTGGAGTATTTGTCGGAAACCAAAGGCTGGTCCATGGAGCAAACCCAGCAAATCACAAATCAGGTAGTGGAAATGGCTGAGCAGGAAGGGCTGGTTTACCACATGGACAAAACAGTAGTCGCCAATGCCAAAAATGCCCATCGCTTATTGCAACTTTCCAAAACTTTGGGGAAAGGTGATGCAATGAAAGAGAGGTTGTTGAAGGCTTATTTCACCGAAGGGAAGAATATAGATGATATGGAGACCTTACTATCCTTGGCTACAGAAGTGGGGCTTGAGAGGGATCGTGTATTGGCTTGTTTGGAATCTGATGAGTTTACTGATAAGGTAGAAAAGGATATACAGGAATCCCGCCAAATCGGCGTCAGGGGAGTCCCATTCTTTGTGTTGGACAGGAAATTTGGGATATCGGGTGCACAGCCAAAAGAAACGTTTGAAGAGACCCTCAACAAAGCGTGGAGTGATTTTGTCAAAGAAAATCCAATCCTGGAATTTGCCAAAGGAGTGGATGGAGCTGCATGTGATATTGATGGGAACTGTGATTAATCCGGCTTTGCCATTTAGTATTTGAGAGCGAAACCTGATCGGTATTTAATGTTTCACACTGGGGGAAAATCCCTTGCCTTTCAGATTTTCATAGTTGAACAGAATTTAGAAATAGTTGGCAAATAAAAATACAGCTCAAACAGAATTATATTCTGTGATTGTTCTGAATCAATCTATAAGCTGGCTAAATTTAGGAAGTTTGATTTAAATCTTAGCCAAACTGCTAGGAGGTAATGGGTTTTTGCTAGTTTTGCAGGATTGAAGTTCTTTACTATAATTCTACATCATCCGGAATTGGTTATGCTTAGCTGTGTATTAAAAGGGAATCGTGTGTAAATCACGAACTGTCGCGCAACTGTAAGTAACATTCCAAAGGTTTTTATCCCAGTATGTCCACTGTTCTTTGAAGTAAAGAATGGGAAGGATGGTAAAAGCTGTTACAAGTCAGGAGACCTGCCTATTTCGATATGACGATGCTTTCGCGAATTGAAGCTTTTAGTCAAGTGTGATTCAAATTCCATCAATGTCTTTTTGGCATTTCATAGGTCTTTGATCCAAAGTGATTTACCGATTTTGGTTTTTCATTCAAAGGAAAAGTATGCCTGATTCGTCACGTTGTATGTTTCCAGCACTTTTCTATCTTCTTCTTTCCCAAAAGCATTCTTGATTTATTGTGATGAGCTTTTAACCTATTTATTTCAAACAAATAAAGTTAAAAGACCATGCAAACGCATAATCTTGGCTATCCGCGAATTGGTAGTCAGCGAGAATTGAAAAAGTCCTGTGAAAACTATTGGGCAGGCAAAATCACCAGGCAGGAGCTGTTTCATAAAGGAAATGAAATCAAGCTGGCAAACTGGACATTACAGAAAGAAAGCGGGATAGATTTGATTCCATCCAATGATTTTTCCTACTATGACCAGGTTTTGGATATGGCTTTCAGTGTTGGGGTAATCCCGGAGCGATACCATTCGGTGATTTTTGATAAAAACAACTCAGAGATAGATCTTTATTTTGCGATGGCTAGGGGATACCAAGCCAATGGATTGGATATCAAAGCTATGGAAATGACAAAGTGGTTTGATACCAACTACCACTATATTGTTCCAGAGTTTAAGAAAAATCAAGAGTTCAAGCTTTTTTCTTCGAAAATAGTGCAGGAGTTTGCGGAAGCCAAACTGGCTGGTTTCAAAACCAAACCTGTTATTTTGGGACCTGTGTCATTTCTTTTGTTGGGAAAAGAAAAAGAAGAGGGGTTTGAGAGAATAGATTTACTTAGAAACCTACTCCCTGTTTATTTCCAAATAATAGATAAACTTATTGAGCATGGGGTAGAATGGATTCAGTTTGATGAGCCATTTTTGGCAATGGATCTTTCTGCAAAGGAAAAAGAAGCCTTCCAGAGTGTATATTCCCAAATCAGAAAGAGATATCCTCACCTGAAAACAATGGTGGCGTCATATTTTGGGGGATTGCTTGATAATCTGAGCATTGCCACCTCACTTCCAATCTGCTGTCTTCACGTTGATTTGGTTCGTTGTCCAGATCAGTTGGAGGATTTATTGGTAAACAAACCTGCGAATCTTTCCATTTCATTGGGTGTGGTCGATGGGAGAAATATTTGGAAAAACGATTACAAAAAATCTTTGACCTTGATTCAAAAGGCATTGGAAAAGGTTGATTCAGAGAAACTATTCATCGCTCCTTCCTGCTCCATGCTTCATTCACCATGTGATTTGGATAGTGAAGTGAAATTGGACGAAGGGATCAAGTCTTGGTTGTCTTTTGCAAAGCAAAAACTGGCAGAGGTGGCTGACCTGAAGCAATTGGCTGAACTTGGGGATGTTGAAAGATTGATAGGCGAGGGTGCCATCCAAAGTGAATTGCTAAGTGCTTATCAAGAAAACCAAAAAGCAGTTTCGGACAGGGCAAGTTCTGGCTTAATCCATAAAAGTGAAGTCAAAGAGCGCCTTGGGAATGTAAAGGAGTCTGATTTTGAAAGAACCAGTGTTTTTCAAGACAGGAAGACGAAGCAATCTGAATTGCTTAAATTACCTTTGTATCCAACCACAACCATTGGTTCATTTCCACAAACCAAAGATATCAGAAAGGTAAGGGCTGATTTCAAAAACGGAAGGATCAGTGAGCAGGAATATGAACAGTTTATCAAAGACGAAACCGAGAGGACGATCAGGATCCAGGAAGAAATTGGTCTGGATGTATTGGTTCATGGAGAGTTTGAACGGAATGACATGGTTGAGTATTTTGGAGAGCGATTGCATGGATTTGCTTTTACACAATTTGGATGGGTCCAAAGTTATGGAAGCCGCTGTGTGAAGCCACCGATCATCTATGGCGATGTGTACCGCTCTGAACCCATGACTGTTTTTTGGTCAAAGTTTGCACAATCCCTAACCAAAAAATTTGTAAAGGGAATGTTGACAGGTCCTGTTACGATTCTTCAATGGTCTTTTGTTCGGGATGACCAGCCTAGAAGTATTACTTGCAATCAGATAGCATTAGCGATTAGGGATGAGGTAATTGACTTAGAGAAAGGTGACATTAGAATCATACAGATTGATGAGCCTGCATTGAGGGAAGGCTTGCCGATCAGGAAGAAAGATTGGGAAGAATACCTTGGCTGGGCTATCAATGCATTCAAACTATCGGCGAGTGGGGTGGATGACAATACA
The DNA here is from genome assembly GCF_042682445.1 of Belliella marina. Taxonomy (NCBI): domain Bacteria; kingdom Pseudomonadati; phylum Bacteroidota; class Cytophagia; order Cytophagales; family Cyclobacteriaceae; genus Belliella; species Belliella marina. Next base: position 180,815 of record NZ_JBHUHR010000045.1, read on the forward strand.
CAGATCCATACACATATGTGCTATTCGGAGTTCAATGATATTATTGGACATATTGCCAACCTTGATGCCGATGTGATTACGATCGAATGCTCAAGGTCACAAATGGAGCTGTTGGATGCTTTTGCGGATTTCAAGTATCCGAATGAAATCGGACCGGGGGTTTATGATATCCATGCACCAAGGGTTCCGTCAAGTACAGAGATTATCGAATTGTTGCAGAAAGCTACGGATGTCATTCCAGCAGAGCAGATTTGGGTCAACCCAGATTGTGGATTGAAGACCAGACAATGGGAAGAAACCCACAAGTCACTCGTTGAGATGGTATTGGCAGCAAAAGCAATGAGGGAAATTAAGGTTTTTGCATAATTTGAAAAAGCCACTTCAATTGGATCGACAAGTCATTTTAATTATGGCTTGTTGATCTAATTTTACAGAAAGTGAAATTGGATTGACCTGAAATAGTAAAAGAAGAAATGGAAAAGAGAAAGTCACCATTATGGTGTTGGGATGTGATTTCACTTCAGAGCAAGTTGATGTCAGGTGAATTGAGAAAGCGCCATGAATGTCGGATACTCAAAGAGCTTTCTCAGCGATTTGGGTGGGATTTTGATTGGGATGTTTTATTCAGAGAATCCTATGAAGCCATCGTGTTGACTGATATCAATCAAAGAATCATTTGGGTCAGTGATGGTTTTAAAGAGATGACTGGGTATCCGAGATCATTTGCAATTGGAAAGAAACCAAGTTTTCTCCAAGGTGAGGAGACTTTGGAAACTACACGTGTCGAGATTCGGGAAAAAATCAAACTTGGAAACACATTTACTATTACCATAGTCAATTATAAGAAAGACCAAACACCGTACAAGTGTGAAGTTACAATCCATCCGCTTATGAATGAAAATAAAGAAACAGTTGCATTTGCAGCATTTGAATCAGAAGTAATATGAGTATAGAAGAAAGAATCCAACTATCGGAAACACATATATTCAAAGCAGTATTTCCCAATACCACAAACCATTATGGGACTTTGTTTGGCGGCACGGCAATGCAGTTGATGGATGAAGTTGCGTTCATTACCGCCACTCGTTTTTGCCGGCAAAGGGTAGTAACGGTCAGCAGTGATAGGATTGATTTTACGCAACCTATTCCGGAAGGTACTTTTGTAGAACTGGTTGGGAGGGTATCCTCGATTGGGAATACAAGTCTGAAAGTCAATGTCGAAATTTACATTGAAGAGATGTATGATACCCGACGGGAAAAAGCTGTAACCGGGGTATTCACTTTTGTAGCTGTGGATCAAAACAAAAAGCCAATCAGTATTGTCTAAATAAGGATTGGCTTGAAGTGTATGTATGTTAGGAAGAACTTTATGGGCTATGTGCCCATAATTTTTGAATCAATGAGTCCCATAAACTCTCATTCGGATTTTGTAAACAGATTCTGATGCAGTGATAAAGAGTGTTTTTCTATCAGGTCCTGCAAAAGTCACATTTGCTGTCCATTTTTCAGGTACTGGGATATGTCCAATTTCCTCCGATTTTTTGTTGTAGATTTTCACTCCATCTGCACCAGTCACGTATAGGTTGCCTCTGAAATCTATCGTCATACCATCGGAGCCTCTTTCTAAGTAAACCTCCTTATTTGCCAAATACCCATCTTCTATGATGTCGTATTTGAATATTTTTTTTGCCCCTGGGTCAGCTACATAGAGCGTTTTACCATCTGGTGTACCTATTATTCCGTTTGGTCTTTCAAGTTTTTCATCCACTCTGATGAATTGCAACCTGTTAGACGAAAGAAAGTATAGATGTTCCCCATCCTGCAGTGATTCTGGATCCCTGGTCCAATAATCCCTTTTGTACAATGGATCTGTTATGTACATATCACCATTTGGTGTAATGAATAAGTCGTTTGGGCCATTCAGTTTTTTGCCTTGGTAGCTCTCTATCAATACGGTTTTATTCCCTTCAGGATCTATGGACCAAAGCTGGTTATCCATATCTGCACAAGCAATCAGGTTTCCTTCTTTATCAAAAAACATCCCATTGGATCTTCCCGCATTCTCCATGAAAACCTCTGTTTTTCCCGTGAAGAAGGACCATTTTATAATCCTGTCATTTGGTTGGTCAGAAAAATACACATCGCCCAAACGACTGACTGCAGGACCTTCTGTGAAACTGAAATCCCCTTCGATTTTTTCCAAAACGGCATTTTTTTCAATCAAATTCTTTTTATCTACTATTTGCCCTTGGCTTTTTCCAAAGAATGAAAATGCACAAAGTGTGAGAATTAACAATTTATTAGTCATACTAAATATTTTGGGGATTTATAGAATTTGAAATGAAACAGCAAGTTAATGGACTTTCTTGAAAATTTCTAATACTGTAAAGGGTAGGAGAGCTTTAATTTGATTAACAGCTTTGGGTACAAAGGTTCGTAAGGGATGTTTTTAATAAAGGCCAGTCCAGAAAATACTCAGAGTATCCATGTATTGTATGTGGTAAAGACGACAAAAATCTGTTTTGCCGCTAAGGGGCGCCAAGGTTCGCAAAGAAAATTTTTCAGACAACTAGTCCCTTCAAAAAAAACTTTGCGTACCCTAGGGCACTTTGCGGCAGAAGAATCTCCAAAATTTATGTTAACCGCAATGGGAGCAAAGGTTCGCAAGGGATGTTTTTTAAGATCAACCCAAAACAGACTTTGCGTGCCCTGGTGTTCTTTGCGGCAAAATACGCTAAAAATTTGGCTGACAGCTAAGGGGCGCCAAGGTTCGCAAAGAAAATTTTTCAGACAACTAGTCCCTTCAAAAAAAACTTTGCGTACCCTAGGGCACTTTGCGACAGAAGAACTCCCCAAATTTATGTTAACCGCAAGGGGCGCAAAGGTTCGCAAGGGACGTTTTTTAAGATCAACCCAAAACAGACAGCGCCCTTAGCGGCAATAAAAAAATAGGATTAATCTATCCTATCCATCACTACCACGATTTTTTTGAGTTTTGGGGAGTAATCTAATCTGCTGATATCTCCATAGCCATCCAGTTTTACTTCACCGATTTTTTTCCACGATGTATCGCTAGATTTTCTTACGAAAATTTCCTTGCCACGAGAGGTCAGCAAATAGTTCTTGTCAATCCATATAAAATCTTCTTTCTTCTCTAAGGTATTGCCATAAGTAACTTTTACTTTCTTTTCCAAATCAAATCCATTGATATTGAATGATTCTGTTTCAGTCTCCCGAGATCTATTATTTTTGTCAATGTAGCTGATTTCACTGGATTTGGGTCTTTTGCGGACTGTCCTCCCAATGTTTTGACTGATGGTCAATATATCGTCTTTGCTGTATGGATATACCAGTGAATTGGGGTCTCCCAAAACAAACATGGCAGCTCTATTGTCATACCAGTCATAATATCCTACAGGTAAAATGTCGTCATAAAGTAATTCGGGTTCCCCAAAATTGGTAGGATACAGCCATAGCCTTTGTTTGCCACTTTCTTCCACGGTTACGGCTGACACATACAGTCCACAGTCCGTTATTCTTGGGGAGTATTCGTTTTGGTTTGGCGTTTTTGTGAGATTGGTGAATTTGTTGTTTTCAAAATTGTAGATGATAATATCAAAATTCCCTTTTTCATCTCCTGAGGAAAATGCCAATTGCTTGTCATTGATAAAACTGGGCTGGTTATCGTAGCCTTTCCGGTCTGTAATCTTGACTTCACTGCCTGGGATCATTTCTATTTTTCCACCTGATTTGCGAACGTCAATGGCTATGATGTCCGTAGAATTTTGGGAATATCCATTTAGTTTGATTAAGAGAACCAAAAATAGGAGTAGGCAATTTTTCTTGATCATATTCATGTGTGAAATTCGAAAAACTAAAGTACAAAATGAAACCTAGAAGTAGGAGGGATATTTGGGAAATCGTTTTTTGAGATCATAGTTCTATGCAGTTTAGATAGGAAATGAAACCTGTCAGATTTATATCTTTTATGTTCTTTTTCGCCAAATAAGATACCTGTCTAATTCTATGTGGAAAACCTGGCTAGTCATAATAAAAACGGTATTGAATATTAAATTTGAAGGCTATCCTCAACCAGTAATGTTCATTATCGAACGTTTTTTTGTCCGTTTATAACAGGTTTTATATGGTGAACAGGCAAATTGGCTTCAAAATGGACTTTTTTACTCTTGGCATTCTTTTCGTACTTTTCCGGTCAAATGAAAAAGTTAATAACATCGATCAGAAAATTACCGCTAGAACTCATCTTTTGGATTGCTGCATTGATTGGCATCCTGAGGATTGATCCATATGACGCACACCATTTCAGTCTATGTCCATTGGATAACCTTGGGATCTCTTGGTGTCCTGGATGCGGATTGGGTAGGGCGATGAGTCTTTTGACTAGAGGTGATTTTCAAGCTTCATGGTCTATGCACCCATTGGCAATGTTTGCTTTCGCTGTTATTATCTACAGAATATTTGAATTAATCAGAAACAAAAAAACAACTAAACACTATGGCTAATGTATTAAGACATCTTCCGGAATTGGAAGGTATGGAATTAGGTTATATCCAAGGGATATTGAAAAACATGGATGATGATCAAGCAAATCTTTTTGCGCAGGTTTACAGAGCAAGAAGAAAGGACAATCAAATGGTTTTGATTCTTTGTCTGCTTGGATTCTTTGGTTTTGCAGGATTGCACAGGTTTATTCTTGGTCAGATAGGATTGGGGATTTTGTATATATTGACAGTAGGTTTGTGTTTTATAGGTACGATTGTAGATTTGATCAATTACAAAAGCCTTGCCTATGAATACAATATTCGAGTGGCACATGAAACGCTTTCAATGATGTCCAATGGCAATTTCCAGGCACCTCAAACAAACGATACCAATGCTTAAAAATGTATATGTAGTACTGCTTTTCTTCGGAATGGCAGTACTTTCTACTTCTTGCGATGCCCAAGGACCAATGGTCATCCATGAATATGATGAGACTTTTTCCGATATCAAGGAAATCGAAGTTTCGGGTAAGTACTTGGAAGTATCTTATGAAGGATCAGAAAATTCCTCCAATGTTTATCTAAACTCCTATTTGGAAGTCCCGGAAAGCAGTGGTTTGGATCTGGAGTTCAGAAAATCTGGCTCTAAGCTTATCATTGAAGTAACCGGTGATTCAGGTTCAATAAATTTCTTCAATATGGGGATGAGTAGAGGAGGGTTTATTAGCCTTACAGGACCGGAGAATATGAAATTAAACATTACAAACAACTCAGGTTCTGTCGATGTGAAGTATGTAAAACATGATGTGATTGACTTGAAAGTCAATTCAGGTTCTATCAAAGCATTGGCTTTGGATGTAGAAAACATAAAGCTAAAAGCTTCTTCGGGAAGTATCAGGGCAGAAGGTCTTACAGGAGAAGTGTCTGCACAAGTCAATTCTGGAAGTATTACATTGAAGGAAGTTTTGGGAAATGTTGATGCACAGGCATCTTCGGGTAGTCTGAAGCTGGAAGATGTAGAAGGAATTGTCAATGGGAAAGTCAACTCCGGCTCCATGAGATTTGATCGTATTGGTACTTTGGGTGACTTGACAGTGAGTTCGGGAAGCATCAACGCGACAAATTCCGGTTTGGGTGGACAAACCAATCTTAAATCGAGTTCAGGAAGCATCAAAGTCCAAACTCCTTCTGATCTATCCAAATTCAACTTTAGTTTATCAGCAAATAGTGGATCCGTAAAAGTAGGAGACTCAAGTGGATCAAAAAAACTTGATATTGATAATTCCAGTGATGTAACAGTTCATGGAAAAGCAAGTAGCGGAAGTATCAAGATATTCAATTGATTTGGTTTTAACCGCAAGGGGCACAGAGGTACGCAAAGATTTATTTTCTTTAGGATTGATTCATTATAAAAATCCTCTTTGCGTACCCTTGCGTTCATTGTGGTAAATTTTTCATTATAATCTTTTAGCCAATTGGAATGCTAACTTTTTTTGAAATCCATAGAGACAGAATTGATGCAATATCTAATTCCACCTTTATCCTTTGGACCATCAGGAAAACGATGTCCCAAGTGTCCGCCGCATTTTGCACAGAGTATTTCTTCCCGAATCATCATATGGGAATAATCCATCTTGACATCAATCGCTGAAGGGGAAACTGGCTCGGTAAATGCAGGCCAGCCACATCCACTGTCATATTTTGCAGAGGAATGGAATATTTCATTGCCACATCCCTTGCATTCATATATTCCTGTATCCTTATTCAGATAATATTTTCCCGTATTTGGTCTTTCCGTACCTTTTTCCCTGAGAACCCTATAGCTTTCTTCATCAAGTTCGGCTTTCCATTCTGATTCTGGCTTATCTATTGGATAGTATTTTTTCATGGTTTTGATCTTTGTAATCTTCCTTATAGAACAACATAAATTGACATAAGTTCTACCTAATTTGTTTTGGAGTAAAAAGCATGTTTCCCTTAGGCTTGTTTTTAATCTGGGATTCATTCATCAATTGTGGTCTGTATCTACCAGTTGCAAACAGTTCTGCTTGATCGCTGTAATATGGGCTAAACAAATTCCCACTTTGTCCTGTAGGCAAAACTGATTCTGAGGATTCCACATTTGCAAAATCTAGGATGATCCTCATGGCAGGGCCAGATTTTACATGGTATATTCCATCGCCATTCAAATCAAAAGCAAGTTTGTTGATGGATTCTTCGTTTGCAGATACAGCAGGCGCCTTGACATTGAAAAATCTATCCAATGGTTTTTTTGCTCCAAGTGGATGTGGGTGCTCCAAAACAACAGCATTTTTCCATTTCCATTTTTCGGTATTATTCCCAAACTGATCTTTCAATTCAGAGAGTGTTTTTACCAATGCATTTTGGATTACTTCTTCTCTATGCTCTATTTTATCAGTGTTGATATCGTCCCACCAAGGTGAATTTGCAGTTTGTATCAGATTCTGAACACTCCGTGTGTATAAAAATGTACGAAGGAAGTTTTGAAAATCAGCCTCACCCAATTCATCAGCCATCATTCCCTCAAGTGTATGGTAAAGCCATTTGTAATACACAGTAGGGGCGATGTTATCCAGATCATGGTTCCCATCCCAGTTTGACAAAGCTTCTCTTACCGCACCAAATTCCCCGAAATCTGTATCTTTAACTGCTTTGGTTAAACTTTTTGCATTGATTGGATGGGTTTCATTGACAGTTTCGAGTTGAAGGTCTTTGATGTTTTCTTGGGTCCAATCATTTCTTGAGCTTATTGTTTTTGCGATTCTATTCCATCTATCACCGGGATAATAATACCCGGGGAAAAATGTGCCGTTGGATAGCGTATCAGGTTGATTGTTGGCGGATGCTACAAATCCCGAGGCAGGATTGACACTCATGGGGTTTTCTTCAAAAGGCATCCAAGCAGTTGGTTCATCGATACTACTCGTTCCATCCAAAAATAGCTTACTGTTTACATGGCTTGGTCTAACAGGTAATTTGGCAGCTGCCCACCAAGCAATGTTTCCCGTTTTATCTCCATACATGACATTCAAACCTGGAGCATGAATAAGTCTGACAGCGCTTTCTACTTCTTGGATATTCTTGGCGTGGTTCATTCTATAAATTGCTTCCAATGCTTTGGTAGGCTCCAAAATATATACCCACCAAGAGGCAACAGGATTGGTTGTTAACCGGCCTATTTCCGGAATAACTTCATTCATGATGGGACCATGGATAGATTCTTTTATTTCAAATTCTACAGGATTTTTATCTTTTACATTTATTTTTTCTTTTCTGATAATCAATGGTTTAATTGTGTCATTATAAACTGTTTGATTAGGATTGGTTGGATCTAGTTTTTCTTCGAAAAAATCTTGATCATCATTCTCAAACATAGTAAGCCCAATGCTATGCTCTCTTGTATGACCCACCAAACCAAAAGGAACACCAGCCAAGTGATTTCCATAAAAGCTGAAACCGGGATATTCCATATGTGCTTCATACCATACCGAAGGCTGGGCAAAACCGATGTGCGTATCATTGAGAAAAAGCACCTCACCAGAAGCTGTTCTGTTTGGTCCAATCACCCATGAATTACTCCCTTCCAAGAGTGGGACTGGTAACTTTTCAAGCAATGCCGTTAGGGATTCTACAGGCATTATTTCTTTGGATTCGGGATCTCTTTTAGGGTAGTTGTTTGGGATGACATGATGTTCAGCAAGTGTATGTATAGACAGGATGTCCAAGTATTGAGGTCCAAGTTGTCGTGAAATCTTGGTGACAAGGGGATCTGTTTTCATTGCCATGGCAAAGGTAAATGACATGTAGCCTATGATACTGTGGACATCATTGATGGTAAATTCCCTTGGTTTCTCTCCCAATAAACTATATTCAATGGGCAATTTCCCATTTTGGATAAATTGATTGACTCCATTTATATATGCTTCTGTAGCAATTTTCCAGGCTGTATTTCCTTCTTTATTCCATTCTTCGGTACTCCATGTTGCATGCTTTGGAATGCCAAGTGTCCTAAAAAATTTATCTACATCTACCAGATCCTCACCTAGAAGTTCTGCCAAAGTCCCAGAACCTACTCTCCGCATCATTTCCATCTGAAATAGTCGATCTTGTGCGTGTACAAATCCAAGTGTTAGGTACGCATCAGTTTCATTTTCGGCATAAATATGCGGAATCCCAAAATCATCAAAATATACTTCAGACTCGGATTTTAGGCCGTTCAGCTCTTTTGTACCATTATATTCAGGAGCAAATTTGTATTTGACAACCTGGTAAGATCCAAACAACAGAAAAAAGATGATAACCAATACAAAGAGGAGTTTTTTCATAATCATTAGAGCTATGATGAATTTAGTATAAAGTTAAAAGAAATGCAGAGAGTGCATAGAAAACACCTATCTGAATTGGATAAAAAATCAAAAATATAAAACTGACCAAAAGTCAATTGATGCTTAGGGAATAAAGAGTTGGCGTTATGATACCAGAAAATCTAGACTTCGTTAATTGATCTGATGATAATCTCACAAGCTTCCTTTATTTGGGATTCCGTAATAACCAAAGGTGGCGCAATCCGCATAGAATCATCGCAGAACAAGAACCAATCTGTAATGACGCCCAATTCAATAGCCCTGTCGATGATAGGTTTGAGTACTTCAAAAGACTCAAATTCTATGGCCATCATCAAGCCTTTATTTCTAATGCCTTTGATTTTTGGATGAACCAGCAGTTTTTTGAACAAATCCGTCTTTTCTTCTACAGTCTCCAAAAGATTTTCCTCTTGTATGATTTTGATCGTGGCCAGTGATGCGGCTGCACTTACTGGATGCCCTCCAAATGTACTGATATGGCCAAGAAGTGGGTTGTCCTTAAATACTCCCATCACATCTTTGTTGGCAATAAAAGCGCCTATCGGCATTCCTCCCCCCATACCTTTTGCACAAACCAGAATATCTGGTTGGATACCGTAATGCTCAAAAGCCCAAAACTTGCCAGTTCTTCCGAAACCAGCCTGAATCTCATCCAAAATCAATAAAGTGCCTGTTTCATCACAGCGCTTTCTCAATGCTTGGAAATACGCAGCAGAGGCCACTTTGATCCCAGCTTCACCTTGGACTGTCTCTACAATTATTGCAGCAGTATCTTGTGTTATTTCAGATAGCTCTTCAACAGAACCAAAGGCAATATTTTTTATTCCAGGTAGGAGGGGTCTGTAGGCTCTTTTGAATATTTCATTGCCACCTACAGAAAGGGATCCATGGGATGACCCATGGTAGGCATTGACACAAGAGATAATCTCCCTTCTATTTGTGTAGCGCTTGGCAAGTTTCAGGGCTCCTTCCACGGCTTCACTACCACTGTTTACGAGGTATACATTGTCCAGATGACTGGGCAATGTGTCACATATCGCTTTAGCCAAAAGTGTTTGGGGACTTTGTACATATTCCCCATAGACCATCAGATGTAGGTATTTATCCAACTGCTCTTGAATCGCAGTCAAAACCTTTGGGTGTCGGTGTCCAACATTGCTAACCCCAATCCCAGAAATCAAATCAATGTATTGTTTTCCTTCTGGACCAAACATATAGATGCCTTCAGCTTTCTCGATTTCTATCATCAATGGAAAATCTGTCGTTTGCGCCAGATGGGAAAGGAATAGTTGTCTATTGTTCATTTTGATACAGGGTTGATTTTAATGCTTCCGATACAGTAAACCAGTTTGGTTTTTACCTATTGTCAATGATGGCAAGAGAAATTTAGAATTTCCTGAATCTAAAGAATATGCCGAGAGGCAATTTTTTCTCAAATCTGTCTACCAAATACAACTCGCCATGTTCGGCATTGTTGACTTCTTTAAAGTTTGAATTCACCAAGTTTGCAGCAATGATGGAGCTAAAACTTAAAGAATACATATTTAGGATGAGGAAATGATGTTCTGGCTCCAAAAGTTCTGCGCAGAGTTTGAGCATTTCGTTGATCTGTTCTTCAAGAATCCATTTTTCACCATCTGGTCCTCTTCCGTAGGCAGGAGGGTCAAGGATAATTCCATGGTATTTATTTCCACGCCTAACTTCCCGTTTGATGAATTTCATGGCATCATCGACTATCCAGCGGATACCCTCCATGCCGGAGGATTCCATGTTGTGTTTTGACCAAGTGACGACCTGCTTGACTGAATCCAAGTGGGTCACATCGGCTCCAGTGCCACGTGCTGCGACACTAGCTGCACCTGTGTAGGCAAAGAGGTTGAGGATTTTGGGTTGTTTTACAGGAAGCTTTTTTACCGTATCGGTGATATAATCCCAATTGACAGCCTGTTCTGGAAACAAACCTATGTGTTTGAAGGAAGTCATTGCCAGATTGAGTTTTAACTTAAGATCATCCTGATTCCTATAGCTTATCTGCCAATTGTGGGGGATTTTTTTCAGTTCATTCCAATGGCCTTTTTCAGGATTGTTTTTTTCCTTGGAAAAGATTGCATGGGCCATAGATTTCCATTCCTGTTCATCCATACTTTTATCCCAAATAGCCTGAGGTTCGGGCCTAGACAAGACAAAATCTCCAAAACGCTCTAATTTTTCAAAACCACCAGTATCAATCAGTTCGTAATCTGACCAGTTTTGAGGTGTCAAAGACAATATTGTTTCCTTCATGGTGCAAAAGTAAGGATATAACTTTAATGGGAAGAAAAAACAGTTAAAAATGAACTTGAAAGTTTATGTTCATTTCATTGAAAATTAACCACAAGAAAGTCAAGTTTGTGGGGGTATTTAGTAAAAATGAAATTCCGTAAAGCTAATTAAAACTTATTCTTTATATAAAAATTAGTATTTTTAGCCTTTTGAAAATTGGATATTTCAAAAAAATCAGAAACTTCTAATAGTTGAAGTAAAAGAGTCTTTTGAAAATCAAATTCTTAAGAGAAACTCAGAGAAGAAATCATCAGTAAACCCCGGTTTTAAATAGTGAAAACGAAAGCGCCTTTTATAGATGTAGAAAAAGTTTTGAAGGAAAAGAATGCCAACCTTCACAGGTGGCTTCCATCATTTGTATTGAAATACATCAAAAGGATTGTTCACGAAGATGATATCAACCATATCATGGCAAAACATGGGCATCTTCAGGGGATGGATTTTGTAAATGGCTTGATTGAGGAGTTTGGTGTAAAAGTAACCTTGACAGGAGCGGAGAATATTCCTTTGGATAGATCTGTTATATTTGCATCCAACCACCCTTTGGGAGGGATGGACGGGATTGCTTTTATGTATGCCTTGGGAAAATACAGGACAGATATCAGGTTTTTGGTGAATGATATCCTGACCAATATCAAGAATTTTGAACCCATGTTTATCCCTGTGAACAAACATGGTTCCAACAGCAGGGAAGTCACCAAATTGATAGAGGATACCTATGCGGGAGACAATGCTGTTTTGGTGTTTCCAGCTGGGTTGGTTTCCCGAAAGCAGGAGAAAGGGATTAAGGACCTTGAGTGGAAAAAAAGTTTTATAAGTAAGTCAAAACGTTATCAAAAAGATATTGTACCAGTCTACATAGAGGGTAAGAATTCAAGATTCTTTTATAACTTAGCCAAGTTTAGAAAAATGATCGGCATCAAATCCAATATCGAGATGTTCTATTTGGCAGATGAAATGTTTGCCCAGAGGGGTAAGAGTATAATAATCCATGTAGGCAAACCGATATCTTTTGAGTATTTTGATAGATCGAAAAGTGAAAAGGATTGGGCAGAAGAGGTAAAGGATATAGTTTACCAGATGGCCTAAAATAGTATTTATATGCAAGCAATAATACCAGCAGTTGACAAGGAAATCTTAAAAAGCGAACTCACACCAGAGCGTTTTTTGAGGTATACAAATAATGGAAATAACCATATCTATCTGATAGATCACCATAATGCCCCAAATGTTGTCCGTGAAATTGGAAGATTGCGGGAATTGACTTTTAGAGGGGCAGGAGGTGGGACTGGATTGCCTTTGGATATAGATGAAAACGATACTTGTGAAAACTGTTACCAACAATTGATTACATGGAATCCCGAGGAAGAGGAGATTGTAGCCGGTTATCGGTTGATTTATTGCAAAAATGCAAATTTTGATGATCACGGTACCCTCAATCTCTCGACTGCGCATCTTTTTGAATTTTCGAAGAGGTTTGTCGATGACTATATCCCGAATACAATTGAATTGGGAAGGTCATTTGTGCAGCCTAAATATCAGCCAAGTATAGATAACAGAAAAGGGCTTTTTTCACTGGATAATCTTTGGGATGGCTTGGGTGCGGTTGTGATGTTGCATCCTGACGTGAAATATCTATTTGGGAAGGTAACCATGTATCCGCATTACAATAGGGGTGCGAGAGATCTTTTGCTTTACTTTATGAACTATTATTTTCCAGATACTGATGCATTGGTTAGGCCACAATCGGAGCTTGCATTGACATATGAAACAGATATGACAGAAGTAGTAGATGCATTCAAAGATCTTGAATATAAAGATGGATACAAACTTCTTAACTCAAGGATCAGGGCTGCAAAAGAGAATATCCCGCCTTTGATCAATACCTACATGAACCTTTCCCCTACAATGAAAACATTTGGTACAGCCCTTAATGATGAATTTGGAGCAGTAGAGGAAACAGGGATTCTGATTACCATCGATGATATCTATGAAAGTAAGAAACACCGTCACATGGAAACTTTTGAGAGGGATAGGGTATTCGGCAGTAGATAATAAAATATATGTATTTACGGAATGATGCCAGTAAAAGAATAAAAGCTTGATTCTTTATTCAATTCGATACTAATTGATATTAGATATTTGTTGATATTGATCCAATGCAACCATTAATATTAGAATTGAAATCACTGGCAGAGAAGCGTATAGAGATTACAATATGAAAAAAACCGTAATAGTAGGAGCCACTACGAATAAAGCAAGGTATGCCTACGTTGTAGCTGAAATGTTGGAAAAATATAAGGTACCGTTTGTACCCATTGGTATAAAAAAAGGAGAGTTGTTTGGCAAAAGCATTTTGGAAATAGGGCAAAAACCACCAATTGATGATGTGCATACCATTACGCTGTATATCGGGGCGAGACACCAGCCAGAGTGGTACGAGTATTTACTTTCCTTGAATCCACAGCGTATCATCTTCAATCCGGGAACTGAAAATCAGGAGTTTGAGGATCTGGCAAAGGCTAGGGGAGTGGAACCCGTGATCGCCTGCAATTTGGTCTTGCTGAGTACTGGTCAATTTTGACCAAAACCACTTCAGGTATTTACTTTTTGGTCGCTGCAAAGGGATAAAGATTTACAATTCGATATTACTCCCACAGCATTGGTGACAAGCTTACTATTTAGGTATGTAATCTCAGATTTTTTGTGTATTATTACGGTTTGTTAGAAAGGTGAAAAAATCTCTTTTGCACATGCATGGAAGAGCTTAAAATTAGTTATGAGCGATAATAAACAAGACAACAATAAGGATTATTCAGCAGGGAATATTCAGGTTCTTGAAGGACTTGAAGCAGTAAGAAAAAGACCTGCCATGTATATCGGTGATGTAGGGGTAAAAGGACTACATCATTTGATTTGGGAAGTTGTAGATAACTCGATTGATGAAGCACTTGCAGGGCATTGTGATACGATCCATGTCACGGTCAATGAAGATAACTCCGTCACTGTAGAAGATAATGGAAGGGGAATTCCTACAGATTATCACCCAAAAGAAAAAAAATCAGCGCTGGAAGTAGTAATGACAGTGCTTCACGCCGGTGGTAAATTCGATAAAGATACCTATAAAGTATCTGGAGGTTTGCACGGTGTAGGTGTCTCTTGTGTGAATGCCTTGTCTACCATGATGAAAGCAACTGTTCACAGAAACGGTAAAGTTTTCGAACAGGAATATTCTATTGGTATTCCCCAGTATGAAGTGAGGGAAATCGGTACGACCGACAAAAGAGGTACCATCATCCATTTCAAGCCTGATGAAAGTATCTTTGCAATTACCGAGTATAAATATGAGACTATTGCGAACAGATTGAGGGAAATGTCCTTTTTGAACGCAGGAATCAGGATATATCTTAAGGATCTGCGTGAACTTGAAGATGATGGATCACCGAGATCAAATGAGTTTTATTCTGAAGGGGGCTTGGTGGAATTTGTCCAGTATCTTGATGATACCAAGGAAAAGATCATCGAAGAACCAATCTATATCGAATCAGAAAAAAATGGAGTGCCGGTACAGGTAGCCATGAGTTATAATTCCTCCTATTCTGAAAATGTGGTTTCCTATGTGAATACCATCAATACATATGAAGGAGGTTCCCACGTTTCAGGATTTAGAAGGGCGTTGACTAGGACCTTGAAAAGTTATGCCGATAAATCAGGGATGCTTGACAAGTTGAAGTTGGAGGTTTCCGGTGATGACTTTAGGGAAGGTTTGACAGCTGTGATCTCAGTGAAAGTAGCAGAACCACAATTTGAAGGACAAACAAAAACCAAACTTGGAAACTCTGATGTAGTAGGAGCAGTAGATAGCTCTGTTTCGGAAGTTTTGCAAACATGGTTGGAAGAGCATCCTAAAGAGGCTAAGATCATAGTTGGGAAAGTGGTGCTTGCAGCACAAGCAAGACATGCCGCCAGAAAAGCCCGCGAGATGGTGCAGCGGAAAAATGTGTTGGGTGGTGGTGGACTTCCCGGCAAATTGGCTGATTGTGCCAATTCAGATCCCACAGTTTGTGAGTTGTACCTCGTCGAAGGTGACTCTGCAGGTGGATCTGCAAAGCAAGGGAGAGATCGTGATTTCCAGGCGATTTTGCCCCTCAAAGGTAAAATCTTGAACGTGGAAAAAGCCCACGAACACAAAATTTACGACAATGATGAAATCAAGAATATCCTTACAGCATTGGGAGTCAAGTTTGGGACGATCAATGGAGATAGAGAGCTTGATTTGACTAATTTGAGATATCACAAAATCATCATCATGACGGATGCGGATATCGATGGATCACATATCAGGACATTGATCTTGACATTGTTCTTCAGATATCTGAGATCATTGATCGAAAATGGTTATGTCTACATTGCACAGCCACCACTTTATCTCCTCAAGAAAGGGAAGGATGAAAGGTATGCATACGATGAAGATGACAGGAAAAAGATAACAAGAGAGATGGTGGGAGATACAGGAAAAGAAGATAGTATCAATCTCCAAAGATATAAAGGTCTGGGTGAGATGAACCCGGAGCAACTTTGGACAACTACCATGGATCCAAATACGAGAACCCTGAAACAGGTAACCATCGAGTCAGCAGCAGAAGCAGATCATTTGTTTAGCATGTTGATGGGTGATGAGGTTCCTCCTAGAAGAGATTTTATCGAAAAAAATGCGAAATACGCCAAAATCGATACCTAATCAATTCCTACAAATTGTTGAAGGGAGCCACAAGCTCCCTTTTTTTGTTCCTAGGTTTGAGGACGATTCTTCAATGTTATTTTATCTGATTTTGTATTAAGATTGTTGGCAAACGCTAGGTAGGAACATAAAAAATTAATTAGATTTGGTCAATACGTTTGTATAGTTATGAATATAGCAGCTAAAGATAAATATGAAGGAGTCATCAACTCCAGTGACTTGGTCAGCAGAGATTTGAGTTGGTTGAAATTCAATGAAAGGGTATTTGATCAATCCAAAAAAGAAAATAGATCGATTTTTGAAAAACTGAAGTTTTTGGCAATCACTGCCTCCAATTTGGATGAGTTTTTTATGATCCGGGTTGGGTCTTTGTATAACTACCTTGATTATGACAAGGAGCGGGTGGATTATTCTGGATTGAGAGAAGAGCCTTTCAAGATGAAATTGATGTTGGAATGTCAAGAATTCCACAAGAAGCAGCAGGCACATTTCCAGAAAAACCTGCTACCCAATATGTCTGAGTCGGGTTTTATCCTCAGCAATGTCAAAAACCTGACACCCGATGAACAGGAATATATCAGGGCTTATTTCAATAAGGCAATCTACCCCATGTTGACGCCCATGGTTTATGACGGATATAGGACATTTCCGATTCTGATGAATAAACTATTGGTTTTTGGGGTAGTCACACTAGCCCCAGGTGAGAAAAAGGAAAACAGGAAATTGTCGTTTGTACAGATTCCAGCCAATATCCCAAGGTTCTTTGAAGTGGAAAGGGAAGATGTGGTGATTTATATTCCAATAGAAGAGGTGATTCGGGAGAATCTTATTTCACTGTTCCGAAATGTGAATATCGAATCCGTCAACCTGTTTAGGATTACCAGAAATGGGGATTTCACTTTGGAAGAAAGCGAAGACATGGATGCCAACTTCCTGGAAGAAGTGAAACGTAAACTCAATGAAAGAAAGACTGGAAGGGTAGTAAGGATAGAAATAGAAGAAGGTTATAGCAAATGGATGATCAATTTGCTCAAAGAACGCTGGAATATCCAAGATGATAGTATTTTCAAGGTAGAAAAACGAAGCATGTTGGATTTTACGGGATTGTGGCAGGTTATTGGAAACAAAAGATTCAAAGACCGACTCCCGCAAATGCCAAGCCCTGTACATCCGCTTTCCTATCCAGAAGAAGGAACAGAGGATATTTTCCAAGTATTGAAGAACAGGGACATTCTACTCCACCATCCATATAACAACATCGATCCGATTTTGGATCTGGTGGAAAAGGCAGCTGAAGATAACAATGTCATGGCAATCAAAATGACAATTTATCGATTGGCTAGCGATTCAAGGATCACAAAGGCATTGCTGAGAGCTGCCGAAAATGGAAAACACGTTTCGGTATTGTTTGAAGTTAAAGCAAGGTTTGATGAGGAAAACAATATCAGGGAAGCCAAGAAGCTTCAAAAAGCTGGTTGCTTTGTAATCTACGGAATCTCAAATGTGAAGACCCATACCAAATTGATGCTTATCGTCAAGAAAGACGAGAATAAAATCACGCGCTATGTTCATTTGGGAACTGGAAACTATAATGAGGATACGGCAAGACTTTATACGGATATAGGCTTGCTTACCACCAATGAAGTATTGGCAAATGATGTCTCTGAATTCTTTAATGTAATCACGGGGCATTCAATTCCAGACACCTATGAAAGCCTGATTACAGCTCCAAGGGATATGAGAAATCAGTTGATTGACTATATTGAACAAGAGTCAGAAAATGCTCGGAATGGACTTCCTTCCGGAATTTTCATCAAAGTAAATTCCTTGGAGGATTCAGAGATTATATACGCACTTTACAGAGCCTCACAATCTGGCGTTCCGGTAAAATTAATTATCAGGGGGATATGCTGTTTGCGACCTGGTAGAGAAGGTCTGAGCGAAAATATTGAAGTGTTGTCTATTGTGGGTGATTTTCTGGAGCATTCCAGAATCTACCATTTCCACAACAATGGAAAAACCAGAACTTACGCCGGAAGTGCTGATATGATGGTGAGGAGTTTTGACAAGAGACTGGAATCATTGTTCAAAGTTGATGCCCCTTTGTTGGAAAAGCAATTGATGAATATCATTTCATTCAATCTCCGTGACAATGTAAATTCCTACACCATGCAGGAAGATGGTACCTATATCCCAAAAGTACCCAAAGAAGATGAGGAGGAATTTAATATCCATAAAGAGTTCTTCAACCTGAATGTGGATGAAGTGATGGAAGTCAAATTGATATGAGGACGGACAATTGAGCTGGTAGGTAAAAGCAACTAGATTTTAACCAAACTCGATATAGGGCGATATTTGATAGTATGGATATTGGTTCGAAAAAGCGCTTTGTGTATTGGGCAGAAAACTGCTTCTAATAATCCCGAAACGAGCAGTCTCAGAGGTCTGGTCATTTTGGGATTCTCTTGTCTGTGAAAACATTGGTCTGTGTCACACAGACCAAGGGGAGTCAAGAAAATTATGAGCTAAAAGCCAGTTCCCTGCTATAAAAACTGTTGGGATTTTTACTTTTCTTAGGAAGAAAGTATGCCCATTTTCCATATTAGGCTATTCATAATGGTCATTCCCTTTTACTTTGAGGATATCCATGATCAGGTCACTGATTTTGGTGGTAACTTCCTCAAAGCAATCTTTTCCTTTTTCTGCTGATGCTTCCTTGGGATTTCCAATTCCGGTATCTTTTGTCACTTTAGACCATTTTCTTTCTGACCAAGCCCAACCTTCCCTGATCCCTTTGATCTTGGAATAGATTTCTTTTCCTTCTCCAGCCTGATCAAGTGGCAATACAAGGTCAGGATATAGGTGCATGATCAAACTGGTCTCCATTTCATCGGCATGGTCACCTGTATTGCTGAAGAATTTTGTCTTGGGAATGGATTTGAACCAATCACAGCTAAGCAATAACATATCTGGAAATTCCAGACCCAACTCCCTCAACATCCATTTGAAATCATTTCCACCATGGCTGTTCAGGATAAGGAATTTTTTGATTCCCTGACGGCTTAAGACTGTCAGCAAATCCCTGATGATAGACAATTGGGTGCTTGGCATGATATTCATATCAAGGTAAATGTCCGATTGACCTGTGTTGACACCGTAGGGAATATTTGGAAGCACTACAATTTTGCCTCCTTTATCCCATGCTTTCTTCGCCGAGTATTCAGCTATTGAACTGGATTCAAAATTGTCTGTTCCGTATGGTAAGTGATAATTGTGTGCCTCAGTGGCTCCCCAAGGTAATATGGCGAGATCATACCGAAAGTCTTTCAGCATTTCCCAATTGACTTCACTTAGTAGGTAAGGTTTCATTTTATTGGCTTTTGGATTGAGGGATTTGATGTGTTGGCCTTCCATGTTTTAACATAGTCGTATCCCAGGTTCATGATTCATCAATTTCCGGAACAAAAGCAATATCTGAAATTCTGGACTCACATTCAAGTGTGGGTTTTCAATGGTTGAGTATCTGAGTGTGGTTTACACAAGTTGTGGATCACTTGGTGTGGTCAAAATTTTGCAGCGCCTCAAGCAAATACTGTTTGTATTTTTCAACATTGTACTCTGCACCGATGGGTTTTTTAAGAAGTTGCCCATCCAAATCCAAAGTGACATAATAAGGTTGGGAATTGGCATTGAAGGTTTGGGCTTGGAAGTCGCTCCATTTTTTGCCAATGGTGTTGATGTTTTTCCCACTGAAGTTGGAAATGTAATGTTCCTCTATCTGGAGTAGGGTTTTGTCATCCACATAAAGCTGGATCAATACATAATCATCCCTGATGATTTTCAGTATTTCAATGTCAGGCCATACATTGGCTTCCATCTTACGGCAATTGACACAGGCATGTCCGGTAAAGTCAATCAGCACTGGTTTGCCTGTTTTTTTGGCATAGGCCAGCCCTTCGTCGTAATCAAAAAATGGGTCTAAGTTCAAGGGTGCGTGAAATAAATCCCCATATTTTCTATGCTTACTTTTCTGTCCAGAATTTAATGCATAATAGTTTCCACCTCCCAAAGTTGGGGTATAGATATCAAAATCTTGGGTATGCTGTGGAGGGAGAAATGCAGAAATGGATTTGAGTGGGGCACCCCATAATCCGGGTATCATATAGATGGTAAACCCGATGACAACCACGCTCAAAAAGATACGGGTGGTGCTGACATAGTGGGTAGGGCTATCATGTGCAAACTTGATTTTCCCAAGTAGATACATCGCCAGTAATCCAAATATTGCTATCCAAAGCACAAGGAACACTTCTCTATCGAACCAATTCCAGTGATAGGCCAGGTCTACATTGGAGAGGAATTTCAGGGCAAGAGCCAGTTCCAAAAATCCCAATACGACTTTGACGCTATTGAGCCATCCTCCGGATTTGGGGAGGGACTGTAGCCAAGATGGAAACATCGCAAATAATGCAAATGGAATGGCCAAAGCCACAGAGAAACCAAACATGCCAATAGCAGGTCCCAAATATTCCCCCATACTTGCTGCCTGTACAAGCAAGGTGCCAATGATCGGGCCTGTGCACGAGAAAGAGACGATTGCCAATGTTGCCGCCATAAAAAACAGGCCTGCCAATCCTCCCTTATCTGATTTTTTGTCAAGCTTATTGGCCCAGGAGTGTGGCAGTGTCAGCTCAAACGCACCGAAGAATGAAGCTGCAAATACAACCAATAGCAGAAAGAAAAAGAAATTGAAAACGCCATTTGTAGAGAGGGCATTGAGCGCATCGGCTCCGAAAACAATGGTTATGCAAAGTCCCAGAAGAACATAAATCACCACAATTGAAATTCCGTAAATCAAGGCTTTTCCAACTGCGGAGCCCTTATTATCACTTTTGGTAAAGTAGCTCACAGTCAAGGGAAGCATTGGGAATATGCATGGCATCAATAATGCGGCAAATCCACCTAGAAATCCAGCGATCAAGATTGCCCATAGGGATTTTTTGCTTTCAGTTTCTTCCGTCAAAAGTAGTTTTTTTTCAGATGGATCATTTCTGGCAATGGTATCGGTAATTGGTTTGTCTAAAGGTCCAAGCTCAGAATTCTCCACTGCAATATTTTTATCAGATAGGTCAGCTACTTGGTTTTCTATCTGTTCAGAAATTACTTTATCAACTTTTTCTAAGGATTCTGATGAAGGAACTTCATCAGATTTTGATACAGTATTGGGAAGCACTGTATTGAATTCTATATCAAATTCCACTTCATTGGGGGGAAGACATTGGTGATCATCACAGACCATAAAGGTGACGAAACCTTTGATCCTACCAGACCTCTGGTTT
The DNA here is from genome assembly GCF_042682445.1 of Belliella marina. Taxonomy (NCBI): domain Bacteria; kingdom Pseudomonadati; phylum Bacteroidota; class Cytophagia; order Cytophagales; family Cyclobacteriaceae; genus Belliella; species Belliella marina. Next base: position 202,104 of record NZ_JBHUHR010000045.1, read on the forward strand.
ACTTTGATGACCTGGGTAAATACTGCCTCGTTTTCGAAATAGGGGACATCCATCCCAAACATTTCTTCGTAGGAAACGGTGGCTTTGCTTTCTTCATTGATTTTTCCTTTGCTTGTAATGGCAGGATTGTCAGCTAGCTCAAAAGTTGTGGGAATAGGGCCTCCTTCATTGATATTAGAGCCATATAGATGCCAATTGGCTTCAATACTGGCGGTGTACCGTAAGGTGATTTCCCCTGCTGTATTTGATTGGCTTTCAAAGGACCAAGTGACAGGTTCGTGAAATTGGGCAAAAGCATTCCCTCCCAAGAAAAGGAGGATCAATGCCAAAATGGTATACTTCATAAATACTTAGTGTAAACAAAAAAAGGCGGGGGAGTTTCGGTAAACCAAACCAAAATACATGAGGACTCCCCCGTTTTACCTTTTTATTTTTTCAATAATTCTGTCAATTGGATTTTGAGTGCGGACTCGGAAGGACGCATGGCATCGGTTGATATGATCATACCATCCTTGTCAAACAGCATAAACCTCGGGATGCCTTTGATCTCGTAGTTTTGCACCAAACCTGATTTCCAAGCACCATCCGCAAACAATTGAACACCGCCCAATTCTTTTTCTTCAATGAATTTTTTCCATTTTTCATGGTCTTTTTGCTCATCAATAGACACGCTTAGAAATACGATGTCTTGTCCATGAAATTCCTCTTCGAGCTTTTTCAAATGGGGTATTTGCTGAATACATGGACCGCACCAAGTTGCCCATACGTCCAAGTAGACAATCTTGCCTTTCAGGGAAGAGAAAGAAACCTCTTTGCCATTGGGATCTTTGTATGTAAAGTCGTATCCTTTTTGGCCTTTCTGGGATTGGCTGAGTTTCTCGAATTCCAAGATGAGTGATTTAGAGCGTTCTGAGATAAATTTATCTTTGTGGGGTTTGATGATGATTTCATATTCCTCAGGCTTCAACTTGAATCTGTTCACTTCGGTATATAAGAAGTTATCTAGCAAAATTGGATCTTTGATATCTTTCAAGGCACTGTTGAAATAGGAAGATTTGGAGTATCCATTTTCTTTGGAATAGTAGAAGAAATAATTGCCCATCATCCTCAAACCATTGTATAACTCCAAAAGCTGTGGGTTGTCGAATGCTACTTCGTTTCGGAAAGTTTCATAAAATTTTGGAGTTTGCTCTTCAGTCGGATGTACAGATCTTGGAAATCTCCAGAAATTTAACGCCTGGTCATATACATCTGTCTTGATTGTCATGCTGATCAAGTCATCAAGAGCAGGGTCTCCTGTATTTACTTTTTTCAAAAACTGATCTCTACTTGGTATGATTTCATTCTCTACCAAGGGGAAAAAGTCCACATAAGTCATGTTGGAGCCTAAAGAATTGATGCTTTCCATTTTTTGGACTAGGTTGTTCCATTCGGTAAGGAGCTCGTTGACACGGTCTGTTTTTATGTCTGACTGAAGTCTGTAACCTGATTCATCTATATCCAACTTGTAGCTTCCAGCTTCCTTTATGTAAAGCCTAAGGATATGGGATGATTTTTTGTCCGTGAGTTTGATATGGTAGAAGCCGGCTTTTTCAGGATCAAATAAGAATCCAAACTTTCCCTTTTCCGAGATGTTGCTGCTACCTATCTGTTTGAGTTCCCCAAGGGCAACCTCATATAGTTCCACCTGGTTGTTTGTCAGATCAAAATGTACCTGAGCCTCAATTTTGATGAAGTCTTGGGACTGGGCGTTGACCAGACCAGTCCATAGACTACAAACCAATAATAATTTCATTGTGATAGTTTTCATTATTTTCTTTTTTTAAATGGATAATTCAATTTGTATTACCTGATCAGGCTTAATAATCCTGAATGTCAGTTCCTTGCCTAGGAAAGGGGTTGGTTTATTGAGGAAATCTATTGGGTCTTCACCATCTATATGCATGATGATGTCGCCAATGGAGATCCCTTCTTGGTCTGCTGCCGATCCACCGATGACTTGGTTGACTTTGAGGTCTCCGGTAGCATCAAATCCAAGAAACATCCCTGCAAGTGCCAAGTCAGCAGGATATTGGGAGTATTGGTTTGGTTCCAGGTATAGTTTTTTGTGAAGTAAATCAATCGTGAAGTTGTATCGCTTGATGAGACCAATTCCCCAAGAGCCGTCATAGTTGCCGATGCGACGATTTCCTGCTGCTGGAAGCTGTAGGGAAATCAGAAAATTATTGATTTCTTCCCCATCAAGTCTCAGCCCATTTAGGTTTCCCATAAGGGTAGGAGTGACGATGTCAAAGCTGGTATTGGTGGAACTTGCTGCTGTTTTGAAATTTTGGTGTACTTGGGTACGGGCTACAAAATCACTGAAGAGGATCAAGTTGTAAGAAGCCCCTGTGTCCATGATTAGATTTGTGGGAATCCAATCTTTTTGGGAATCAAACTGTGTTTGGAGTTTGACTGCCGGTAGACCGGATGAATAATCCAATGGAACACAGATGGCTTCTGGCGATGGGGTATAGCTATTAAAGTCATACAATTCCATCACAGAGCGGTCAAAATCTACTTTCGTAGTGAAGTTCCGCAATATATTTCCGCCCAGAAGTCCGCCATTGGTATCTTTATACTCTGGAAAAACGACTAGATTTTGGTTTTTAAGGATGATATCTTCACCCAGGATCAAGGTGTTGCCTTTGGATAGCTGAACTTTCTTCGTTCCGCCAACGACGCTTGATTCATGATCTTGAGTTTCATTGACTCCTATATTTTTGGCAGTTCCAGAACCAACACCTATACCATCTGCACCTGTATCAAACAACATATGAATCGGGTTTTCATAGTCGTTCATTTTTATTGGTATGGTGATAGATCCACTAGAGAAATCAAATGGGATACTGGCAACGAGCCCTTTGTCTGATTTTCTATCTATGCCATAGGCTTTGTCAAAAATCTCCAGGTACAATATTTTACCATACTGGTCTAGGGCATACCATGTGTTTTTCGATTCCCCATTTTCCAATTGGACATCAATATAGACTCGTTGTTCACCTTTTTCCTCTTTTGATTCAACATAGGTTACTTTGGATATTTTAGGATACAAGTCTAAAAGTGATGCAAGCATGGAGGCTGTAGACTTACCTTCATACACCCCAATGCCAAAATCGTCTGAAATAAGTTCTTTAAATTTGCCCAAGTCTTGCGACTTTAGGGCGACGGCCAAAGAGTGCGTGGTTTTTTTATGATTGGCGTTTTTAGGGGAGAATGAACTCACCAAGCATAGTGTGATCAATGCAATCACCAATCCATATATAGCTGTGCTGCGTTGGATAATCATTTGGAGTAGTTTTTATGTGCTTGCAGTGGTTTGATAGCCAATTCCATAGGTGCTGAATCTGATAGAATTGCCTCTCTTAGTGAATTGATAGAAGATAAGTTTATTGGGGTTTGGTGTGTACCTTCGGTTAAGGTTTCGAATTCCCTGAATCTATCTTGGGCAAGCTTATTTTGCTTAGCATAGTATGCTGCCATTGCTGCATGAAAATAGGAATTGGGATGGGTATTGAGGTTTTGGCTTAGCCATGATTGGACTTCTTTAACCATTGATGGAGAATCCATGATTCCTTTTAGACAGAGTATTTCTCCCATTGCATTGATTTGGTCTATAGGATTTAGGGCCGTTTCTTGGGTTATCCGATTGAAATACCAAGTTGGATTATTGGTTTGGATGAAGAAGGTTTTCAATATAACTGGGAGCATCCTTTCTTTTTCGTGGGAAGAAATATGGTCAATGTATGATTGTAGCTTGGCCTCAAATCCATCAATGTCATCTTTGTCCCCATGTGTTTTTGCATAGCGTGACATGATAGCAAGCAACTTTTTGTTGATGATTTCCTGTCCATATTTTTTCGTTAATTCTTCTTTGTGTTCGAAGATAAAGTCATGGTCTTCTTGTGTATTCCCGAAAGCTGCCAAGACAGCAAAGCTTACTTCATCTTCCAACGGGCTAAGGGAAGAGGAAAGAAATGTAGAGATTGTTTCCTGACTGATTTTCCTTTCTGCTTTCAGGTAAGCATTTGAATAGAATTCGGGATAGCCATTGTCAAGGGTAGTGTTGAAAGCCAGGTATTGCTTGTTTTTGTTTCTTTCCAATGCTGTATCCAACCATGTTTGAAGTTCTTCCGCTGATTTGTATCCAGATACTATATCGATAGTATGGCCTTCGGGACTCAGGATATAGAAAGTCGGAAATCCGGATGTGGCATATTTTCTGGCAAGTTTCATAGCAGGGAGTTCTTTGAAAACATCACCCTTGAAAGCCACAAAGGGACCATTGAGATATGCTGCAACTTTTTCATCGGGGAAAACATCCCGGTCCATCTGCTCACAAGGATGGCATCCTTCGAAGTATAAGTCGATGAATAAAAGCTTGGACTCAGATTTGGCCAGGCTTCTGGCATGATCAAAATCCGCAATAAAATTTGTCTGGGAACTGGCGTATGTTGCCAATAACATGGCCAACATTGTGATACTTAGAAATCTCATTGTATTGGGTTTTTCTGAATAATTGGGTAATAGCATTCCAGTCCTGAGGTTTTCAGGAGGTTGGGAGGTATTCCCTCCCCATTGTTGGGAGAGGGAATAGAAATGGAAATTGAGTTATCTTTCTCTGTAGGAAAGGCTTATTATTTTTCCTAAACCTTCGTATTTGTTGCTTAGTGTCAAGGGACCATTTACAGGTGGGACATTGTAAAACTCAATCGTACCGGAATTTTCTGTTGCATTGTCATAAGTACTGACGATAAGCTGGTGCGGTATTTCTGCATTGTATGGTCTCAAAACCTCAAACTGTTCGAATTTCAACAAGCTAATTTCCCTATTTCCAAAGTCGAGCATTTCGATGGCAGTTTTGGCAAACATATCATATTCATATACTTTGTTTCCGATACTATAAAACAGATAGCCTAGACTTGGGTGAAAGGATATATTTTTGGCCAAATGGAAATTTGGTGCCGCTATCTCTTGAAAGTAAGTCTGCACAATGTTGTTGTTTCTGGTTTGTGTCATCCTGGCCAGATAGAACTTACCTGAATTTTGGTCTGACAATACTGCTACCGTTTCCCCACCATTATAGGGAGTATATGACATGTACACCAAATCCTTTCCTATTTGGTAGTCAAACAAAGTACCTTCAGGAAGTGGGGCAGATTCTAAAATATTAGAGCCTACATGTCTTACAAACCTTTTGTTGTCTTCATCAAATAGGATTGTATGTGTACTCCAGTCATTTCCTGTACTGATATATGGAGATATTTTGAAGTTTTGTGTTTCAGTATTCAGCTTGTTGATAGGTACACTATATCTGATATTGAAGATCCTCAAGTAGTAATACAAATTATCATCCTCCCCAATGATATAGGAAGAATTGGCTCCGTTTCTATACATTGCTTTGGCGGAGAAGTCTAACGGGGCATTCGCAATCATCTCAAAACTGAGCCTTTGGGTATCATCCCAATCGAATGTTTCTGGATCTATTTTGGTTGTGCCATTGCCGGTAGTAGTTACATAAATTCCATATTGCTGTGGGTGGTACCTATAGGTAAAAGTTTCCACCGGATTCCCCTCCAATGAAAGGGATGATCCAGTGAAACCCAATACATCATTGATGACTCTGGTATCATCTTCAATAAAGGAAACCATGTCTAGCCTTGCCTTACCTTCTACATCACACAGGGCAAGCCAACCTTCATAAATACTCGTGATAACTTGAAACTCAAACTTTTTGGTGAATTTGATTCCGGTTTTTTTGTCTTTGACCCGAAAGTACCCGTCATAGGAGTTTGGAGGAAGGGTTACATTGATATCTAGAATCCTTTCATTGCTTAGAAATTTCTCCACGTCACCTGGCAGAAGATTGCCCTTGCCATGTGCAAACCATTCATATTCATAATTTTCGGGATCAAATGAATTGTCCATTGTCAATATCAAATCTGGTTCTAACCTGAAGTTTTCTCCAACTCTCAAGGTGTAGGATTGACCTTCTTCCAGAAACCCACCAAAACCAATTTCATTGATTTCATTGTATTCATAATTGCCCAAGTCTTGATAACATCCTGATGCGAAGAGAAACAGGAGGGCAAAGGACAGCGTGTTTATATAATTTTTATTCATCGTTGCTTTTTTTAGAAAATTAAATAGCTGAACCCATGATCATTTCAGAACCATCTTCCTCGTAAATCGTATTCCCCAGTTCCTTTTGTAGTAGAAGGTATCTTTTCATAAAAACACCTATGTACATGACTTCCGCTAATTGTGGAGGAGAGAGAAACATTATCGGGTTAACATTCATTACTTCCGAAATCAACATCAGCTTTTTGACGGAGAAAGTACCCAGGTAAGGATCAAACCAAAATTGGGGTCTGCTCACTGCTCCGGTCACATAAATCGAAAAGATGTCGTGTTTTCTAACCGTTACCCCTGAGCTATTGATCAATTCATTCATATTCACATCGAAATGCTCGTTGGGAAGGAGCTGCATCACCAGTGACACGGTGTCAGATGCAATGGCTTCAGACTTGATCAAGCTAATAGGGATTCTTGCGATGAATTCCCCTGCCTTTAAGACTGCAGGTTCCAGCATGCGGTAATGAAGATCAGCTGTTGCTGTGGTACCGTTGATCAGCTGGAGATTTACCGGACGGTCATAATCAGTTGCATTGCCAGTGAGTCCGATTTCTACTGTAATCACCGAATCGATCAAGTCAGGTCTTGTCAAGCCCAGTGAATAGAATAGGCTATCTGTAGCCAGATTTGTATTGGTACCAAAGACAGACCTCCTGAAATAAACGGCGTCTTTTTCTGAATAAGTCATCAATTGTTCCTCTACACAACTGCTGGCCAATAGCAGGAATAGTATGGCAAATTTTATATGTATAGTTAATTTTTTCATGGCTTGGAATTGATTAATTGTTTCTGAATTCAAACTCCACTAATGGGATTGGGATCATGTAAGTGGTAGTGCTCATAGCCCTATTTCCACTATTGGCTGAGCCGTTGGGTATTGCTGTGATTCCTCGACGCTTGTAATAGAAAAACAATTGTCCTTCACCATAAAATTCTTTTTCATATTCCCTTTGGATTTCCGTCTGTAGGTTCACTCCAGAAGCAAGCTCTGGCAAACCTCTGTTGAACCGTACAGTATTGATGAGTTCCAATGACTGTTCGGGATCAGATTCTGCCAAAACCTCCGCAGCTATATAATACATTTCAGATTTCCTTATCATAGGTATGATATACCTGTATCGTGCAGCTATATCATTGGTTCCTGGCACTATAGGCTCAGCATATTTGAAGAAGGTCCTGAATGGTTTTGTGGCAGGGATGACCCATGAGGAGTTGAATCTGTAGTCATTCTCGTTGGCTTGGAAGGTGTTGGTGAGACGACTAGGTCTAGCAGCAAGAATGGTTAGTTCTGTCAATTCGCTTGAGAAAAAGTCCCTTTGAAGATTGGTTCTTTGGAGGTTTTGCAGCCCGAATATGATTTCCGTTGAGAATAACCTGTCCGGTGCCTGTGGACGGTTTAGGATATGGGAAGGGTCTGTCCAAGGAAACCATTGAGATGCTTCTTTGATTACGCCTTGTGCAGCTTCCAATGCAGCACTTTTCTCTCCTGCATAGAGCAGAGTCCGAGCTTTGAGGGCTTTGACCGCATAATAATTGAGTCTGTAATTCCTATAGCGGAAGAAATTGCTTCCTCCCAAATCAGGTTCTGAAAACATCACCCCTTGGGATCTGATGGGATCATCGGAGAGAAGGGATTCAGCTTTTTCGAGATCCATTATTACCTTGTTTAGGAATTGGATTCCACTAAGCAGAGGTGCTGGCTCGGTAACCACCTGATCATAGTAAGGTAGACTGGTATCTTCAAGGTTGTTTCCTGGCATAGGACCATAAAGTCTGAACAAGTCGAAATGCAACAATGCCCTTAGTCCGATGGCTTCACCTCTGACTATAGCTTCATGTGCTGGAGATAAGACTGTTGGGTATTCGTCCAATCCTTTTAGAAGTGCATTGATATTGAGTATGTTGACAAATGCTCCAGTCCAAATGTTTTCGAATTTGGTGACTGCCGAAGGATCTGTGTATCTAAGGAATCCATAGTTGTAAAATGGATGCCTGCTATCTGCCACATCATACCTTTGTGCGATGGCTTCTACGGTAGTCATCGTTAGGTCTGCACCATATGATGTTCTATTGTTCATAGCTAGGTAGACCCCATTCAGGGCATTGTGTATTCCAAGTTCATTGGTGAAAACCTGCTCTTCGAGAAGCTTGTCCACCGGGGTGACATCTAGAAAATTGTCACATGCCGTTATGTTGATCGCCAACAGAATGGCAGAAGTATATGTTAAAATTCTTTTTTTCATCTTTAGTGGATTTAGAAGGTGGCATTTACACTCAAAGAGACTGTTCTTGCAAATGGATATTGGATACCTCTTTCTACCCTGACAGTGGATAGCCTGAAGATGTCATTCATATACGCATTGACCCGGAGTCTTTGCATCCCCATTTTTTGTATGAAGGGGCTGTTGGCTGGCCATTGATATCCAAAGGATATAGATTCTCCAGAGATGATATTCTCACGTTGGACAAATCTCGACGACATAGGGGTAAAGTCATTGAGCCTGATGCTTTTGAATTGACTCACATCCCCCGGTTCCCTCCAACGTTCTGTAAGGGCACGTCTATCTTGGTTTTGGGTGATTTCCAAATTGCCAATATTCTCTACCTTGTTGTATAAGGCAGAATTGAATACATCTCCACCAACCCTATACCTAAGGAATGCATTGAATAGGAAACCCTTGTAGGAAATGTTGGTGCTGATAACCCCTTCAGAAACGGGTCTGGTATTTCCCACCCTCACGATATCCTGTGCGTCAAAATAGTAAGTGGATTCACCGAATCTATTCTGAAAAACCTCCCTTCCCGTAGCTGGGTCTATACCCAAAGACTTTACAGCCCAGATATCAGTAGGAGAGAACCCATCTCGATACCTGACAAGGCTACTGGAGTTGAACTGTTCTTCATTGAGTTGATCCAGTTTGTTGTCAAAGCGGTCATATTCCTGGATGATGAAATTCCCCATCCACCCGACGGTCCATACTATCTGCTCCCTTGGCCTGAAGATAGGGGAGAACCTGAAGTTGGTTTCTACCCCTTTGCCATCAAGCATTCCGATATTGAGTGGTACTCCTTTGATCCCTGTGGATGCGGGTTGGTCCAAAATGATGATCAATGGGTCGGTGATTTTGCTGTATACATTTAGGAAACCAGAGAAGCGGTTGTTGAACAACCCAAAATCCAGGCCTATGCTTGTGTCTCTGGTACGTTGCCATTGGAGGTCAGGATTGCCAAGGGTGGACAAACCTATTCCCTGTCCAAATACATTAAGCTGTGAAAAATAATTATAGACAGACATCGAGGTAATATTGCCAAAACTCTGGTTGCCTGTGATGCCTATATTTCCCCTTAGCCTGAGGTTGTTGATCGCCGAGTTTCCTTTAAGGCTTGGTTCATTGTGCAAGTTCCAGCCGGCACCGATTGCCCAGAAAGGAGAATAGGGATTGTTTCTTCCAAATGCAGTAGATCCGTCAAGTCTGTAAGTGGCATCAAAAAGATATCGTTGGTCGAAACTGTAGTTGATGCTGGCCAATACATTGACCCTTCTGAAGTCTCTATAGCTGGCTGTTGGCCGGGAGTTTGGTTGATAGGAAAAGGAAAATGCAGGGTTTCCAATTACGCCAACAGGGAAGCCTACAGCCCTGAATGATTTTCGGCTATTGGTCTCACTCTGGATTTCAGCTCTTGCATTGGCAGTGAAACTGTGTTTGTTGATCACTTTTGAATAGACTGCCATGATATTGGATCTGTATAGAAACTTGTTCGTCTGAGCATTGTTGTACCTGCCTCTTTCCAATACATCCACTATGTCAAAGGCTGAATTTAGGGGGCTTAGGAAGTCCTCTTGCTCAGATTTCTCTCCCAATAATTGCACCATGCCCTGTAGACGGAAGTTGTCAGCCAATTGATAGATCAACTGGAGGTTGTTTTGTACATTGAAATTGCTTGTGGTATTGAATTGGTGATCAAGCAAGGCATTGTAAAGTGGGTTGGGAACACCAGGTCCGTCGTAGGGAATACCACTTACAGTACCACTTTCAAGGTATTTGTTTACTCCACCATCAGCATTATACTTTCTGAAATATGGATTGGTGTTCACAAAATCAGAAAAGTTTCCATAGGGTGATTCCTCTGCTTTGAAACCATTTACAAATAGTTTGTTGCTGATGTTAAGCTTGTTTTTTCTATAAATCAAATCTACCGCACCTTGCCAAGTTTCCCTGCCTGATCCTTTGAGAACCCCTTGGTTGTTTCTATAGTTGACAGATACACCAAAGCGTAATTCTTCTGTTCCCCCATCTGCGTACAGGGTGTGGGAATTGGTGATGCCAAGCCTTACAGGCTCAGAAAGCCAATAGGTATTCACACCTCTTCTCACTTCTTCCAGCCTCTGGTGGTAGAGGTTGTCTAAGCCTAGTTGTAGTTGGGGACTGCTGTAGTAGGGGGTGTATCTACCAGACAATCTTTCGAATTCCAGTTTTTCTTCGGCATTCATCATGTTGTACTGGCTGAGATCTGGCATGTCCAATCTGTAATCCCCTGTGTAGGTTAGGAGGATTTTACCTACTTCCGGCTGTTTGGTTTCTACCACTATGACACCGTTGGCGGCGACTGATCCATAGAGAGCTGTGGAAGCGGCATCTTTTAGGATCGTAATGGATTTGATCCTGTTGATATCAAGATCAACAATTGTCCGGAGATTGGTCTCGAATCCATCCAAGATAAAAAGTGGTTGGTTGGGGTCAGCTCCGAATTCATCTCTTAGTTGTTCGGTGGAGATACTGGTTTGTCCCCTTACTTCTATATTAGGCAATACATTGGGGTTGGAACCGAATTGGTTGTTTTCAAAAATCACTACTGAGGGATCCAGGGATTTGATCGCATCGATGGCATTGCTGTTGGTGATGGCCTTCAATTCTTCACCTGTAAAGGAAGCAACAGCGCCGGTGAAGCTTTCCCTTTCCCGCTCCACAATACCAGTGACTACAAATTCATCCAACCCAGAGACGGATACTTTCATCCTGACATTGATGGTCGATTTGCTGCCTATGGGGATTTCTTGTGTCTCATATCCCAAAAATCTAAAAATCAGGACTGTTTGAGAGCTTTCTTCTGGGATATTGATTTTGTAAACTCCGTCATTGTCTGTTACAGTACCTTTGGGGGAGCCTTTGATGCTTACTACAACACCAACCATGGGGTCGCCTGATTCATCAAGTACTTTTCCTGTGATCAGAATGTCAGCTCTGGTACTATTTGTTTCTTCTGTCTTATTGGAATTGCCTACTGAAGGCTTCTGTGGTTTGAGTACAATTGTTTCATTGACGATTTCAAATGTGATTCCAGTGTTTTTAAGATATTTATCCAATAGGTGATCTACCGCAATATTGGATTCGTTGATGTTGAGGTTTTTCACCTTTTTTATCTCTTCCAAGCTATAGAAAAACCTATATTCTGTCTTTTTTTCTATTTCCCTGATCAAAGAACGGAGCTCTATGTTCTCTTTATGGATGTCCAACCTGACCTGGGAATACCCCGCAGCGGCAAGCTGAAATGTGAAAGCGATACTTAATATCAAAGTGAGCTTCATGATTTTTGAAAATATATCCCCCTTGCAGGGATACCTGGTTAAATGTTTTTTCATAAATTGTTGGTGGAAAGTTGAACATTCATTTGTTTGATGATCGGGGTGTAGTCTGTTGGCGCAGACGGCACCCCTCTTTTTTACTCGACTGTTAGTTTTTTACCATATTTTTTGATTTTGATTTTATTGGTTTTTGCAATGATATCCAGTATTGGTTCTAGGCTTTCGTAGCGGTTGATCCATCCTTCGAAAAGGATTTCTTTGGCGTGTGGGCTTTTGAATTCTGTCTCAAAGTCATACCATCTCGATAGATCTTTGAAAATATCTTCCAGTCGGGCTTCTTCAAAGTAAAACTGCCCCCGTATCCATGAGGTGGATTTGACTGCATCGACTTCCTCGATTTTGTATTGTTTGGTCAGGGGGTAGAAAGTTGACTTTTGGTCAGGGACCAGTGTTTGTGTAAACTCAGCTGTGTGGACATGTACCGAGCCATTGACAAGTACGGTTTCTTTGTAGTTTTCGTCCTGGTAGGCTTTGATATTGAAGGATGTTCCGAGTACTTTTACTTCCATATCGTCGACCTCAACTATAAATGGCATGTCGGGATTATGGCTTACCTCAAAGAAAGCTTCGCCATTGAGCTTTACACGGCGCTCATTGCTATTGAAACTGACTGGATAGGTGATGGCTGACATGGAGTTTACAAATACCTTTGTTCCATCAGCTAACATGACTCCATATTCCTGGCCTCTTTGGGTTTCCAGTGTGTTGAAGACCGTTTCCTTATTTTCCTTCCTGTCCAAGTCTTTGTAGGATATAAAATTGTCAATGTTGGAGATTAGCCCTTGTCCAGCCTCTTCTTTGCGGAGATCCTTATTGAGATCCAGGTTGATTTTTGAACCGTCAGCCAAAGTCAAAGTAGCATGTTGGCTACCTGGTGAGATTGGGGCATTGAAGTTCAAATAGATGAAATATCCCGCTCCGATCAGAAGAGGGATAAATAGGGAGGCAGCCCATTTGAGATAGGTTTGGATTTTCCTTTGTGGTGTTTTTTGGAATAATTGCCCAGAAACGTTTACCCAGGCAGAAGCTTTGTCAAACTTAGGAAAGCGCTCTTTGTAGGATTCCAGACTCTGGTTTTTTATTTTATGGTAAAGTGCTTTGTTTGTGTCTGATGCATTTATCCATTGGTTTAGCGTGTTGGTTTCTTCTTCGCTGATCTGACGAAGGATTTCTTTGGCTATTAGGTTTGATATATTGGAATTGTTGGTCATACCAAAAGTTTATTTGGTATTAAAACAACCACACCTTAGTAAAGGGTGAATGGAATTATGAAAAAGTTTAAAAAAATTTTTATTGAAGAAAATCCTTGAACAAAACCACCAATGAAATGTTTGATGCAAGGGTTTTCCTTAATGATGTGTAAATGTTCTTTTTTAGTGTTTTTACGGTATTTATTGAAACCCCGAGTTGATCAGCAATTTCCTGGTTTTTAAAGCCCTGGAGATAGAGATCTATGATTTTTTTGCTTTGTGGTGGTAGGTTGGAAAGTGCCATTTCCAATTTACGATACACTTCTTCCTCAAGTACTTTATCTTCAAAGTCTGTGTCCAGATCTAGGTGGGAGTCGTTTATTTCAAGCGTATTATTTCTTTTGTTTTTGAGAAAGTTAAGGCATTTGTTTTTGGTGATGGTATAAAGGAAGCTTTTCAGTGCAAGTGGTGAAATAATTTTCCCTCTATTTTTCCATAATACTATAAATGTATCCTGGACTATATCTTCTGCATTGGACTCATCATGCAAATACGTATAGGAAAACCTACACAGCGATTCATAGTAGATGTCAAAAATCTGCCTATAAGCTTCCTGATTCCCTTTTTGAAGATGGTTGATGATTTTTGAATCTATAGATTGATAGGGCTGCACTAACTTCTTTGTTTAACGCTTTCTTAGGTATGAAACCTTTTACATAAACTGTAATGTTCGAAATTTAATAGGTAATTCCAATAAAAACCTACAATCCACAATAAAACTTATAGCTAGGTGATGATCTCGTGAAAAATACCTGTTTTTGATTTCTTAAGACTAGTAGCTTTTTTTCAGTACTCGGTATTAGTAACCTGAGTTCGACTATTCTCACTTTGTCAACCTGCCTGCCGGCAGGCAGGAACGGTTTTAAATGGTGAGAACTACGAAAAGAAGGTGCGTGAAGTAAAATTGGGATATTGTGGATTGAAAAAGTGAAGTAGATTGCCGTTTAAAACCGAATAGTCGGCTCAGTCAATAAAAACAACCATTTACTGCGTTAAATTTCTGAGCGATAGCTTAGGCTATCCCTCAAAAATTTGCCTTGTAACTGGATATTTTTATTGATTTTGACTTTGTGATAACAATCGAACTCAGGTTAGTACATATTCTCCATTTAATTTGACTCTTAACAGGTTTTTTGAGACAATATACATGTTTTCATGTATTTACTTCGATTATATGATTAGGTAATTTTGACTTGTTGAATTTTAACTAAACACAAAAATCATGAAAAGAATTAGACAGGTTTTGATGGGGTTATTGATAACATTTGTACTGGTAGGCTGTATGGATGATGGCCAGGATGATATCATTGAAGATGGTGATGTAACTGAAGCATCCTTGATCGGTAAGTGGAAATATGCTGGTTTTCGAATAGAATATTATATCAATGGTGTCCTAGACGATGTTGAGGAAGGTAATGAAAATGGAGATGATGGTGAGTATTCTATCACCTTCAATTCCAACAAGACTTACAAAGTCATTGATGGAGATTATACATCCGAGGGGACATATGCTTTTGAAAATGGAAAGCTAATGATAACCTACACAGAAGAAGTAGATTTAAATGGAGATGGTGAAGTTGAAACGGTCACCTATACTGAAGAAGTGGATGCTTTTTTTGAGGCTGGGAAGCTTGTTTTCAAATACGAGGATCCTTTATCTCCTCCTGGCTCTGCTGATGAACATCTAGAAGTAGGTTATGAATATTTTGAAAAAGTATCATAAGCCAAAATTCAATGAAACAATTTTACTTAACATATTTGTTGACTATCCTTTCCCTTTCGGCTATTGCGCAGCAGAGCTTTGTCGGGATACAGAACACTTCCCGAAGAGGTGTCCTACATGCAGTAATGAATCCTGCTGAAGTGGCCAACCTTTCCAAAAATGTAGATGTAAATCTATTCTCAGTAAGTGCTGGAGTTGGCAATGATGTCCTTTTTTTCAATGAAATAATAGGAGAGGAGGATATTGCCGATCTATTGTTCGACCGAGTAGACAATGCTCCAGTAAACCTAAATGCCGAATTAAATTTCTTAGGTCCTTCTTTCGCATTCAAAGCGGGAAAATGGGGCTTTGGAATTTATTCACAAGTCGTGGCCAATGTTGGTGTTATGGATTTGAACTCGGAATTGGGAAGGGCATTTACAGATTTTGACGTTGCGGGAAGCAGGGAACTCAGGATACAATCACCCACCAACCAGCGGGTCAATGTAGTTGGATGGGGAGAAATAGGAGGGACTGTAGGAAGAAAGATCTATAGCAATGGGCAACATGAGGTTTCAGCTGGAGTGGCTGTGAGATTGTTGATGCCGGTAGCTTATGTGAATGCCGGTATTGCTGATTTGGATGGTACTATCCAAATAGATGAAAATGAAGGGGTAGCATTGACTGATGCCACAGGCGTATTGAACCTCAGTTACTCTCCGAGTGCCATTGATGAAGATCTGTATGGATTGGGATTGGACAATCTATCTCCAGCTAACATGTCAGGATTAGGCTTTGATTTGGGTCTTAGTCATGTATATTATGTAGAGGGTGTGGCAAAAGCTCATTCAGGGATTTCATTGAAAGGGCTAGGAAGTCTTGATTTTGGCGATTCCCAGATGAGCAGTACCTTGACTATGAACATTCCAAGCAACAATAGTTTTCGATTGGATGAATTGGAGGGTGATATTGATGAGATAGAGGAGCAACTTCTGGCAAGTGGATATTTTTCGAAAGTGACGGAAAGTGGCCATATTGCCAGGTTGCCTAAATTATTGACTGCCTATACAGATGTGCGGGTGACAAAGGTATTTTATCTCAGCCTTTTTGGTCAATGGGGTTTGTCTGGAAGAAATGACAATCAGCAGATAGCCTCCCAAAACATATTTGCAGTTACCCCTAGGTTAAAATTGGGCGGATTTGAATTGTATTCACCCTGGGCAAGATACCAGGTGTCCGGATTTACAGGTGGGTTGGGACTTAGGTTTGGAGGGTTCTTTGTAGGCAGCAATTCCGCTATTACGGGATTGTTGGCAGAGACAAAGCAGGCGGATGTCCATCTTGGATTAAACTTGGGTTTTGGCAAGTCCAAGAGGAAAAGTACAACTGAAATTCCAGGGTTTTAAAAGAACGGACTTTTTGAATCTCACAGGCACAGATCTTAATGGGAATTTGTTTCTCTTTGAGGTCTGTGCATTTTTATAAGATAGCTTTTTAGTTCCGAATGCCTTTGTGATCATTTAGTTCCGAATGCCTTTGTGATCATGGTGATGTTTGGCGTTGGCTAATCAGAGAACAGGATTTTGATCAGTTCGGAAGTATTCTTACATCCGGTTTTTGCCAATATATTATTTCTGTGTTTGGCTGCCGTTTTTGTACTGATAAATAGTTTATCTGCGATTTCTGAGCTGGTTTTTCCATCTGCAATCATCAGAATAATCTCTTTTTCCCTGTTTGTTAGCTTGTTGTATGTAGGGTTTTTCTCAAGATTGAAACCCTTTTTCTCAAAGTTTGAGATAGCTAGGTTTATGGCGATTTTCAAGGTTTTCTCATTGTATGGTTTTGTCAGAAAAGCAGAAGGAACAGTTTCAATGGCTCTATTGACCGTTTTTTCGTCTGAGTATGCGGAAATATAGATAAATGGAACTTCCCTGATCGATTTGATTTGCTCCATAAGAGAGACTCCATCAAGCTCACCGCTCAGATGTATGTCGCATAAAATGAGCCCAATATTTTGGTGAAAATGAAAGAGTTCCAGCGCTTTTTTTCCGGTCGATGCTGTTCCTATGCAATTGAACCCCATCTCATCTATCAAGTAACACAGATCCTTGGCTATGAGAATTTCATCTTCTATTATCAAAACATTGTTTGGCATGGTCTAGTCTGTTTTTTTAAACTGGATTACGATCTTCCTTGTACCATTTTCCCTGATTGCCATATTTCCCTCAAGTTGTTCCACCAGGGATTGCACCATGGTGAGCCCAAAAGTGTCAGAGTTTTGGATCAATTCATTGCTGATACCGGGGCCATTGTCACTATAGACAAACTCGACAAGTCGACCCATTACCTGGATATGGACCTGGATAAGAATTTCTTTTTTATGGATATGCTTGAATGAGTTGGTGATCAATTCATTCAAAATCAATCCCAAAGGGATAGATTGTTCAAGTTTCAATTCAAATTCTCCTATTTCAAGCTCATAGTCAAAAGTCTTCGTTTCCGGTTTGAATGCAGTCTCAATATTTTCCACAAGCTCCACAACATATTCCTTACAATTGACGTCCATCATATCGTTTTTCATATATAGCTTCTGGTGGAGCAATGACAAAGCCTGCATCCTCATTTTTCCATCCAAAAGCGCATCTTTTGCATTTTGGTCTTTTACGGTTTTGCTTTGGAGGTTCAAAATACTCGATACCAACTGGAGGTTGTTTTTGACCCTATGGTTCAATTCTTTCAACAAGCTTTCTATCCGCTCGTTTTTTTGTTGGAGGGCTTCATGTTGGGCTTCAATCTCTTCCTTTTGCCAAGCTATTTCAGAAGTCCTTTGTGCCACGAGGTTTTCTAGGTGGTTTTTCTTCTTTCTATACTTATTGATCTGAAAAACCCCCACAAACATAACGAGACCCAAGGTCATGCCCTTAAACCACCAGGTAGCATACCAGGGTGGTAGGACCTGAATCTTCAATTTGGCGATTTCATTGGACCATATGCCTTCATTGTTTGCAGCCATGACCTCGAATACATAATTGCCATGTGGAAGACTGGTGTAGGTAGTGACTCTTTCGGAAGTTTCGGGACGCCAATCTTTATCGTATCCTTTCAGTCTAAACTTATAGCTGTTTTTATTGCCATTGATAAAATTGATAGCACCAAAATGGATGCTGATCACTGATTGGTCATGATGGAGGGTAACTTTCTCTGAAAAGTCTATGGATCTTTGCAACAACCCGGAGTCATCACCAATTCCAACGGGACGATTGAACAAGTCAAACCCAGTGATTTTTACTTTAGGAGGAACTAGATTGGACATGATTTTTTGTGGCAGAAAATATTCTAAGCCATTTGAAGAACCAAAAAACAAGTTTCCCGACATATCCTTGAATGCAGATCTGAAAATGAAATAGTTATCTTGAATGCCATCCTGATGGTCATAACTTTGGAACATACCATCTGCCACCATTTTCGCAATTCCTTCTGAAGTAGATACCCATAGTGTTCCTTGATCGTCTGTCAGGCTTGCACTGATGGTATTGGAAGGCAAATGGTTATTGCTAAAGTATTGGGTGAATTCACCGTTTTTTCTGTCAAACTTGTTTAATCCCAGTTCAGTACTTATCCATAGATGGCCTCTGTCATCTTCTGAAATATGGTTGATTTTATTGTTGCTGAGACCTTCGTTGGAGTTTTGTTGTTTTTCATACTTTGTGAAAGTACTGTCTTGGTTGAGCTTGTTCAGCCCCCCATGTGTACCTATCCAGATATTCTGTTCGCTGTCTTCAAAAATAAAAGATATGAACTCATCGTGGAGGGATTCTGTAGTCAGGTTCTCTGAAATCGGAAAATTTCGAATTTCCAGACTTGATTTATCAATCGAAAACAAGCCCCTTTCACTATTCCCAAGCCATACCCTTCCTTTGCTATCATGAAGAATTGTGAGGTTGAAGGCTGGGATGTAACCATCCTCTGGGTTTTTCAGGTTCAACCTTGAGAATTTTTTGGTAGCATGGTTCCATTCATATATCCGATGTCCCCAGATGGATACCCAATAGATATTTTCGGAAATTTTGGTGATGTTGGTGATCCTGTTTCGACTAGTGGGATTGTCACCGGGAATTTTGTGTTGTGTTACTTTTCCACTTCTAAGGTTTTTTACAAACAGACCTGAATACGTACAGAATAAATATTCATCATCATTATGCTGAAGTATGCTTGTCACCCGTTTGTAGTATTTATCATCAGTTTCCATTACCAATTCCAGGGAGTTGAACTTAGAGAACTGCTGGTGATGCTGGAATACGCCTTCATTGTTCACACCTACCCAAATGCTACTATCCAAGCCAATAGCAAGAGCATAAATATTGTCTCCTCTTAAGGATTTGGGATCATGTTTTTTTGATAATATCCTTTCAAATTTTTCTTCTTCTAAATCAAAAATATTCAATCCGTTCATTGTACCAACCAGTAATTTGTTCTTATTGGTTGGACTTGGAAGTATATTGAAAACAACGTCATTGCTGATGGAACTTGGGTCGGAAGAGCTGAAGTAATATGTCATTTCATTGCTTTCAAGATCCAGTCTGTTAAGCCCCTTGCCGGTTCCTATCCACAATGTACCTTCAGGATATTCCAAAAATTCATAAATAAAATGGTGGCTCAACCGGTTGTTTTTGGATGGGTTAGGCTGAAAATCCAAAAATGTTTCCTTTTCAAAATCGTAAAAATTCAATCCATCTGCTGTTCCGATAAATAGCTGACTTTTATCCTTAGACAAAAGGATGATGCGGACAACATTGGACTTGAGGCCATCTTCGACCAAGAATACTTCAAAAGTCCCGGTTTTTGGATCGAATTTATTGAGTCCATTGTTGGTGCCAATCCATAAATTCCCCTTAGCATCCTCGTCAATTGCCCGGACATAATTGTCCGATATGGAGTTTCCTGAGTTTTTGATAAAACTGAAATTCCTAAAACAATCAAATACAGGGTCATACTTGCTTAAGCCACCACCATATGTACCCGCCCAAATATTGCCATCCGAATCTTCAAAAATAGTCCAGACGAAATCATAGACGAGTGAAGTACTATCATTAGGGTCATGTAGATATTGTTTAAAAATACTACCATCATACTTCCATAGCCCATTCTCACCAGCGATCCATAAATATCCACTTTTTGCATGGATGATATGATAAGGAAATGGTTGATTTAAGCCTTGGTCTATACCTATGTTCCTAAAATTCAATCTATTTTGCTGTGCATATCCAAGGCTACTCAAGGAAATGGTCAACAAGTATAATGGTAGTAGAAAAATCAGTTTCTGGAACATTCACAAAGCTTATCAATTCTTGGGAACAGGTCAATACACTAAAATATGTATTTTTCACTGAAAAATGCCATGTTTTATTGGCTTTCCAACTTGTTCTTTCCAATCAATCCCAGATGGGTGTTGTTGAAACTGTCATCAAACTTCAGTCCATAGCCAAACATCCTATCCATAGCCGAATGCCCAAACAGAAGAACTCCCGACAATGTCAAAAGAGGAGTGTTGAAGTAAAATCCCAGCATCAATACGATCACTGCGAGCAATTTGTGGTGGAAAAAATTGTAAATCCGTGCGCCAATTTTGGGCCCTGCCAAATAGCCAAGCATTGATAAATCCGGAATCAGAATACATGCTGGAAAAATCCACCATGCAAATTCCAATTGGCTGAATAGGATTATGGAAAGTAAAAACTGTCCCAATTCTTCAAGTTTAATAAGTTTTTCCATTTTCTTGCCCATATTTTCTGACTATAATCTGTACCACACAAAGGTCAGAAATTTTAATACAAATGCTCTTGTATTAGATCTTTCAATGTATGTTTTTGTAAAAGAGTTTATTGAATAATTATTGCTATTGCATAGCATTTTTCAGTTTTGCTCAATGCCTCACTCCGGGGGAAAATCCCTCGCCTTTAGGCGAAGACTTTAGTGTTTTTTTCTTTGTGAATTTGGTGTTTTTACTTGGTGATCTTTGTTGTAAAAATTATAACCACTAAGATCACCAAGTTTTTCACAAACACTAAGTCTTGGATGCACTTTAGTCGTCTTAAGACGGGACCAAACCTATCGGTCTCTAACCGATAGTAGTTTAGTTTTTTCATTTTCCCTTTTTTTCGAACTTACATTAATATGCTGTTCACAGGTGTAACGGGTTCAGGTAGATTGCTTTCATCTAGCATATCTCTCAAATCAATTTCTATGGTACGGCTGAGTGCGGCCATTGGAATATCGTTTGCCCCTCCTTCAAATGGGTTTTCGGTAGCTTCACCCACTTTTTCCATGGATGTGAAAACCCATGAAACAATTACAGAAAAGGGAATGGTTAGCCAGACGAAAATTTCGCCAAGTTTTTGAAATTCATTGAGCATACCAAATGGCAGCATCAAAACCAAGAGCCAAACAAAAAATAGATTAATGCTGGCAAATTGTCTGGGATAGGGAAAGTTTTTGATACGTTCGGCTTTACCTTGATGGTCGTAAAGAAAGGACAGTTGCCGCTCCATTTCTACATATTCGAATGGGTCTATTTTACCTTCTGATTTCAAAGACTTTAGGTGTTTTGACTGTAAGGATATGAGTTGCGTAGCTCTGTTCTTTTTGGATAATACATAAGTATGTTCTTCTGCTGAAAGGTATTTTAATAGTTCTTCTTCCAATTTTCCTTCCCATTCTGGAATGGAAAAATAACTGCGGTATTCTTTGAAATGGGCTTTGTTGGTGTTTTCCCAAGATTGTGGTTTCCGCAACTGAAAACGTAAGGCTGTAAGCCAAGCACAATGTCTGTAGATGAGTTGTTGGATTTCGGATTTATCTGCATGCACAAAATCTTTGCTCATAATTCCCCAAGTGCGGCTGGTGTTTACAATGGCTCCCCAAATTTGTCGGGCTTCCCAAAGCCGGTTATAGGTTTGGGTGTTTTTAAACCCCACTATAAAAGCAGCAGCTGTGCCCACCAATGCCACAGGTACCCAAGGTATAGCAATCCATTTTAAATCAAATACTTGAAATAAGATTGTAGGAATGGCGGACAATAAAATCAAAACATAAATATCTCTTCTTGTCCAGAGTAAAAATTCACTGATTTTGTAATGTGTTCCTGTATGCATTTTTTGATTGATAATGGTTGATTAGTTGCTGTAATTCATTTATTGTTAGAGGTGAATTTACTAATTAAAATTCCCACTAAAACTACAGAATAAAATTGACCTGCGACTCCTATGAGCGAGGTGACAAGTTTGGTATAATATGCATTAGGTGTTATGTCACCATATCCAATGGTGGTCAACGTAATGAAACAAAAATATACAAGGTCAATGAATGTGTGTGCTGGGCTTGAAAAGTCTATTCCATTGAATGAATTGGGATCATTGTATATCCAAATCTGAAAAAGAAACACAAAAGATTCTATGAGCAAGAAGAAACCACAGGCAGAAGCCGACATAAGGTCTTTGTTGATGTAACTAGGTTTGAGTAGAAATTTGAATACTTCCAAAAATATGAAAAGAAAGAAAACCACATAACTCACATTGAGCATACACATAAAAACTGGTATATGGTTAAAAACTGGCAACAACACTGGAAAAAGTATCACAATAATTGTCAGAACGTTTTTGATAATATTCTTTGCCTTTCCCTTTTCTATAAATACACCCACACTTGCCAATCCCAAAATCACCATATTGATAGGCCAAAGAATTTCTATATAAAATGGCATATCACGTACCACAATACCAATATATAGATGTTGTATAAGTGCTGCGAGCAGCAATTCATATTTATACTTTTGAAAATTTCCCTTTATTTTATTCACGTATGGGTTCTTAAATATTTTAGTATGTATATCCGCTTTCTTACCAGTAGCCATTTAAAATAATGTATCCATATTGTTTCCGGGGCAAGTTGACTGTCAACCGTCGACAATTATCCGCATGATTACATATGCATAATTTAACTACTGGTGTCATTGCGGATAATCATTTATTTTAGTTTTAAGTCATTAACAACAAATGCATATTTCCCCCTGTCTAAATCCAATCTTGTGATTTTCACTTCATCGTTGAGAGTAAAATTAAAAAAAACTTTGAATGTACCCCATCAGCGTGAATAGATTTGCCCGTCTGCGGTCATTTATGTTCGATATTGTATAGCTTATTTTTCTAAAAAACTCGAATACAGTTAAATATAGACTTTTTTTGGTTGGCACACAGCTTGTCAATCATGGTTTAACCGACTTTACAAAGTTGGGATATTGTATCATCATTCTGCAATTTCCTATGCTTAAAAACTATATCAAAATTGCTTGGCGAAATTTATACAAAAACAAGACTGCTACCGGAATCAATCTCGTTGGCTTGATTACAGGTATGACATGTTGCCTGCTGATGGTGCTATATCTCCAGCATGAATTGAGCTATGATAAGTTTCAGGCAAATGCCAATAGAATAGTGAGGGTGATCATGGAGTATAGCATAGGGGATACCCAGCCTCAAAAAGGTAATTTCACAAGTACGAAGGTGTTGCCTGCCTTTAGACAAAATTTTCCTGAAGTAGAGAATGGTGTCAGGATGACAAGTTCCAATGCATTGGTGAAATTGGATGAGGAAATATTCATGGATCAAAAGTTTCTTTTCGCAGATTCGACATTTTTTCACGTATTCCCTTCATTTAGATTGCTTTCAGGTTCAGAAAATGATGTCTTGGATGCACCTAAACAGGTTGTTGTTTCGGCTTCTACAGCCAAAAAATATTTTGGCAATGATGATCCAGTAGGGAGAATACTACAGATTGGTGCCAATCAGACCGATTACATAGTTACTGGAGTTGTTGAGGATAGTCCTTCCAATTCCCAAATCAAATTTGATTTCCTTGCTTCATTTTCTAGCCTTGGGCCTGCCCAAGAAAGTACCTATTGGAATGCAAACTATACGACCTACCTCTTACTGAATGACGAAAATTCCATAGCAAGTTTGCAGCAAAAGATTGGGCCATTTATGGAAAAGGAAATGGCTGACTATCCAGGCGTCTACTTGAACTATGAATTGGAACCTTATTTAAAAGTTCATCTTTATTCCCCACACAACGGTTTTGAACCCAATGGAAACATCACCTACCTGTATATTACCGGGGGTATAGCATTGCTCATCTTGTTGATAGCATGCTTCACCTATATCAACTTGGGGACAGCCCGTACATTGGAAAGAGCCAAAGAAGTTGGGATCAGAAAGGCAACTGGGGCTGGTAGTGGACATGTTTTCTGGCAATTTATTGGTGAATCTGCTTTTTTAACCACTTTGGCACTTTTGATAAGCATCTGTATGGTTTGGCTCCTGCTTCCATCTTTCAATGACTTGGTCAATAGAGAATTGCCTTTTGCAAGTCTTTTCCAGCCAACCATTGTGCTGAGCATGTTGGTCTTAATGCTCTGTATTTCTTTGCTTGCGGGAAGCTATCCAGCTCTTGTCCTTTCCAAATTCAATCCTGTAAAAGTTCTGAAAGGAAATTTTCGGGGTTCACACTCAGGTGTTTGGCTGAAAAAATCCCTGTTTGTCTTTCAGTTTGTAGTGTCTGTTTTCTTGATCATAGCCACATTTATCATGCAGGGACAGATGAATTTTATCCAAAGCAAAAATTTGGGGTATGATCGGGAACATAGCATATTGTTGGGGGTTGATCAGAAAATCAACGAAAAAAAGGATTTGGTCAAGACAGTGCTAAAGCAGCATTCAGACATCAGGGCAGTATCATTTGCTTATGAAACCCCCGTCAACATCAATGGGGGCTACTCCATGTATAGTAACAACATGACTCCTGACCAATCACTCAGTGTGACTGCCAACCCCATTGATGAAGAGTATATACAGGCTTGTGGCTTGGAACTCGTTGCAGGACAAGATCTTTCGATTCAGGATATCCTGGATGTATCACATGAAGATTATACAAAAAACCACTTCAAATTTATCATCAATGAATCTGCCGCCAAAGTCTTGGGCTGGACAGCCGAAGAAGCTATAGGCAAAAAACTCTTTCTAGACCAAACCCGTCCCGGAGAAGTGAAGGGAGTAGTCAAGGATTTCCATTTTGCTTCCCTGCATAATCCAATTTCACCATTGGTTTTGTTTCCCGAAGGCTGGTCCAATGTGGCTATCATCAAGACTTCGGGACATAACTTGCCAGCAACCCTTTCCTTTCTTGAAGATAAATGGAAGGAAATCGCTCCCTATCGTCCATTTTCATACCAGTTTATGGATGAAACTTATGCGAGCCTGTATTCAAGTGAACTTCGAATCAACAAGATCCTCAGGATTTTTTCTGTCATCACAATTCTCTTGGCTTGTTTGGGATTGTTTGGCTTGGCTTCCTATACGGCAGAACAGCGCACCAAGGAGATAGGGATCCGAAAAGTCCTTGGGGCATCTGTCACAAGTGTCGTGAGTCTGCTTTCCAGAGATTTCATCAAACTGGTGCTTATCGCAATTGCACTTGCAACTCCACTCTCTTGGTATGCGATGAACCGCTGGTTGCAGGATTTTGCTTATAGGATTGAGGTAGAATGGTGGCTGCTTGTTGCAGCAGGATTTGTGGCTGTTGTGATTGCTTTACTGACTGTTGGTAGCCAAGCACTCCGCTCGGCTGTGGCTAATCCAGTGAGGAATCTGAGAAGTGAATAGTTGTTTTGGTGTGTATTCCAGCTCTAGTAGGTAAGTTTTTTTCATGATAAAGAGCTGGAAGCTAGAATTGTACTGCTGCTTTGAAAGATTGGGGAGTTAAAAATTATCTTTTTGTAATGATAATTTTTAACTGTTCAGTTATTTTTACTTTTGAAAAGAGATTTTTCCATACCCAATTATGATTTAACCATGAGTGAAGCAGTGATAAAAGAGGCTTTGAAGCAGCGTGATTTTTTAAAGTTGGAAGTGTGTATTAAAGAAGACCCCAATAGCTTTGACACCCTTTTAAATTATGAAAAAGATTCTTTGATCCAAGGCGCGTTGAAACAAAAAGCATTCTCCTTGATTTTGGTTTTGATGGAAAAAGGGTTGGTAATAACCGATGTATTTGAGTTGGATAAATGGATGGGAAGCTTTATTTTCACTGTGCTTTCGAATACTCCATTTCTTCCAAATACCAATTCCTTCCAGAACCATAGGCAGAGACAAACAGTGGAAAACATGGAAGAGATGGATGAAGAAAGCCTGGGTTTTTTCCGGTCTTTTATTTCTGTGATCGAGAATATTGATGAATCGGTAGAAAACCAGACCATGCTAGAGTTGGCGATATCCAAGAATCTGCCAATACCGGTATTGCAAGTTATAGTTGATAGCGGTTGTCCGGCAAACAGGATAGACCATTCGGAAAACACATTGCTTTTCCAAAAGCTGTCTCCGCAGGTGGGGAGTTGGCTAATCGGGCAGGGCTTGGATGTGAATCATAAAAACAAAGGAAATGTGACTCCTTTGGAAAAGGCAATTGATAATGATTGTATCGATTTGATCAAGGTTCTTTTGGAAAATGGGGCTGATCCCCAACACAAAAACAAGGTTGGAAATTCGATGTTTTGTTTTGCGTTGGTAGATAAGGTTTCCTATGAAGTCTTTGATTTATTGTGCGAATATGATGCACCAGACTTTGGGGAAACCAATAAAACAGGCGGCTCTCTTCTTTTTGAATTCATACATAGAATAAGTTATGTTGGAGATAAGGGATTGCAGTACCTGAGTAGGCTTCTCGAAATGGGAGCTGACCTTAACCAGATCTGCACTACTGTATATGGTGAAGAAAAAACACCACTGGAAGCAGGGATATCCAAAGACTTCAAGGTTTTCGAAATATTGCTTAATCACTTACCCGATGATATAAACCAAACAGATAATGATGGCAATACGCTTTTGCATAAAGTCTGTGCCTATGATTTGAACTTTGATCAGGCAAAGGCCAAAGAACTTTATCAAAAAGTAAAGCTTTTGCTAAGCAAAGGAGCAGATCCAGGGATAAGAAATACAGCTGATAAAACAGCCACCGACTTGGCTACCACTGACAATTTAAAAGAAAAAACAGTTGCATTGCTTTTGAAAAACCAGGTAATGTGAGTCATTCGGAAGATTAAGATAATTAACTTGAACTTGACTGCGTAGCTAATTAGTAGAATGGATGATAAAGTTTACGTAAACAATATTTTAAACTGTAAAAATTATGAGCAAATCATTTTTAATAGCCTGCGAAAATGGCAACAGGAAAATAGCTGAATTGCTGCTAGAGCAAGAAGTTACGGATGTCAATTATACCGATGAGAAAGGCAGAACAGCATTGCATTATGCAGCGCATAGAGGATATAAGGAAATCTGCGA
The DNA here is from genome assembly GCF_042682445.1 of Belliella marina. Taxonomy (NCBI): domain Bacteria; kingdom Pseudomonadati; phylum Bacteroidota; class Cytophagia; order Cytophagales; family Cyclobacteriaceae; genus Belliella; species Belliella marina. The sequence goes on from NZ_JBHUHR010000045.1 coordinate 229,263, forward strand.
AAACTTGATTGCCAAGGGGGCTGATATCAACTATGAAGAACACAATGGTGAGACCCCACTGTTTTTTGCTGTGCTTCAGAATCAAATCCAAGTGATAAAACTGCTTTTGGACCATCAGGTAAAAACCAATATTACAGATAGGCAGGGGAATAGTTTGCTGCATATAGCAACTAAAAATGGGCATAAACCAATTTGTAAATTGTTTTTGGAGCATGGTTTTGATGTGAATGTCACCAATAATGCTTCAGAAACTCCCTTGATGTTGGCTCTTGTTTATGGCAAAAATATATTGGTTGATTTTTTTATCGAAGAAGGTGCTGATGTATTGGCGAAGACCAAAGAAGGAAACAATCTGCTTCATTTGGCACTTCCATCAGGTAATCTCCCTGTGATCAAAAAAATGTTGGCAAATGGGATACCGGTAGATGAGGCAGATCGCAATGGTGTCACACCATTGCTGCAAGCTTGCTATAACAACAACGTAATGCTCATCCGCTTATTCATGGAAAATGGGGCTGATGTTTTCCAAATCAGTCCGAATGGGCTTTCACCAATCTATTATGCCTGTGCTTACAACCAGAAGCAAATCTTAAAATCCCTGCTGGATCAAGGTTTGGATGTCAATTTTCAAATCCCTTTTCAAGGAGCGGGGGCTATGGGAAGCTACTTGGATTTTGTGGAAACAGCACAAAATATCTCTTCTGATAATCTATTTAAAATCAACAATAACTATACGGCTGGTGGAGAGAGTCTGCTTCATATTGCAGTAAAAAATGGACATCTTTTTATGGTAGAATTGCTGCTGGAGAAGGGTGCCAATGTGAATATTCAAGATGAATCAGAGAATACAGCGCTGCATTATGCTGCATCCAATGGAAGCAAAGATATCGTCCTTCTATTGATCAAAAATGGTGCAGATGTCAACCTTACGAATTCGAGAGAACAAAAAGCCATAGATTACGCCAATATCAAAGGATATAATGAAATATCCGCATTGATTCTTGGACAAACTTCAGGTTCCCAGCTAACAAGCCAATCAGACAATCCGCAAAGTACCCATGTGAATAAGGGCAAAAGTCTAGAAAAAGATGACATCAAGTCCAAATTAAAAGAACTGAAGAGCCTTTATGAAGAGGACTTGATTTCTGAAGATGAATTCAAAGAGAAGAAAACAGAGTTGTTGAAATTCCTTTAAGCTAGATGCTACAATCGAGCTGAAAAATACTCGGTGAATATAAATTGAAGGCTTTTGCGGTTAATTTTTATGTGTGTCCGCTTTCTTGCACGTAGCCAATCAATAGGATGCTTGATGAACGATTTGAGGTTCTGTGGACTGTTGACAGTTGTCCACGCCACAGGCGCGCAAGTTGTTGACGAGAATCCGCAACACATAAAGCCTCTTCATACCCAACGTGCAACATTGCGGATAATCATATTACTTTTTCTTGTTTTTATCTTTTTCTTCATTGTCAACTTCCTGGCCTCCTGATTCTGGTGAATCTTTTTTCTTTTTGCCTTGGCTATTTTTATATTCCTCTTTTTTGGGTGGCCTTGCACCATCTGAATCACCAGGTGTCTTCCTGTTTGAACGTTTGTCTACATCATCATCTTTCTTTTTCCCGAAATCCAAAAGTGGTAAAATTCCCGTCGGTTTATTATTTATCGTAAGCATCGTTGATTGTTTAAGGTCTGCGATATTGCTGATTCAAACTGTCCAACAATCATTCCATTTAACGGATGTTACACTTTATAACCTGAGTTCGATTGTTATCACAAAGTCAAAATCAATAAAAATATCCAGTTACAAGGCAAATTTTTGAGGGATAGCCTAAGCTATCGCTCAGAAATTTA
>NZ_JBHUHR010000045.1:231345-259183 GCF_042682445.1 Belliella marina
TTAAAGCTTGTTCATTTGCAGTTTGTATTGCTTATTACTATTTCATCATAATGCTTCCATTGTTGGGATTCTGGGGAATAATTACCCAAAATGTAGAGTTGGGATTTGTTTTTTTGCAAGTAATGGAATTGTTTCAGATTTATTGAACAAATTAATTAAATCCTATTGAAGTGGTGAGTTCTATTTTTTCTCCTTTATGTATTTGGTTTAGAATATAGATCATCTTCTCTGGGGTGCAATTCCATAAAATTGGGTAAAATCGTCCCAATAGTGGGTCTAGAGCAGTATGAGAGATAGTGTCAGTCATTTGTGATTTCTTTATCCACCTGCAATTTTAACACTTAGACACAGATTTTCTTGAGGGATCAACAGGATAAAAGTTTGACCTCCAAGTATATTAAAGGTTGATATAACTGTCGATAGAATAGGAAGATCTCCAGTGGAACAGGTATTGCAAAGTATTGGGGGAAAAATGTTTGTTTTAATCCTAAATGAACCATAACATGGAAATCAACCTAAAAATCGACGTGAATTTCCTTTATAAGAAGATTCTTCAGGAGAGTTTCGATGAAATAGGTATTGACTATTCGATTCTCTCCCCGACAATGGTGAAAATCAATGGTCAGTTAGATTCTGTGAAATTAAAATCTTTGTCCAATAAGCTTTTGTCATATGGAATTACGATCATCAGTGACCCAAAGGAAATGATAGTTCAAAAAATCAAAAACCTTATAGCTGAACTAGTCAAACCAAATCAGGAAAACATTGCAGTAAACACATCATTTTATCTTTGCGAAAACCTTGGATACAGTTATGGTTACTTGGCCTCCCTCTTTTCGGAATTGACCATGACTACTATAGAAAACTACGTGATCCTTCAAAAGATAGAGATGGTCAAGCACTTAATGCAAAATCATGAACTGACGTTGACGGAGATTGCATACCAACTTAATTATAGCAGTGTAGCCCATTTATCTAGCCAATTCAGAAAAACCACTGGATTGTCACCTTCGGAATTCCAAAGAATCCTATTTAGGAAAAAGAATGGATTCAGTAAGACAGGGGACACTGTCCAGGCAGAATGCTAAATGCATATTTTTATCCTTTTACCTCCATCTATACTATCGACCAAAAGATAAATTTCACCCAAGCGTATTGTGGGATTGCTTTATATTGTATAAATGATAATTTGGTACTATCCTGGAGTTCGTACCATAAGTTTGGGTTCTTTACGATGATAAAAAACAGGTTGACTGTTACAATACCAAATACAATATGAGCCAAAAACAGCGCAATGGAATAGTGGTTAAGAGATACCGCTGGTGGAGATCTATGTAAATTGAAATAAGTACGCCAAATTACGATGGCAACCAAACCACTTAATATCCCAACCCACACGGAGTCTTCAAAATTGATTCGGAAGATGCCCCAGTTCCATAATAGAAAGTATGCAAATGAAAATAAGACCCCAACTCCGGTATGACCCACGCATCCTGCCCAAAATATCTTTTTATCATCGATTTGTGAGTCTTGACCACCGGTCAGCATCGTGCCCAAAACATGTACAACTTTCGTGTTTTGATGTACGATTTTACTGTATATGTACATGACTATTGTCATGGCAATAGTCCCTACAACTCCTGAAAATACTGCAATTATGAAATTTTTTACGTCCATGGTAATCTTTGTTTTGTGAAATAGAATATTCCCTTTTGGGTTCTATCTGTCAAATGAGGTGCTCCAATCCATCAATTGGATGCCAACATTATTTTCCAATTCCAGGTTGGCAGTGACCAATTCTGATAGATCTTCAAGGTTTGAATCTTGGACCATATCGCTTATCCACGAATAGGAATTTTGGACAACTACATTTATGGCAAGCAAGGTTTGGGACAAATGATAATGCCCTTCGAAATTTTGTGGAAACAATGATTTGTATCTTACACATTCATCTACCAAAAAATCGATAATAGGGCTCTTTTTTCCCTCCAGCGGCAAGTCAATAATCAAAAATATTTTCCCCAAATTTTCGATTTGTTGGCTTTTTACATGACTGTACTTCAAAAGCAAGTCGGATAGAAGTGGATTTTCGTGCCTTGGTTTTAGGGAATTGACACATTTTAGGATTTTCATTTCCCCATGGTATATCTCCATGCATTTATACATAAACCAAAGATTGATATCATTATTTTGGCTGTGATATGGATGGTTGGGAGAGGGTGCATCTTGGAAGATCATGATAGCTGAATTTATGATTCTTAAAAACCTTTTAAGATGGATTGATGGTTTGTCTAAATATTCCCAATCTGATTTTTGATGCTAAATCAATTGGTTTTTCCTAAGTATCAAACAAATAGGAGGCCATACAGCAAATATGGAAATTGAATGGGACAGAGGGATATTTCGCAATGCAAACAATCCCCTTATAAATGAATTATAGTGCATTTAAGCTAAATTTCAGGGTTTACTTATCTTCAACTTTTGATTTCCCGGTTATAGCCTCCTAATTTGTTTAGCGAGGGACAAAGACTCTTTTTGGTGACAGACCGTAACTTTTTTAGTCCAGAGATTTTTCGAAAAGTGCAGAAAACCGCTCAGAAAAGCCTTTGGTGATTGGATTGCTTATTGAATATAAAAAGTCAAAGATGCCATATAACCCAAATAGAATAGGTATGCCATATGGAAGGCATGCTGTTGAAAAACGGTTGATGGTGTTGCTGAAAACGATTGTTTCAATTATTGAATTTTAAATATATGCTGGATCATAAGTTAGAAATGGATTTGGTGAAGAGCCATACCAAACGTGAAATCGGATTGTACCCCACCCAGATAAAGCCGGATGCACCATTGCTTGTAGTGGGGGCAGGAATACACGGAAACGAGCCAAGTGGTGTAATAGCCCTCAAAAAAGTCTTTGCCGAACTAGAGCGTCTAGATGTTGCCATGAATGGGAATTTATTGGGAATCGCAGGAAACTTGATGGCCCTTCGGACAGGTGAAAGATATATAGATAGGGATCTGAACAGGATATTTCTGGAAAATGGCAATTCGATAGAATCAGGTCAGCCATATTTTATCCATGAAGAATTGGAACGTAGGGAGATTGTACAGATGATAGAGAAAGTAGAGAATCAAAAAAATGGAAGTAAGAACCTGTATTTTTTGGATCTTCATTCTACCTCCTCAGATTCTATTCCCTATATAAGTGTCAACCGAAAAACCTCAAATACAGAGTTTGCGACAAAAATGAAACTTCCTGTAGTTGTAGGCATAGAAGAGTTTATACCAGGGCATTTTGATCATTTTCTCACCGAACGTGGATATGTTGGGTTTACTGTCGAAGGAGGACAGCACCTGGATCCAAATTCTATAACCACTCATATCAATACCATATTCCATACCATGATCACTTTGGGAATGTTGAATCTTAAAGATGTATCGGCAAGTATTTTTCCGATGAAAGAATTGATACCTGCTATACAAAAGCAAAAGGCTATCTATGAGGTAGTATTCAGGCAGGATATCCAAGATGTGGCTACTTTTGTCATGAAGTCTGGATTCAAGAATTTTACCAAAATTGAAAAAGGAGAACTGCTTGCACATAGTGATGGCAAGCCTATTATATCACCTTTTTCAGGATATATTTTTATGCCTCTTTATCAAAAAGCAGGGAAGGATGGTTTTTATATTGTCAAAAAAACCGAAGCTGACAATGCTAGCTAATTCACAGTAAAGAATAATTTTACAAATCAGACATTCACAGGGTGTTTTTTTTGGTTTCACCTTATTTGTCTGGTTTAAGAATAGGGCTTACCTGTCAGTTGCAATGTGATTTCAACAGTATTTCAGCCAAACTTCCAAGTAAAACAGCTAAATATCAGAAGAAATTTAGCTGTTTTATTTTTCCCCAGCATTTACAGCTTAGACACACAGACTAGAAAGAAAGGCGTTCGGTAAGCTTCCCCGATATTGGTTTTTATACTTGACTTTTTGCTCGATTGCTTCGATGACTTTCTGGGTGAATTTGACTTTTTCAAATCTCTCCATACTCACAAGACCGCCAGGACTATCCAGGTTAAGTTCTATGATTTTGTCACCAACAATGTCTATCCCAACCATAAACATCCCATCATTGATAAGCTTGGGGGCTACTGCCTTGCAAAGCTCTTGGACTTTATCACTCATTTCAAATTTTGTTGCAGAACCTCCTGCATGGAGATTACTTCTGATATCACCCTTCTTGTTGACCCTGCGCATGGCGGCAAATTTCCCGTTGACTTCGAGGATTTTTCCGTTTAGCATGATCACCCTGATGTCTCCACTTTCGGCCTCAGGCAAATATTCTTGGGCTATGATAAATCCATACCTGTTGATGGTCTCGACAATTTGGTTGAGGTTTGTTGAGCTATCCAACAAAAACACGTCTTTTCCTCCGGATCCCTGAAGAGGCTTGAGTATAATCTTTTTGTTTTCTTTGTGGAAGAAAGCCTTGATCTCTTCCGAGTTCCGCGATATAATTGTCCTAGGTCTTACCGATTCGGGAAAATGCTGGAAGTACATCTTGTTGAAGGAAGTCATCAAGGTATAGGGATCATTGAGGACCAATACACCCTCGGCTATGGCCAACTGACAAAAAACCATTCCCGCAGTTTTTGCCCAAGATCGGTCTCCGACTTCTTCGCAGGGATTGTTTCTCAAAAATATAACATCCATCAGTCCGAACGAAATCAGCTCCATTTGAGTGTTTTCCTGAATTTGGGTTAGGTATTTTTCGATTGTTGAAAGTTTGGAAGGTGCTTTTACAGCTCTTCCACCGGTTTTTCCGTCGGAAAAATAGCATAAATCCTCCACTTGGAGGGTGTATACCTCATGCCCCATTTTTGCAGCTGTAAAAGATAACAATGTGGTGTCGTAATCTACGCCTTCTGTTGCAAGTTGATTGATGATAAATACGATTTTCATTGGGTTTATGGCTTGTTCATGATTAGGTTTTTTAGTTTGATACCTTGCCTGGCTACTGCCAGACGTTGTTTTCCTTCTTCTGTACTGAGGTATCGAGGTATTAGGGCAGGGGGTCTGATGATACCTCGAAGTTTCATCTCCTGGACCAGAGAAATATGTTTTAGTGCTATTTTACCTACATACAGAATTTCCAAATCACCACCCTCTTTCAGATATTCCAGCAAACTGATCAAGCCCCGGAGATAGATGATGTCCTTCGTACAACCACCCGATTGGTGGATTCTGGCCGTAATTTCAAAGGCAGTTTTCTCATCCAATCGATAAGTCTCAAACAATACCCTGAATGTGGATGGGAAATCATAGCCTTCGGTAAGGCAATGGGCAGCAATAACTCGTGCTGCCAAAATCCTGAGTCGGTTGGCGGAAAGACCCCCACATAGATATTCCGAAAATACAGCAAGACCTTCCTGCAATTCATCATAATCGGCAAAACCCGAAGATAGCTGCGTAAAAGGTTGGTGTATTCCATTGAAATAAGTCAATACATGGGTTCCTATTTCATGGTGTACCATCGCTTGCAGTTGTTTTTTTGGGACTTTGAAGGATTTGCCGATATAGAGATTCCCTTGCGAAACCAACATGCCAACAATGTCATCTTTGATGATGATTTTGGGATTGATAGAGCTGTTGGTTTGCTGGTATAGGGAAATCTCCCGTTTGGACGCTTCAAGCAAATCCCTGCAATCAGCCAACGGTTCTTGGCTTTCATTTTCTGGTGGTATTTCTTGCAGTAGAGACTTTGCCTGGTTATAAAGTGAATGGTCTACTGCATTGTATAATCTGATACTGGTGTGCATGAAATTTTTTGTTCCACGCTCTTTTAGCATGGTGATCTGCTTTTCCAACTCCTCTCTTTTGTCCATAAAAAGAAATCGAAGAGTGGGATCTTCCACCTCGCTTATACTGATTTGAAAAAGTTTTTCCTTCAATCGGTCAGGATCCACTGGCAGAAGCCTGTAAATAAATTTAGGTTTCAGCAAATATTTGTTTTCTATAAATGATTGTTTGGCCTCTATGGTATTGACTGGGGAAATCAGCAACAGGAACTGATATTTTTTTTGCACTTGGCTCAGCTGTTTTTCTACATCCCATGCGTGCTTACTGATATTGGTAGTTCCCAACATCTGGTAATGCTTGATCCCAAATGTGGTTTGTACCCTAAGAAAATCATAAACTGACTTCCGTATCAATTTGGAGAAGAATCGCTTAAAATCCTCGTATACCAAAGGGTAGAATTCGCCCTTGTCCGGATTGAGAAAAAAACCGGGGATTTCCAACCCAATAAGGTAGATTCCAGCTTCCCTACATTGCTCCAAAGTAAGTAGGGGAAAGAGGTTTGGTGGATGGCGTTGGGGGGTATAGTTTACTTTCACCTCCAATCCATGTGATTCTGAATATCCTTGCAGCCCTTTGAGTATCGTTTCTACTGTTTCGGGGGATTTGTTTTTACCGGAATTGATAGTGAACATCTTTGGTTCATTGGGATTGACCCAGATTTCCATGATCATGACGGCACGGAACTCTTCGGAGATTGACTTGGAAGAAGATAATATCAAACGTACGATTTCACTTTTTGCATTCAGGTAGGTGGAGGCGGTGAGATAGGAGGCCTCCCCAGTTACCAGTTCGGCAAACATCTTTCCCTTTTCATCGGAAAACCGGTAAACCAGTAAAAAGGGGAGCCTCCTCTCCAATTTTAGCTTTTTGCCTTTCCCAAGATCAAGATCAAGGGATTGGCCTGTTTTTATAGCATTGGATATTTTCTCTGAAATTGATTGTTCCATGGCTACTAATCTGTATGTGGTTAAGTGGATTTTTTACTCTAATCATTATAATCACCAGAATAATTTCCTTCTTTATCGAAAGTGACGGTAGTTATCTTGTCATTTTTTCGAAAGAGGACTTCATAATAGATGGTGTTTTCTTTCTCATAGCGCCTGGAGTCCACCACCTCTTGCTTATTCAATGAAGAATCACTTTTGATCGCATTATACACTTTGGGTGGGATGGAACTGTTGTGTTTTTCATTTTCGTCAATCTTCAGGCCATCTGTATCCTGCAGTCCTGTTGTATCTGTTGAGGTTCTGTTTTCAGGTTTTAGGGCCTCCTCGCTTCGGTCACCGTATATGCTTTCATCTTCAGCATATTCCCTCTGTGTATTTCTGTGTTCACAGGAATGGATAATGCATATGGTAAATATGCATATAAGTGTTTTGGACAATATTTTGATAGATTCCATAAGTATGTTGTTATTTGGTTTGTCAAATTGATTTTGCCAATTTTATGCCTATAAGTTTTGATGGGCGAAATGAGGTTCTTTTTATGGTTTTTCACCTATTTGGGACAGGTTTTGTCACTATTATGAATCCTATGGGACCTTATTGTTTTGTTTACCACAAGTGACATTCGGAGGTCAAACTGTAACAGTATTGTCTTGGCATATATCGGAAAAATCAGGAATGGGTGAACTTGTCTATTTTCGGAGAGAGATTGGTTTCTTATCTAACCATCAAAAGTGGGGGCAAGTAAAAAAAAATAAGAGGGATGGTTGAGTCTTCTCGACCATCCCTCCATTACACACTTTTTGATCAATCTTCTTTGTCAGATCCTGTTGTCTTCACAATCTTGTTATATATGCCCACCAAGAGAAATGGAGCAGCCCATTGCCCGACAAAAAGGGCGGTACTACTTTTTCCGATGGCTTTCAAAGCCAATGATACTCCCATAGCAGAAACTGAAGACCATAGAAATATGTCAGATGGAATCTGTGCAGTTCTTTTTTCAATTTCCTTGGCCAACTGGCCTTCTTTACGATGCTCTTTCATAATATTATTGTTTTTGGTTTTACATTTTGATCTATTAATACCCAAAAGCCATTCCATAGGAATTGGGATTTGAAAATGTACCTTTATCTGGTTTTATAAAGGTTTTCTAAATTTTCGGGATTCCAATTTTCTTATTGTTGTCACCTATTTTGCCCATAGTGGGTCACTTTGAATCCAATAGCAGAGAAGGAGTGTCTTTAGGGGACTAGCTATTATTGATCTAGGATTGCGAGTAATGAAATAAATTGCCGGGGTATGGAAGCCATTGCTGCTAGTCCTCAAGTTTATTGGTCAGCTTTGAGCAGTTTCAGCAATAATTTTTCTGATTTGTTGTAAAAATGATTCGCGGAGGTTTTTCCTGACAACAATTTTTCCCAATTGTCTGAACAATAAGTGCCTATGATCAATGGGTGTATATAATATTTTCTACAGATTGTAGGGGTGTTACCCAGTCTTTTGGCGACTTTTCTGATTACCTCAAGTACCAGCTTTTCACGTTCTTTCATGGATTCAGGCAGGGTATGTCTTAATAGAAACTCAACAGCCAAAACGCTGCCAGACCAAGTCCTGAAATCTTTGGCAGTAAAGGGTGCATCGCCTATGGACCTGATATAGGAGTTGACCATGCACGAATCTATGGCCTGGGGTTTTCCATTTTTATCGATATATTGAAATAAGGTCTCTCCTGGGAGATCCCTGCATTTCCTGATTATTTTGGATATGGTGGAGCTATGGAGTGAGAGGTGCTGATTGATATTTTTCTTTCCCGGGAATTTCAGCTCTATGGCATTTTTGCTTATGGTGACATGCTCATCCCGCAAAGTGGTGAGTCCATAGGTTCCATTTTGATCTTCATAAAAAATATTCCCGATCCGGGCATGTACCTTTAGCAGGAGTGACACAACCGTAGCAAGGACTTTTTGGACAGGAAGACCTGCCAATCCTATATCATGTGCTATGGATTTTCTTATTTTTGGCAGCTTTTTCCCAAACTGATACAGTTGAAAAAATTTGGTTTCGCTGCGTAGTTTGACCCAATCTTGATGGTAGAGGTATTGCTTTCTTTTCCTTTTGTCATATCCTGTAGCTTGAATATGGCCTTGGGCGCTTTTGCAAACCCACACTTTTGACCATGCTGGTGGAATTGCCAATTCTTTTATTCTCTTTAGGACTTTTGGGTCGGTCACTAGATTCCCATCGGGGAAATGAAATGAAAACCCTTTTCCCCTAACTCGCCTATTGATACCAGGGACACTGCAATCCATATACTTGAGATCTGCTTCTTTGGCAATCTGCTCGTTTGCCAAGGTCGTGTTTCGATGCTTGTCCATGGATCTTCAATACAAAAAATTATGAAAAGGGGAAATTGTCCTTTCTGATTAATGGTATGGAAACAAAGGTTTCACTTCTTTAGGCATTTGTTCCGCTACGTGGGAAAGTTGCCCCTCAGTGAGAAAATGTTTCCCCAAGGACTGGAGCACTTTGGAAATCAGCTCTTCGGTGGATTCTTTCCAGTCAAACTGCCTTTCACCAAATTTCATCTGCACATCCTTGACCGCAGTTTTGAACTCTTCCAAGCGTTTGATTTGTGTGGAGTCGGTATCATAAACCCATGTTTCCACATATAGCGCCTTGAGAAACATAGGAAGCTGGGAAAGAAAATGAAGGGATTCCTGAAAGCTGATCCTGTCTCGGACGGCGTGTAGGACAGATCTAAGCAATATGGAAGTTTGGCTTAGGTCCTCGGGATGTCCCAGATCCTCTGCAAGTTGCTTTATGTAGAAATTCCCCTGTTGGGCAAATTTATCAAAGTTAATAGACATGGGTATTTTCTTTTGGGGTGAATGATATCATATTTATCGTTTGATTATGGATCAATCAAGTGTGTGTAGAATTGTGTAAAATCGAGATGTTCATAATCCCAATTGTAATCCAATGATGGATTTCCAAAAAGAGGCTGTCTGGCAAACCACAATGCAGTGAATTGTCATTTGGGACAGGCTCTTTTAAGGAATCCAAAATCAGTGTTCTACAGGATGTTATGATCCTTTCTGAATCCATAATAGGTATGTACTCTATCTATAAATTCATATTGCGGTCCAGAAGGCCAGTCATCTTTGTCAAAACCTGGGGAATTTTCCAGTTTTTCCTTGTCTACATCCAAAATGACAATGTTATCTTGGTGGTTGTCGAAAGAAAGGGCTTGCCATGGAATAGCGAAGTATTTGCTCCCCAGATTAAGAAATCCCGTATCAACTTCAAGCACAGCATAGGCTATATTACCACTTTCTGCTTCAATCATTATGTCGTTGATGGTGCCAATCCTTTCGCCAGATGGATTTTGGACATTCGATCCCTTTACATCTTTACCGGGTAAGATCAATTCATTCAGTTCGTTTCTCATGATGTTTTTTTGGTTTAGTTGAAAATTTTGTAATCAAGCTATATCCTTCAATCTTCATTCCTTTCCGCATTAGCACAGATAAAGGTGGTTTTGGTATAATCCGCTGTAGAATTACATTGTTACTTTTCTTAAAAAAGCGACATACTGTTGCCCAGGTTTTGTGGGAAATGGCAATCCATAAAATTTGATCAATCGGGCGCTTGCGTAACCAGGACTTTCATTATTTGGCTAAAACTAACTAAGGGATACAAGGGGTTTTATTGGAAAATTGATTGCTTGAGTGGTACTGGTTCGGTATTTGAATAATTGAACATAGGGAAAAACGGTTTCCACATTCCGAATAGATATTTATCCAAATCAAAAGGATAGAAACAAAACCATTTACCATGAAAAACCAACAGTTACTGCCGAAGGTCATTTACAAAAGTTATTTCCAGGCAAAAGTGGCCAAAAGGCAAAAAGAATCCGAAAAAGAGAGAGATACAGACGAAACTGGAAAAAAGGCTGATCAGGATCAAGACGAGCCTTACGAAGAGTTTTTAGAACCCAATCCGAATTGGAACAAAAAGAAAGACCCAAACAAAGAGGAGAACAGCAAAGATAATGCATCTTAATGTTAGGCTTTTTTTTAAGACTTATGAAAAGAAATACACAATTGAAAATCCGTTTTGAACTGACTAGGTTACAAACCGAAAGGATATGTTCACCCTTGGAGATTGAAGATTATGTTCCCCAACCCATAGTGGATGTTTCTCCACCCAAATGGCACTTGGGACATACTACATGGTTTTTTGAAGCTTTTATACTGAAGGATTATCTGGAAGGATACAAGGTCTTCGATGAGGGATACTCCTATCTATTCAACAGTTACTATAACAACGCAGGGAAGAGGGTAGAACGGCATAACCGTGGTTTTATGAGTCGTCCTTTAGTCCGGGAAGTCATGGAGTACAGACAGTATGTCACCCAAAAGTGTGTGGAATTGCTGGAATCTTCACCTCCAAAGAATGTACTCGATATTGTTGAAATAGGGATCAACCATGAGCAGCAACATCAAGAGCTTTTGGTATATGACATTAAGTATATTTTGGGAATGCAACCATTGTTACCTATCTATGGAAATGGTTTTTCTACAAGTGAGGAATTATCCGAAGGATTTGCACCATTCAAGGCTGGGCTTTATGAAATAGGGGCAGAGACGAAAGGATTTAGCTATGATAATGAGTTGGGTAAGCACCAAGTCTACTTACAGGAGTTTGAAATAGCCAAAAAACTGGTATCGAACGGTGAATACCTTGAATTTATGAAGGCAGGTGGTTATAGGGATTTTGATTTATGGCTATCTGAAGGTTGGGATTTCGTACAAAGGGAAAGACTGGAAGCACCTTTATATTGGCATCAAAGAGGAAAGGATTGGTATAATTACAGCCTCAAGGGGTTGGAAAAAGTTGATTTGTCACTTCCACTGCAGCATGTGAGTTTTTATGAAGCCCAGGCATTTGCAACATGGAAAGGTATGCGTTTACCAACCGAATATGAATGGGAAGTAGCTTCAGGACGTCTCAATTGGGGGCAGTTGTGGGAATGGACAAACAGCGCCTACCTTCCTTATCCTGGATACAGGAAAATGCCTGGTGCTCTTGGTGAGTACAATGGTAAGTTCATGTCCAACCAATACGTCCTCAGGGGGGGATCAGTGGCTACCCCATATGGACACAGCCGCATGACATACAGGAATTTCTTTCATGCAACCAGTAGATGGTTGTTTTCAGGTATCAGATTAATCAAATAACGATGGATAGATTTCTTCAGGATGTACTGACTGGATTAGGATCAGAATTCAAAACACTTCCCTCAAAATACTTTTATGATGAAAAAGGATCTAAGATTTTTCAGAGAATCATGGCTTTGGATGAGTATTATCTGCCTGGATGTGAAGTCGAAATTTTGAATGAGAGCTCAGATTTGATTTTGGCTGAGATACCCTTTGATACAATTGATATTGTCGAACTTGGTTCTGGAGATGGTTCCAAAACGATGATTTTTTTGAAACAGGCTATCAGGAAGTTTAACTCACTGACTTATATCCCGATGGATATTTCCCCTGGGATTTTGGAAGTGAATAAGGATTTGATCCATTCCCAGGTTCCAAAACTTGAAATTATTCCCATAGCAGGTGACTATTTACTGACTTCCAGTCAGCTGGAGAAAAGGGATAAACCTAGGCTCCTGCTGTTTATGGGGAGCAATATCGGTAATTTTCCGGGAGATAAGGCCAAGGGATTTATGGGCTTTGTCAATGGTATGATGAAAAGAGGGGATTATTTTATGATGGGGGTAGATCTGAGGAAAAACCCCCATGTGATCCGGGCAGCATATAATGATAAGGATGGTGTGACCAGACTTTTTAATCTTAATTTATTGGAAAGAATAAATAGGGAACTGGGTGGGGATTTTGATCTTTCTGAATTTGAACATTTTGGGACATATAATCCGGTGACAGGAGAAGCAATGAGCTATCTTGTGAGCCAGAAGAAACAAATTGTACAAATTGCCGGACGTTTATTTCAATTTGACAGATATGAAGCCATCCTTACTGAGGTTTCGCGAAAGTTCAGTATCAAAGAACTGAATTCTATTGGCAAAGAGACTGGGTTTGCTACAGTTAGGCATTTCTTGGACAGTAAGGGTTATTTTTCACTAAGCTTGTTTAGAAAACAAGATTGAATATTATTTATGTAATTAAACTTTTCATTTACATAATTTCACATATTTTGTATGGTAATTATATAAATCTGATTAAAAATATTGTAATACTGATATGATGATTGTTGCCTACCTTTGAAATAGAGCGTAAAGGCAGGAAGGTTGTGAAATCTTAATTTTATCCAGATTATGTTACTGGTCTGCTTAGTGTCATAAATGAAAATTCTCCCAACTACATTAAATTGCCAAATTTTATGAAAAGCATACTCGTCATTGATAATCAGCTTTCGTTTTGTAATCTCTTGAAAAAGTTTTTGACCAAGAGTGGTTATAGGGTAGAGACTAGCACGCATGGTTCACACGCAATCCAGATGCTGAAAGAAGATACTTTTCAAGTGGTCATCTGTGAATATAGAATGCCAAATACAGATGGGAATGTTTTTTTTGAGATGATCAAGAGTGTAAGCCCTGATTCTTCGGTCATCTTTACTTCCAACCAAATCAATCTCAAAAACGTAGTGTCCATGATTAGGGAAGGGGCTACTGGTTATTTGGCCAAGCCTATCAACCCAGATGAATTGCTTGAGGTATTGGAAGAAGATAATCCTAGGAAAGAAGCAAAGAAAATAGGGGGAGGGGAGAAAAAAAGTATTGTCAAAGAACCAGAATATGTACAGGGAAACAGTAAGATAGCAAGGGAAGTACAATACAACATCAATAAAGTTGGTCCGACTGATTATTCCGTGATCATAGAGGGGGAGACTGGCACAGGAAAAGAATCCTATGCCAGGTTGATCCATCACTCCAGCAAAAGAAGGGAACAACCCTTCATTGCAGTTGATTGCGGATGCCTTTCCAAAGAGTTGGGTGGAAGTGAGCTTTTTGGACATGAAAAGGGGGCATTTACAGGCGCTGTGTCGCAGAAAATGGGATTCTTTGAAATGGCCAATGGGGGAACAATCTTTCTAGATGAGATAGCTAACCTTTCTGCTGATGTGCAGATAGCTCTCTTGCGTGCATTGCAGGAAAAAGTAATACGAAAAGTGGGTGGAACTAAGGAGATACCCATCGATGTACGGATAATAACGGCAACAAATGAGGATCTCCTTTTCAAATCCGAAGCTTTGGGTTTTAGGGAAGATCTTTATTATAGATTAAGTGAATTTCTGCTGAAAATTCCGACCTTGAAAGAAAGGGGAAAGGATTTGTTCCAATTTATAGATTTTTTTCTGGAACAAACGGCAAAAGAACTTGGTAAAAATGAACCACCGAAGTTCACAGAGGAGGCAATGCAACTAATGGAAGGATATGATTGGCCTGGAAATATCAGAGAGCTAAAAAATGCAGTAAGAAGGGCATGCTTATTTATAGATAAAGATAACCAAATTCCAGCTGCATCACTTCCAGAAAGAATCCGATGTTCAGGAAGACAAAAAAACATCGCCCATGAATTCCAAGAAAGTGTAGAAAGTGAAGAAAATAACTTGGATCAAGACAAAGATTTAAAATCGGTGGCATTGATGGCGGAATCTGAAAAAATCAGAGAGGTACTGGAAGCTGTAAAGTATAACAAGACCAAAGCTGCCGAAAAATTAAATATTCACAGAAAAACCCTTTACAGTAAGCTTAAAACCCTGAATATATCCTATTGAAGCCGAAAATTGAATCAGAACATATGGGTCTGAATGATCCATAGCCGGGATATTATGACATAATACCACATACTTATCTTCTTTTAATAAAGGAATGAAATGCTTCCTACCTTTAGTCGAAAAACATTTTTTGTTTGGTCATGCCCAAAAAGTCCCTATGACTTCGCTTGAATATTTTTGACGATAAGTTATTTATGATTATTTTAAGTCCGTCAAAACCATAATAGATGAACCACCAACAGATTGAAATTCTTCTTGCCGAAGACGATCGGGATGACCAGCTCTTTTTCAAGAAAGCCTTGCAAAATATCCCAATGAAGCTACGGATAGCAACCGTAAACGATGGAGCCGAATTGTTAGAGTACCTGAATACAAGTGTTGATCCTTTTCCCCATATCCTTTTTTTGGATATCAATCTGCCCAAAAAGAACGGAATGGAATGCCTGAAAGAGATTAGGAAGAAGGAGAAGTTGAAGGAACTCTCAATTGCAATGTATTCAAGTTCTACGGACCAGAGAAACATTGAAGAGGCTTTCGTATGTGGGGCAAATATTTACATCACCAAACCTAGTAAGTTAGAAAATCTCCATAAGGCGCTCGTCAAAGTCCTTACTGTGAACTGGCAATATCTTACCTCAGGAATGGACAGGGATACGTTTTTGATGAGTATTTGAAAAAAAATATCTGAAAAAATAATTCAAGGGAAGTAACTTTTTGACTATTTGAAGCTACTTCCCTCTGCACACAAAGCATAAGTATAAAAGCAGATCAGCCATAGGGTGTAATGATTCCATCCCTACTTTTGCTCACCTTCATTTTTACCAATATCTCATGGAGGGTCTCAGCTGCCAATCCATGTAGGACTAACCGATAAGCTGCACTGTATGTAGTGACAGGTACCATGGGGTGTTTGTTGTTTACCAAACCCAAATGTGCTGGAGTTCCCAGGATTTGGGAGGTATAGATGGCTATTGTTTCGTCCAGTTGCAGGGAGTTGGAAGCACGGATAAAATCATTGGACGTCAAAAACAGCTGATAGAAAGGAGTGAAAAGCTCAATGGCTGACCTTAAATCCAAAATGTTTGTCCACTTGTTAGGAAACTCAATATGGTCAAACTGATCTTCTGTGATCATGGCCAGATTGATTTTTTCGGGCGGCTTTATTGACAATCCTTTTTCTTTCAGTTGCCTATTTAGGTTGATGACGAAGTTGTATAGATTCAGATCATGCTTGAGAAACAAGTCATCCTTTATACTCTCGAAATCTTTTGGTTTTAAGGGATTTCCAACCAATTCAATCCCCGGGATATTTCCGGCGATAAACTGTAATATTTCAGTCCCGACATGAAAATGTCTGAAGATAAGAAGGTTGGCGTCAGGACTTACAAAATTCTTGAGTCCCCAAGCCAAAATACGGTGCAAAATCCTGGAGGAATTGAAACCTCTAGGCAAAAAGTACTTTAACACATGTATGAAAAACATGGTTACTTTGGACCATATTTGAATGAAAGGCAATAAGTATCTTACTGATTTTGAGGAGTTGTCCCGCATCAAAGCTTCCTTCGTCGTGGAATTGATAGGGATGCTGTCGTCAAGATAGAGGGCTAACCAAGGGTCAGGGTCTCTCTCATCGTGGTTTGAATAATCCATGCTCATGTTTTTAGGTTCGTTTAATAGTTCCCCAATTCTTCCAACTGCATAATATACAGTTTTGCGGTTGTTTTTGCTGTTTTGACTATCCGTTTTGCGATCTCCAAGTTCATCTGCGGGTGGTCTAGGGCTTTTTCTAGGTTGTGGAAATGGTTTTCATCTGCCACACCGTGATAGGTGAAGAAGGATACCTGATCGTCTTTCAGGTTGAGTTGGTCTTGGATCATTCTTCCCCAATATCCTGCGAGCCGTTTTCCTATCCCTTCTATGATAAACATGGCTCCCAACAGGTCAATCGGGTTTGGTTTACTCGCTTGCTGAAACATAAAAGATGTCAATGCTACAGAGCCGATGTTTTTGTCCCCACTTCTGATTTTTTCGATATCCTCACCCAATGCCTCGAAATTTCTTTCCAACATTTGGTAATCCTTATGCTCGGCGGCAGTATGTTTGATAAAAGCGGAACGTAGTTCGAAAAGCTCAATGGCGATATTTGATGCAGCTCGGGAAATCCATTGCGACCCGTCTATTACCTGCTGCCTGAGGTCTGTCAATAGGAGTTTGTAATCAGCCAAACTTAACTTCCCATCATGGATTTTGGTGACTACCGGCACTTTGAGCAACTCTGTTTCGAAATCTATCCATACCTGCGCCAGATTGCGGATCAGCCATTCTGATGTTTCTGACTTTGCTATTTGCAATTCCGGTGACTTTATTTCCCGAATTGCATATTCCTTTCGTTTGGATTCTGTACCTCCCACTACAGTCAGGAGCATAAATGAGGTGATAAAACGACCACTTTCCGGTACCATGCAGAGGATTTTGTCATCCGGTTTTAACTTCCCGGAATGCATCAATTCATCAAGCATAATAAAAATGGAAGCTGCCCCAGTATTTCCTTTTGTGGAGAGATTGGTAAACCATTTCTCATCGGAAATCTCCCCACCACCTTTCTCCATCAACTCCTTGATAGGACCCTTAAATACCTCTGAGGAATAATGACAGCAGAACCAATCGATTTTTTCCCGATGGATTTTTCCTTCATTGATCAATTCAAAATAATGTGCTACGCCTGTTTTGACCAGACTATCCAAAAGCCTTGGATCCTGGCTGAGGTTGATGGCACCTGCTTTCGAGGCTTCTTCATAGCTGGGGTAGTCCAGCCAGGTCTGCTCATTTTCATTTTTGTTGTCTGTTTTTCCGGTAAACATGCAAACCGGAAATTCATTGGCATGGGACTTCATGTCAATCCAATCGATTTTTAGGGATACTCCAGTCTCATTTTTTTGGTTTTGAAGCACAAATGCCCCAGCACCGTCAGATAGCATCCATCTTAAAAATTCCACAGAAAAAGGTAAACTGTCCACTCCCTGGGCTTCAAAACGGGAAGCTTTGAAGAGCCGGCTGGCAAATTCACTGCCCACACAAACTGCGTTTTGTTTTTCACCACATTTGATTTGGGAATAGGCATTCTTTAATGCCATGACCCCACTTGCGCACACACTTTGGTGGCTGGAGACTTCACAGCGATCAAAGTCCAAACCCGCATGGACCATACTGGCAAAACCTGGAATCGGTAAATCACCTTGGGTAGTTCCCGTACACAATAGGGCAACATCTGCCGCCCTTAAACTGCTTTTTTGGAGTGCATTTTCTATTGCTTTTACAGCCAGCTGTGCGTTGGAATGGGTTGTTTCCTGTTTCTCGTCTAGGGCATAGAAGCGTGTTTTGATGCCATTTTGTTTTAATACCCGCTCTTTATTGCGGCTATCTTTGCCATTTATCCGTCCCAAGAAATCTTCCATCTTTTGGTTGGAAATAGGCTCGTTTGGCAAAAATGAGCCTGAACTGGTAATATATACTTCGTGCATGTGTTACTTGTTTGGTTTGGAAAACAATCTGTCCAAGAAATTTAAAGCAAAACCATAATTTCGCCTCCCCCTGCTATGGTGCTCATGGTGCGTAGTCCCAAATAACCACCAACTATCGCCTTTTCCACTGCCAAACCTGTAATTGCAATGGCCTGCAAAGTTCAGCAGAATACTTACAGTCGGATAAATAAAAACGGCAAAAATGGAAAAAGGAATAAAAGGAACTATGGTCAAAGGAACGGTGCTTAACAAGCAAGCCTCAATCCAATGAAAACTGTATACGGAAAATACGGTGGGAACGGTTGATTTATGGTGGATATGATGTATGTGTTTCATCATAAACTTCTGATGCATAAGCCGGTGGATTGCATAGAAATGTACCTCGTTCCACAGCGTCAGTATGATTAAGCCTAGGGTGATATTGAGAAAGTTATTTGGCAACAGCTGGATCACTTCTATTCTTACCAAGTATATAATGGGTATGACTGACAGCCCAAAAACCAGGATAGATTGGATGGAATGCCTGATTTCAAAAGAAAGTTGGTCTTTGGGGATTTGCTTGGTTGCTATTTTATGGATGATATTCCTTTTTTCGAGGAATTTGCAGACTTCTAAAAACAATGATCCTACGCCAAAGTAGAGGATGGAAAAATAGATAACCGTCAACCCAAACAAAACAGGGTAGGAGTAATGGTATAGAAGGTTGTCAATTTGGTTCCCCATTTATTATTGAGTGAATGATTGTCTAGACGTCATAAATCTGACTTCTGTTGTGAATATAGTTGAAAAAGTTGGTAGGTCAAATGGGGGATTTGATCAGGTTATTGAAAATGTGGCGGAGGGTTTAGTTTGATGTTTTTGTGTCCTTTGTGTATTCATGGTGTTCTTTGTGGCTAAGTTTTTTCACCACCATGTCCGCTAAGGCTTCACAAAGTCCGCAAAGCCCAGCTGTTATATCTAGTGTTGGGTGACTTCTTTAGCCTAAACAAACCCCATCACTTACAGGCAAAGAAGCGGATAATCATATTGGAGAGTTTAGTTATATATCAATCTGGTTTTTATTGAAAAATGAACTATTACTCATCCCGCAGGGAATTCACCGGATTGATAAGGGCTACTTTGAGAGATTGGAAAGTAACAGTGAGCAGGGCAATGACTAGAAGTCCAATTCCTGTATAAAGATAAACCCCAACGCCAAGTGTGGCATGGTATGCAAAACTGGCGAGATATGTTTTTGCCAAATACCAAGCCACGGGAAATCCGATCAACAATCCCACGGAGGTCAAGACTGCGAAATCCTTGCAAAGTAGTGTCCATAATTGCCCTGGTGATGCACCAAACACTTTCCTTATCCCCATCTCCTTGACCCTTTTGGCTGCGGCAAAGGAAGAAAGTCCAAAAAGCCCTAAACATACTATCAGCAATGCCACAATGGTGAAGCCCAATGATAATTTCCCGAGCACTTTTTCCATACGATATTCACGTTCAAACGCTTCATCTAAAAAACTATATTCAAATGGCTGGTCTGGGCTGAGCCTTTTCATTGTTTTTTCAATGTGAGCCAAACTTTCATCTATTGTGTATCCTGACTTGGTTTTGATATAATAATGGAAGCCTATATCTGTAGAATACATAAAAACCATAGGTTCAATGTCTTCTCTCAGGCTATTGTTGTGGAAATCCTCGGTGACACCAATAACCTGCCCCAAACCTTTCCAGACATCCAATTCCATACCAATGGCATCTTCAGCATCAATTCCCATCACTTCGATGGCTTTTTTATTGAGCAGATATAATGGGGTTTGTTGCTGTTCTATGGGGAAATTCCTCCCGGCCACCATGGGAATCCCCAAAGTAGGAAGAAAATCATGGTCACAGCGTAAAAGTTTGAAGAAGACAGTGTTGCCTTCCGGCTTTCCTGTCCATGAAACCTCATCGGTTGTGATAGGAATGGTCAGGATGTCGCTTCCGGCAAAGCCTGCACTTTGTATACCCTGAAAATCCAGCAACCCCTGTTTAAAAACCTCAGGGCTTCTCAATACCTCTTGTGGAGGATCGATGATGATGACGTTTTCTTTCTCATATCCAAGATCTTTCTTGGTAATGTAATCCAACTGGCTGTAGACAGTCAAACTCCCAATTACCAATGTGACCGACGCAGCCAACTGAATCACAACCAAGGACTTTCTTAACCTTGACCCTGTCAACATAAGGGATTTGCCCCCTTTCAGAACTGAAATTGGTTTGAATGAAGATAGAAAAAACGCTGGGTATCCTCCTGCCAACAAGCCACAGGCCAAAGTCAGTAGACAAGTCCCGATAAAGAATAAATAGTCTAAATCCCCCCATGTGATATTTTTTCCGGTAACATCACTAAAGTAGGGCAAAAGGATATTGACCAAGGCAAGGGATACACCCAGTGCCATCAATGACAGGATGGTAGATTCCAATAAAAACTGTTGAATCAAGCCCTGTCGGTTGGCGCCAATTACTTTTCTTACCCCCACTTCTTTACCTCTGGTGGAAGCGCGGGCCGTTGCTAAGTTGGTAAAATTGATACAGGCCATGAGCAACACAATGAATCCTATCAGGCAGAATAAGATCACTTTTTCTATATTTCCACCAGCCTCTTGGCCATTTTGAAACTTGGAATGTAGTCTTGACCGGGAATATTGAAATAAAAATGGGCTACTCGTACATTCACCACAGTTTTTGGTTACCAATGGGGAAAGCTTCAGGTTCACAGATGCTAGATCAACATCAGGGTGCAAGGCTACATAAGTGCGTGTACCGCCACTTTGCCAATTATGTGTCCAAGGGTTTTCATCAAGAAAAATCTCAAACGGAAGGACAAAATCAAACTGGATGGTGGACTGCGCAGGAATGTCGGCAAAGACACCAGTAACCACCAATTGGTGCTGTTGGACCTCAACAACTTTTCCTATTGGATCCAGGTCTGCAAATAGCTTCTCTGCCAAATTCTCTGAGATGACGATTGCATTCTTATCTCCATTCGCGGTTTCTATCCCCCCTTTGAGAAAAGGAAAGCTGAAGATTTCAAAAAGTGTTGGTTCAGCATAAAATCCATTTTCCAGAAATGAGTTTTTTTCGTGCTTGATAATCAGCTTTTCGTTCATGCTTGTTCTTGAGATCATTTCCGCTTCAGGGATCTCCTGTTCTATAGCTTGAGCCAAAATAGATGGGGTCGCTCCATGTGTCTTGATTTCACCATCAGGATAGATGTTGTTGATCATGACAGAATAGATCCGGTCTGACTTATCATGGAATCCGTCATATTTCCATTCGTCAAGTGCCCAAAGCAAAATCAACATGCAGGTGGCAAGTCCTACGCCAAGGCCCAAGATATTGATCAGAGTATAACCTTTTTGGCGGGTCAGGTTTCTGAATGAAGTTTTTAGATAATTTTTTATCATATTGGAAAGGCTAATCTCCCGTTAGTTTGCTAACACAGAGTGACATAGGTACAAACCTTAGGTTTTCGAATACCATACCAATAAAAGTGTGCTGATAATCAATTTGTTATGATGTTTTCACTCAGTTGTCAGGTTCGGTATCGGACTTTATCGTTCGTTGGTGGACAATCTTGGGATTGTCTGCACTTTTCTTAAGTTTTGGAAATATTGCTTTTATTGTTGGGGTTTCTTACTTGATCTACTAAAACCAATCCGTGCGTGTAATGGGTTTATAGGGGAATTGAATTTACAAGATATCAATTGAAATATAACCGCATCAGTTAAAACTGGCGCGAAATTCCAAGGGGCTTTGCTTGGTTTTGCTTTTGAACAACTTACTGAAGCTCTGTGGATGCTCAAAGCCCAATTGATATGCTATTTCACTTACACTCAGGTTGGTGCTGCTCAAGCGTTCTTTGGCATAGTCAATCAGTTTGTTTTGGATGTGCTGTTGGGTATTTTGCTGGGTATGTAGACGGAGTAGACTTCCTAGATAGTTGGGTGAAATATGGAGGTCATTTGCGATGTCTTTCACTGTCGGAATACCTTTGTCCAAAGCCTTGCCACTTTCAAGATAGTTGGAAAGAACTTTTTCGAAGCGTTCCAACAATTCGTGGTTGGATTTTTTTCTGGTAATAAACTGACGCTCATAAAATCGTTCCGAATAGATCAACAGCCTTTCCAGTTGGGCAATGATAAGATCTTGACTGAATTTGTCGATGGTAGACTGGTATTCCTGTTCTATGTTCCGGAGGATTTCCACCACAACCTTTTCTTCTTTGTCCGAAAGAAAAAGAGCTTCATTTACGGAATAGCCAAAGAAGTCACAGGTTTTTATCTTTTGGGGCAAAACCGTATTCCACATAAAATCGGGATGGATAAGCAAAAGCCAACCTGTGGGGTTTGCGACAACATCCTGCTTGATTTCTATTTTCAGGAACTGAAGTGGGGAAATGAAGCTGAGTACACCTGCATCAAAATCGTATTGTTGCTGTCCATAATTGAATTTGGCGTTGACATTCCGTTTTAAGCCGATTGAGTAAAAATTCTGTATCCATTTCAAAACAGTTTCGTTGTCAGGATAACACACCTTGCTATAATCTATCAGACTGATCAATGGATGATCGGGATTGGGCAGCTTGCAGAAACGGTGGAATTCTGCTATTGAATTGAAGCGAAATGTGTTTTCCATTGTTGCTAATTTACTTTTTTTCTTTGTACAAAACCATTCCTGCGTGGTAAAGAATGCCATCTTTAAACTCCCCATCAGCAGTGAATCCAGTATCATCTTTGTAGTCAATATGGTTTCCCGAAATTTTATAACTGCCCCTGTATGCGCTCATTCGGTTGCCACGTGCTTCCTCGTAACGGTAGTTGGGAAGAAGTTCGTGACGGATATAGCCATCCTTGGTGACCCACATTCCGATATATTCTTTTGTGATTTCTATTGTTTCTCCCATTTTTTGTGTCATTTTTCCGGAATGTTCATCCACCAATGCTTTGTTCTCTTTTGTCAAATTGCCCTGATGCTGTGTAGAACAACTATTGGCAATTACAATCAGCAAGGCAATCAATATCCTGTTGACAGCGTATAATCCTTCCATTTTTCTGATTCTTCAGTAAGTATTTTGATTTTGTTTTGTAGCATATCATATGCATCTTCTCCCATCAGAAGATGTGTAGGTGGATTTTCCAACTTGCTTATTTCGATGAACAAAGCCGCTGCTTTTTGGGGATCGTTGGGTTGGTTTCCGTTAATTTGGTTGAGATGGGCAGCTTCCATTTCTCTGGCAGCTACATATTCTTGGATAGGGTTTTCTGGGGTTTGCACCGAGCCTTTTGCCAAAAAGTCAGTCCTGAAATATCCCGGGTACACCAAGGTGGTATGCACTCCAAACGGTTTCATTTCAACCGCCAAGGCTTCGGTAAATCCCGCTACAGCAAATTTTGTCGAACAATAAATCCCAAAGGCGGGAAAGCTGCCGACTAATCCGCCAACAGATGCAATATTGAATATATGCCCCGATTTTTGCCTACGGAGAAGGGGAGTTGTGTTTCTGATTACATTTATCGACCCAAAAACATTCACATCAAAATTCCTCCTCGCTTCGTGATCTGTGAGTTCTTCCAAGGTTCCGATTTGGCTGTAGCCGGCATTGTTTACGATGACATCGATTTTCCCAAACCTCTCACAGGCAATTTGCACTGCCTTTGCAACGTCTTCATTATCGGTAATATCCATTTCAACAGGCAGAAAATTGCTGTGCTTGCCAATGGCATCAAGCAAGCCTTGTTGCGTTCTTGAAGTAGCTGCTACACAATATCCATCTGCTAGCAATGCTTTTACAAGCGTTAATCCCAGACCTTTTGAAGCTCCTGTGACAAACCATACTTTTTTTGTTTCCATGCTGAATACTTTATGATCTATTGAAGTATCAAAAGTCGGGAATTGAGCATGGATGGGTGTAGGTAAATCCACTGAAATTGTAGCCAAATCGTGAATGGGGGAGGTGCGGTTGCTAAGATCAAAATATTAGATTGAGATTTGAACTGTTTCTTGTCCATGGTATTCTACGGAAATACTTAGGATGGTAGAAGTTGACCTGTATAGGAATATCGATGATACAGAAAAAACACATGGTCGTTAATTCTGATTTATGCTTTTCGAATAGCTTTGTGTTGATAGTGGGTTAATTAATTTCTTATCCTCAAACATTTGGCATGGCAGATTCCTGCTTACTCGATGGCATAATTTGTAGGTGTTTTACCAAAATGTTTTTTGAATGTAGCTATAAATGAACTGGTATTTTCATAACCCAAACTATATGCTATATCCTTTACTGCCCTTTTTTCACTAAGTTGCTTTATTGCTTCTAGGTGCTTTAGACGCATTTTCCAATCTCCAAAACTCATTCCCAATTCCTTAACAAACAACCTTGAAAGGGTTCTGGGACTCACACAGGATAAATTGGCGTAGAATTCAATGTTATGCTTGTTGGCAATGTCATGCATTAAGGCATCTGTTACTTTTTTAATTCTTTCATCATGACTGGTAGGGAGAAATGTGAGGCTTGGTTTTATGCAGGTAATTTCATCCAACAGCACTTCAAAAATCCTGTTTTGCTGTGGTGTCAATTGCTTGGGATTTGAAAAGGAAGTGATTTTTGCCAATATACTTTTGATAAAATCAGATGAATCAAATGCAAAACTATGTTTAGGCAATCCGTCCAGTCTAGACTCATCAATAAATGCTGATACTACCTTGACATTGTTCGGAAAATGCACTTGATGCTCTTCGTAGCTTGCAAGCCATACACTTTGTGAAGGATTGACAATCCAAATATTGTGATTGGTCATAATCTCCATTACGCCTCTGTCGCATGAGATGATTTGTGCACGTGGGTGGGAATGATAATCCGCACATTTTGTATTGTTGATGGTTTCTGAGTATGTGGTTATTGGACGTGTCTCATCTTTCTCAAAACCATAATCTACTTTGATATTTGTCCTGTAATCGATATTCATTGTCTAAATATAGTGATTATGACATTGGGGATGTTGCCGAACTTTGTTAAAATAAAAAATGACTAACATCATGGATACAAAAAAGCATAACAAAATTATTGTAGAACAATTTTCAAAGCAGGCAGGTAGTTATACTTCCATCACATCCCATAGCGATGCGTTGGATAAGTTGATCCATATGTCTTCCGCCAATCAAAATGATACTGTCTTGGATGTAGCTTGTGGTTCCGGTATAGTTTCTTGTGGATTTGCAAGACATACTAGCCATGTTATAGGGATTGACATTACAAAAGAAATGATTAATGAAGGAAAAAAGCTCCAAGAAAAATCGAACCTTGAAAACATCACTTGGCAGATTGGTGATGTAGCTAGTTTGCCTTATGGGGACAATCTTTTCTCGATTGTGATTTCCAGGTTTGGATTCCATCATTTCTTGAATCCTATTAAGGTCTTGTCTGAAATGAAAAGGGTTTGCAAACCCAATGGACTTGTTATGGTAGTTGACGTTTCCTTGCCTGATGCTAAAATTGATAAATACAATGAAATGGAAAAAAACAGGGACAACTCCCATGTGGCCGCTCTTTCTTTGACAGAATTTCAAAATCTTTTTACAGATGTGGGGCTTACCCAAGTTGAGAAAGATAAGTATGTGATGGAAATTAGTCTTGATGAACAGTTGCAAGCTTCATTTCCTGTAGACAAAGAAGGTTTGCGAAATATGATATTAAGTGATGTTGGGGTAGATGAGCTGGGAGTGAATGCCACCAAAATTAGTGGAGAGGTCTTTTTGAATTATCCTATTCATATATTCTGCGCAAGAAAAGCCTAAAAGACAAACCATGTATATTCGCTTTTTTACCAGTAGATAGTAGCAATAAACCCTGTCCAAATTGGAGTAGCAAGGAATGTTTTTAGTTTTTAAACGGGATGATTTTGTTCGTGAAAGATGCTTTTTTGTTATTTAAAAGTGTTTTTATGTTGATTTTTATTATATAATATTCTTTAAATGTATATTTATACCTTATTTAATTTGTTTTTAATGTATTGTTAATTGTATTTTGTTTGATTGTATTACTGTCGTTTTTCAGCATTTTATTTTTTACCAGATAAATCATTTTTTTCTTGGAAATTGTTTTGTCTTTAGCTTTTGTACTTCAGTGAACCGATTTTGGAATTCTTATTTCAGCCTGAATCCAAATTTTGGGTTTGGGAATATGGATGTTCAAACCTTAGTTCTAGTTCTTGTATAAAGCCGGTTCGTTTTATAGTTTTTTGTTTGAGCAAATGAGATGGCTAGTGGGGATTTGGATTGAAGGGGGATACATATAAGTTTATTTTATTTTGACTATGTCTTTTGAGTTGAAATGTTGGTTTACAGTGTATAATGCCCTATTTTTTTTGATTGTTTTTTTAAACTAAATATATTGATGTTTAACTTTTTTTGGGTGTTTGGTCATTGTTGATCTTAACATAATTTGATTTCATTTAGAGTATTAAAGCCTACAAGGCCCACCTTCATGATTGCTTGTATGTCTCTTTCGTTTTCCGCAATTCCGTTAGAAGCCTTAAGTTTAAGTGGGTTGTTTTGTGTACTATAATGTAGGGGATTTTTAAGAGGGATTTTACAATAAAAATTTATGAAAATATTATAAATTACTTTGAAAGAATTTGGGGATATAAATATGAAGTGTTTTTGTTTGACTCTTCCAAGTCTTCTTTGAAATTTGATTTTTGTATGATTACAAAATGTGTACTTAAAATAACATAAAGCACTCTGTTTCCATTTTTGTTTTTACCCATTTGGTAGTTTTGATTTAACTATCAAAAAAACCGTTTTTAATATGGGAAAATATCTACCGTCTTTTAGAATCTATGTATTTCTTTTTATTGCAGTATTTGCCTTTTCAAATACGCTTGATGCACAGATCGTAAAGTCCCTTGCAGATGAGGTGACTTTTACCAGTGGGAATAACAAGATGACTAGTTTACTTGGCTGTGGATTTGGAGGGCTCAGTCCCTGTTTCGATCCGACAGTTATAAACCCGGACAATGCCCTGAACGATGCCCCTGGAAGTTTTGCCAGGTTGCTTGCCTCTCCCGGGTTGTTGGCAGGTTTAGCCTCGTATGATGGGATAATAGAACTTAAATTCCCACAGATCTTAGCGGCAAATACTACTTCCTATGTAAGGATCGACGGGGATTCGGACCTGCTTGGGGCACTTCTTGGCGGAAGCCTGGGCGAAGCCTTGGCAGATGTGCTGGGAACGGTCCTGCTTGGTAGACAGGAAATCCGGGTCCAGGCAAGGAACGGCAGTGATATAATATTGAACCGTGCTAGTTCTGATGCCGGTGGTTTTAATATTGATAGGGCAAGATTGGTTACCGACCAAAACGGTGACTTTTTTTTGGCGATAAGGCCGTCCCAGGAATACGATAGGATCAGGATTTTCAACAACTCAATATCCCTTTTGGGTTTGGGTACGGAATATACCTTGGACGTATACAATGCGTTTACTTTGGAGGGTGAAGACCCCTGCGGCCAGGCACAGTTCACCTCCTTTGATGCTACAGGCATAAACATTGACCTGTTGGGCCTGGGGAGTTCAGGCGTGGACAATCCCGAAAATGCAATAGACGGTGATTTTGACACTTATTCTTCCATCAGCCCCGGCCTGTTGAGCGTAGGTGGTACAATTTCCCAGTATTTTTA
>NZ_JBHUHR010000045.1:259409-261117 GCF_042682445.1 Belliella marina
GGCCAGGCTGTCTTCCCTTGTGGGATTGGATGTGGGGGAATCGCTCAGGATCCACAATGTTGTGAAAACCCCGGGACGGCCAACGTTTGAAAATGAGGAAGATGCAAACCTGATCGTTTGTAATTCGGATGAAGTCACCTTAAGCGTGCTTTCCCAACCTGGAGATATCGTCAATTGGTATGCCCAACCGATAGGGGGTACATCACTGGCGACAGGCAATGATTATTTTATAGGAAATGTCAGTAGAAGGTCAACCTTTTTTGCAGGTATAACAAGGGATGGCTGTCCGCAAGAATCTGTGAGGGTGGCAGTAACGGTCGATATTGACAAAAATCCCGTGGTATTTGTCAATGGCTCACAAGTATTCAATGTCATTGTGGGAGAAAGCCTGCAACTCCCTGAGGCATTTGCCATCAACGAAGATGACTCCACTGTGCCTACTACTTATCAGGGATTGGATGGGGCACCATTCTCCGGGCCGGATATGGCAGGGCCTTTCCCAAGTGGCGGAAGGTTTGTGTATAGGGCTTCTGCGAGCGGTGCCAATTGTGAGAATTTTGTAGATATTGTTGTAAATGTCCTTGATTTGGAGGATTGTCCTTTGGTATACATCCCACAGTTTGCCAACGATGGGCAGGAGTTTACGGAAAGCAGCCTTTTGGGTATCCAGTTGGGGGTAGTCAGCAATCCCATCAATGCCGTTGATGGAGACCTGTCCACTTATTCCCAATTGGAAGAGACGGTAGGTACTTCCCTTCTTGGCCTGACGGGTGAAACATCCCAGATGCTCAAGTGGAATGTGCAGGTACCTGCCGGAAACCCGGTAACGGTCAAACTGGCCAGGGAATATGCAGGGGTAGCCCAATTGGCCGCCGGTGTATATGTCCAGGCATTTGACAATGGTGAACCCGTTGGTCCACGTGTATTGGCTGATGGCAACCTGGTTTCGGTATTGAATGGGTTCAACGAGTTTAATTTTACATACACGCCAACAAATTTTTCAGGACAGCCTGTTTCTTATGACGCCATAAAAGTAGCTTTGCTCCCATTGTTGAATACCTTCCAGAGTGTAAGGGTTTATGGTGCCTATTACAATGAGACAAGCAATACTGCGGCAGTCTGTGATCCAAACCTGTTTGATATAATGACCGGTTTCTCCCATTTGATTGGGGGAGTGGATGTAGCATCTTCATTGACGGGTGTATTTAATCCTGAACTCGCGGTTGATGGTGATTTTGATACCTATGCCAGCATTATCAATGCTGTTGGGGTCAATGTTTATTCCAGACTTGAAGTTGCGTACAACTACCCGGCATTTGTCGGGGATAGCCTGAATATCAAAATCGGTATACCTACAGGCCTGTTGGATCTTTCCCTCTTGGAAGGTTTTAGGATCCAGAGATTTTTGGGCAATGAAGCCATAGGAGCACCTATCGCATTTAATTCTTCTTTACTCTCGTTGAGGATTTTGGGAGGGGGTAGTGAAGCGATATTGTCAATTGTGACTGATGTGCCTTTTGATAGAATTCAGATACTCTATGGTGGATTGGCAAGTGTGCTGGAAGAGTTGAGGGTGTTTGAAATAGAATTGGCCACCAATAGCCCTGTCCCAGGTGAGTTTTATGATGAAGATGATGAAATCTGGAAATTGGAAATCTGTGAAGGTGATTTGGTGGATATCAGCGATTCGGATTGTGAGGAAGTCAAA
>NZ_JBHUHR010000045.1:261127-263883 GCF_042682445.1 Belliella marina
CACAGCTGATGGAAATGAAGAAATTACCCCTGCAGAAATAGCATTGATCGAGGGGCCTATAGAGATTACTGTATATGTTCAGTCAGTCAGGTATGGCTGTGAAGTAGACTCGAAAAGAAGAGAACTTCTCATCACCATTGATGCGACCGATCCTCCAGTAGCCGATGGAAGCCAGGAGTTCTGTGCGGTGGATGCGCCAACCTTGGCATCCATCGAGATTGTGGGCGAAAACATCCAATGGTATGATGCCGCTACAGACGGCAACTTGTTGGATATCACAACCCTTTTGGTTGATGGACAGACTTACTATGCCAGCCAAACTATTGAAGATGGATGTGAAAGTCTACTAAGGACCGCTGTAACGGTAACTTTGAGCGATATTTTACCACCAACCACCGATTTGGCTGTTCAGGAATTCTGTGCTTCCGACAGCCCAACCATTGCGCAGCTACAGGCAACAGGCAATGGGATAGTATGGTATGATGCCATTGCAAACGGGAATATAGTTCCGGCCAATACACCATTGGTAGATGGCATGACCTATTATGCAAGCCAGCTTGACGATGTTTCTGGATGTGAAAGTTCGGAAAGATTAGCTGTAACGGTGGTAGTGGAAAACTGTGAAGCATTTTTGGATATCACTAAGACTGCCTCCAGCCCGACGGTCTTGGCGGGAAATAATATTACGTATTCGATTACTGTATCAAATTCGGGCTTGATGTATGCCGAAGATTTTGTTGTAACGGATGAAATCCCGGTAGGTACCGGTTTTGTATCAGGAAGTGATGGAGCTGTATTTGAAAATGGAGTAGTGACTTGGGAATTGGATGTCCTAGAATCTGGAAGTCAGATAGTCCTTGAGTTAGTGCTTAGTACTTCAGCAGATTTGGCTTCAGGTACTATAATATCGAATACTGCAATTGCCTTTAGCTCTAATAATGATGGTGGGCCGGTTGAGTCTGATCCAGAGGATGTGGATGTAGAGACATCAGCCGACCTTGATATAACAAAAACAGCTGCAAGTTCAACGGTACTTGCAGGCGAAAACATCACCTACAACATCACTGTAAACAATGCAGGACCGAGCAATGCACTTGATGTGACTGTGTCGGATGTATTGCCGGCTGGAACGGGCTTTGTATCGGCAAGCAACGGCGGAACGGAAACAGGAGGCACGGTGAACTGGAGCCTTGGAACGATCGCAGCGGGAGAGAACATAGAATTGACCCTGGTAGTGTCAACAGCAGCTTCCCTTGAAGCAGGCACTACGATCAGCAACATAGCGGTGGCAGATTCACCAACGGACGAAGACGGACCAGTAGAGTCCGACCCAGAGGATGTGGATGTAGAAACCGAAGCGGCATTGAACATCACCAAGACAGCCGCCAGTTCAACGGTAGTTGCGGGTGAAAACATCAGCTACACCATCACTGTAAACAATGCAGGACCGAGTGATGCACTTGATGTGACGGTATCTGATATGCTTCCAGCGGGAACGGGCTTTGTGTCTGCCGACAACGGCGGAACGGAAACAGGGGGTACGGTAACGTGGAGCCTTGGAACGATCGCAGCGGGAGAAAGCATGGAATTGACCCTGGTAGTGTCAACAGCAGCTTCCCTTGAAGCGGGCACTACGATCAGCAACATAGCGGTTGTGGATTCACCAACGGACGAAGACGGACCGGTTGAGTCCGACCCAGAAGACGTGACGGTGGAAACCGAAGCGGCATTGAGCATCACCAAGACGGCATCCAGCGCGACTGTATTGGCAGGTGAGAACATCGGCTACACCATCACGGTGGGCAATGCAGGCCCAAGCGATGCCTTGGATGTGACGGTATCTGATATGCTTCCTGCGGGAACAGGCTTTGTGTCGGCAAGCAACGGCGGAACGGAGACGGGAGGCACAGTGAACTGGAGCCTTGGAACGATCGCAGCCGGAGAGAGCATGGAATTGACCCTGGTAGTGTCAACAGCAGCTTCCCTTGAAGCGGGCACGACGATCAGCAACATAGCGGTTGTGGATTCACCAACGGACGAAGACGGACCAGTAGAGTCCGACCCAGAAGACGTGACGGTGGAAACCGAAGCGGCATTGAACATCACCAAGACAGCCGCCAGTTCAACGGTAGTTGCGGGTGAAAACATCAGCTACACCATCACTGTGGGCAATGCAGGACCGAGCGATGCACTTGATGTGACGGTATCTGATATGCTTCCAGCGGGAACGGGCTTTGTGTCTGCAAGCAACGGCGGAACGGAAACAGGGGGTACGGTAACGTGGAGCCTTGGAACGATCGCAGCCGGAGAGAGCATGGAATTGACCCTGGTAGTGTCAACAGCAGCTTCCCTTGAAGCAGGCACTACGATCAGCAACATAGCGGTGGCAGATTCACCAACGGACGAAGACGGACCGGTTGAGTCCGACCCAGAAGACGTGACGGTGGAAACCGAAGCGGCATTGAACATCACCAAGACGGCAACGAGCGCAACAGTCTTGGCAGGCGAAAACATCAGCTACACCATCACGGTGGGTAATGCAGGGCCAAGCGATGCAGAGGATGTGACGGTATCGGATGTATTGCCTGCGGGAACGGGCTTTGTGTCAGCCGACAACGGCGGAACGGAAACAGGGGGTACGGTAACGTGGAACCTTGGAACGATCGCAGCGGGAGAAAGCATGGAATTGACCCTGGTAGTGTCAACAGCAGCTTCCCTTGAAGCGGGCACAACAATCAGCAACATAGCGGTGGTGG
>NZ_JBHUHR010000045.1:263893-273699 GCF_042682445.1 Belliella marina
TGCTATTAGGTTTCTAAAATTAATTAACAAATATGATTATCCGCAATGATACCAGTATGTAAATTAACACCTAGACTTATACAGATGATCGTCAAATATGCCAAGGCATACAATTATTGACAGCCAAGAGCAGCCGCAATTTAAAAGTGGGCACATTATTTTAGGTGGCTGGAGATATAAAAGCGGATAAAAATTTATATAAATGCGACTCCTTTATAATAGACATACTTTAACACGAGTCCTCTCAACGTTACACGCTAGGTAAGAAGAGGCTTTGATAAGTTGCAAATACTCTTCAACAGCTTGGTCGCGGCGTAGTCAACAAAACTTCAAATCGTTCATCCAACAATCTATTGTTTGTCTACGCCCAAGAAAGCGGATAGTCATATACTTTGATATGTATATAAGGAATGATGCCAGTAATAAAACAAATATCTGCTCTTTGATTCAATTCGATACTAATTGATATTGGATCCAACACACCTTTGTTTGTGGCGTTGCGGACAAGTTCTTTTTGGATAACCTGTCCAAGTTTATCGGGATTGACCCAAAGCAACCATTAATACTTAAAATTGAGATTACTGGCAAAGAAGCATATGACCATAAAATGAGAAAAGGCTTTTGGGAATTCCCAAAAGCCTTTTTAAAGTCAGTAATCAAAAGAACTACCTTAATATAGTTTGTTTTCTATCTGGCCCGATAGAAACCATTTTGATCGGAACTTTAAGTTCTTCTTCCAGAACACTTACATAGTCTTTCAATTCTTGAGGAAAATCCTCATATGTAGTGACACCTGCCAAAGATTTGTTCCACCCTTTAACCGTTTTATAAATAGGCTTTACATCCTGATCATTGAGCTCGTAGGTCAACCTATCCACCCTCGTGCCATCAGGAAGTTCATAATGTGTGCAGATTTTGATATTTTCGAAAATATTCAAAACATCACCCTTCATCATAAACAGCTGTGTCACGCCATTGATCATAATGGAATATCTCAAAGCAGGCAAATCAATCCAGCCACAGCGTCTTGGTCTTCCTGTGGTAGATCCAAACTCATTGCCTTCTTTCCTCATGTCTTCCCCATCCTGATCAAACAGCTCCGTCGGAAATGGTCCACTTCCAACCCTTGTACAATAAGCTTTGAAAATCCCATACACCTCACCAATCCTGGATGGAGCAACACCTAAACCCGTACAAGCGCCAGCAGTCATGGTACTGCTACTGGTCACGAATGGATAACTTCCAAAATCAATATCCAAAAGCGAGCCTTGGGCACCTTCAGCCAATACTTTGTCTCCCTTAGC
Organism: Belliella marina; assembly: GCF_042682445.1. Taxonomy (NCBI): domain Bacteria; kingdom Pseudomonadati; phylum Bacteroidota; class Cytophagia; order Cytophagales; family Cyclobacteriaceae; genus Belliella; species Belliella marina. The sequence continues at coordinate 265,198 of NZ_JBHUHR010000045.1, forward strand.
CAAATGATCATTTACTTGGTATTCACTATCGATCAAATTCAATGTTTTAAAGAACTCAATCGCATCAAAAAACACTTTTTCAAGTTCCGGCAATTCTTCCAATGGAAAATCATAGAATGAAAGTGTGGTTTTGTGTCTTTCAACCAATGCATTGTATTTTGCCTCAAAGTCACTTGCCAAAATATCCCCTACCCTTAATGCAACCCTACCAATCTTATCTTGGTATGTAGGCCCAATGCCTTTCAAAGTGGATCCGATTTTTTTATCCCCTTTCGATTTCTCGTAAGCAGCATCCAACAATTTATGGGTTGGAATAATAATAGTTGCCTTTTTGGAGATAAATAAATTTTCGTTGAATGCGATGTTGAACTTATTCAGACCTTCAATCTCTTTCCGCAACACTACCGGATCCAGGACAACTCCATTCCCTATAATATTCGTCAGATTAGACCTAAATATACCGGAAGGTATCTGGTGCAAAACGTGCTTAATCCCATCAAACTCTAATGTATGGCCTGCATTTGGCCCACCTTGAAACCTGGCGACTACATTGTATTGTGGAGCAAGCACATCAACTACTTTTCCTTTTCCTTCATCGCCCCACTGTAGGCCTAAAAGCACATCCATTTTCATTTAATTTTATATTTACTGATTATTTGTTTTCTTTTTGAGGAGCGAAGTTTGGAATAAGGTTAAAAAATTGCAAGGAATTCAATGTATTTATTCTTGCCACAACGAAAATCGATTCAAAGTAATTGGAAATATTAGCTTAATTTCTCTTTTGCGTCTTCCAATGAATCAAAAACTGTGAATATATTATTCAGCTTGGTGATAATCAAAAGTTTTTTGACATGCTCAGATGGGGATGTAAGATAAACTTCACCACCCGCATTCCTCATTTTAGTAAGCATCGTGATCAGCACTCCAATACCACTGGAAGAAATATACCTCACTTCTTTCAAGTCAATCACAAAATTCTTGATCTTGTCATTCACTGCATTGGTTACGATTTCAACCAATTTTGGACCAACGTCATCACCGATTAAGTCACCTTGGATATACAAAAAGTGTGTTGTTTCTTTTTGCTCTGTTTGATAGGTTAGTTTCATATAATAGGTTTATGTTCACATTTTTCTTTTGTACAATTACCGTAGAGAATCAAGGAATGGTGAAGCACTTTGAAATCAAGGATCCCACCAACTGTGTTTTGGATATTCTGAATCCTTGGATCACAAAACTCTTTTACCTGGTTACAATCAATACATATCAAATGATCATGCTGCTTGTATCCATAAGATTTTTCATATTGGGCTAGGTTCTGCCCAAACTGATGCTTGGTCACAAGATCACATTCCACCAGCAAATCCAGCGTGTTGTAAACCGTCGCCCTACTTACACGGTAATTCTTGTTTTTCATGCTGATATAGAGAGATTCCACGTCAAAATGCCCCCCACGACCATAAATCTCTTCAAGTATAGCATAACGCTCAGGTGTCTTCCTAAGTTTTTTATTTCCCAAATAGGCAGTAAATATTTTCTTTACCTCTTCGTATAAGGTTTCATTCAAGGCCATTGTCTCACTTTTTGTTTCAAATATAACTGTTCTTATTTAGAAATGATTCAAATAAACATTAAATCCATAAAGGTTAAGTCTCGGTACGGTCAATAGTCAAACCTTGTGATTTTAATAATCCCCTCTACCTGCCCTAAGTTTTCCATCAATTTCTCTAAATGTTGTGTGCTGTGGACATAGAGTTTTATAGTCCCTTCAAATATCCCTGCATCAGAATCCACGGTAATCGACCTCATGTTGACTTTCAGTTCATTTGAAATGACTTTGGTAACATCATTGATCAGGCCTACTCTATCTGTACCCACTATCCTCAATCCCGCCAAAAACGCTATTTCCTGCTGACTTGTCCATTTGGCTTTGATCACCCTATTCCCATGGTTAGACAATAGCTCCAATGCATTTGGGCAAGAAGTGCGGTGTATTTTAATACCTTCATTGACAGTGACAAAACCAAACACATCATCACCTGGGATAGGATTGCAGCATTTGGCCAAGACATAATCAACAACATCCATATCCTCTCCTATCAACAGCTGGTCATGGTCAGGGCCCTTCAAATTCTTGATCTCTTTGGTAAAGCTAGACTCATCTTTTACCACTTCGAATGAAGCTTTTCCTTTTTGCCTTTTCTCTTCCTTGAAATCTTTGAACCCTTTGATAGACGTGGATTCAATAATCCCCTTGCCTACTTTATAATAAAACTCATTGGCCGTCTTAGTTTCAAAATATGCCCTCAGCTGCTCCACAACTTCGGAATTAAAGTCTAGCTTCATCTGCTTCAATTTCCTTTGGACAATCTCTTTCCCATCCAGAATCGAGGACTTCTTCTCTTCCCTCAAAGCATCTTTGATCTTTGCCTTGGCCCTAGATGTCACTACTACATGCAGCCAATCCTCTGTGGGCTTTTGTTTATTTGAGGTAAGTATTTCGACCTGGTCCCCATTTTTCAGTTTATGGTTGATTGAAACCAAACGTTGGTTCACTTTCGCACCAATACACTTGGCACCGACCTCAGTATGGATCTCAAAAGCAAAATCCAATGCCGTTGCTCCAATTGGCATCACTTTCAAATCACCTTTTGGGGTAAAGACAAAAACTTCATCATGAAATAGATTCCCACGGAAATCGTCCATAAACTCTATTGCAGAACCATCGTTTGATTCAAGCAATGTCCGTACCTGGGTGATCCAATCGTCCAGTCCCGTTGATGTCTTTGAAGTTGCAGAATCTTTGTCCTTATATTTCCAATGTGCAGCATAACCCCGCTCTGCAATGTCATCCATTCTTTGGCTTCGGATCTGTACTTCCACCCACTGTCCCGTATTGCTCATGACTGTCGTATGGAGTGATTCATAGCCATTGGTTCTTGGGGTGCTTATCCAATCCCTAAGCCTATCTGGATTGGGTCTGTAAAAATCTGTGACAACGGAATAGACTTGCCAACAATCCGCCTTTTCATTTTCAATTTCAGTATCTACAATAATCCGGACAGCAAAAAGATCATACACTTCCTCAAAGGGAATGTTCTGCTTTTTCATTTTATTGTAAATGGAATAAACCGACTTTGGCCTTCCTTTGATCGTAAATTTATACCCCTGCTCGATCAACTCTTCTTCCATTGGGGCTATGAAACTCTTGATGAATTTATTTCTTGAAAGTCTGGTTTCGTTGATTTTTTCAACTATGAAGTTATAGGTATCAGTATCGGTGTATTTGAGATAAAGATCTTCCAATTCAGATTTGATTGTGTACAAACCCAACCTGTGTGCAAGGGGAGCATAAAGGTACATTGTTTCAGAGGCTATCTTCAGTTGCTTATGCCTTGGCATGCTCTCCAGAGTCCTCATATTGTTCAATCTGTCCGCTATCTTAATCAGGATCACCCTGACATCGTCAGACAGCGTTAGGAGCATTTTCCTGAAATTTTCGGCCTGTTGGGAGGAACCATAGTCAAAAACCCCAGAAATCTTGGTCAAACCATCAATGATTTGCATCACTTTCTGCCCAAATTCCCTCTCTATATCCTCCAATTCCCAATCAGTATCCTCGACCACATCATGGAGTAGCGCTGCCACTATACTTGTCGGCCCCAATCCTATTTCTTCCACACAAACCAGGGCAACTTCTAAGGGATGGTAGATATATGGCTCTCCAGATTTCCTCCTCATTTCTTTATGAGCTTCGTTGGAAACATTGAATGCCTTTTTGATGATCTTAGCATCCCCAGATTTCAGCAATGGCTTTGCCAATTTCAACAATTTCCTATACCGCTTCAGAATCTCTTTTCTTTCTTCTTCTAGATCAACTTGTATCATATATTCGAAGGTAAAACAATTCCGTATTTTATTTAAATCGCTCTCTAAATTTTTTTTTCAGATTTTTTTTAATTTTTTTCGCTTCAACTTTTGCAAGTTTCAATTTCATGATTACCTTTGCGTCCACATTAGATAAGCGGATGTGGCGAAATTGGTAGACGCACTAGACTTAGGATCTAGCGCCGTAAGGCATGGGGGTTCGAGTCCCTCTATCCGCACGTTTTCAAACCCTCAATCACGGTTCCGATTTCGAAAAAGCTTAACAGCGATTCGAATGAAGAAAAGAGATTGAGGGTTTTTAGTTAACTACAAATCAAAATCAAAATACCTTGGAAATCACATTAGACAAGCATTCAGCAAATCAAGCTTCAGTTAAAATTAAGCTAAATGAAGCAGATTATCAACCAAAGGTTGATGCTAAAGTTAAAGAATACGCAAGGAAAGCCAACATCAAAGGCTTCAGGCCTGGTAAAGCGCCAGTTGCAATGGTAAAAAAACTTTACGGAACTTCCGTATTGGTGGATGAAATCAACAGCATCCTTTCCACTTCTTTAAACGATTACCTGAAAGCCCAAACTTTTAGAATACTGGGAGACCCTCTTCCTGTAATCGAAGATGCTGATAAAATCGATTGGAAAAACCAAAAAGAATTTGATTTTGAATACAAAATCGGTTTTGTAGAAGATGTCAAGATTTCTCTTGACAAAAACATCAACGCTACAAATTACAGTGTAGAAGTAGATAAAAAAACCATCAATGATGCAGTCGAAAACATCAGAAGCCAATACGGAAAAATGACAAATCCTGAGGAAAGCCAAGAAGGAGACTTCTTGTATGGAGATATCAAAGCTGTAGACGGTGATTTCGAAAAGACTTTTTCCCTTCCCCTGTCAAAAGTAGACGGAAGATCACTGAAAAAATTCCTCGGTTTGAAAAAAGGGGATATCATTGAATTTGACCCATCGAAAGCGATCAAAGAAGATCTTGCAGAAACTGTCGGTGTTGAAGATTCCGAAGTGGAAAAGCTATCAGGGAAATTCACCTTTGTGGTGCAAAACATCAACAGAACTGAATTGGCTGAATTGAACCAAGAGTTTTTTGATAAGGTATTTGGTCCTGGACAAGTAGAATCAGAAGAAGCATTTTTGGAAAAAGTAAATTCCATCATGTCTGAAAACTACAATAAGGAAATCAAAGTATACAGTGACGAAAAGATCAAGGAAACTTTGATCGCCAATACCAAGATAGACCTTCCTGAAGCATTCTTAAAAGAGTGGTTGTTCAAAGCCAACGAAGGAAAAGTAACCCAGGAGCAGGTTGACAAAGAATATCCAATCTACGCAAAGCAATTGGCTTGGACGATTATTTCAAATGAAATTGCCCAAAACAATGAAATCAAAGCTGAGCATGAAGATGTAATCGAAAAAACCAAAGAGATGGTTAGGGAACAATTTGCTTCATCAGGCATGGGTGCCCAATTGGAAGACAGCATGGATATGTTTGTTGACAATTACCTTCAAGGAAACGAGGGACAAAATTACATGCAGATGATGACCTCTGTCCAAAATGAAAAAGTTTTGGGCTATGTCAAGGAAAACATAGATTTGACAGAAGAAGTTTTGTCAATAGAGAAGTTCAAAGAGCTTTTGGAAAACTAATTTCGAAACAATTTCGTTAACAAAAAGTCCTTAATTAAGGGCTTTTTTTATTTTTGTAAACGACTAAAAAAAATCAACATGTTCAACAAAGACGAATTCAGAAAGTTTGCCGTTCACAATCAAGGAATTAGTGGCAATGCATTTGATCAATATGATACATTTATCAATGGGATGACGAGATCTGTCATTGAAGAACGCCCTACAAACTTCCGAGAAATCGATGTATTCTCCAGGCTTATCATGGACAGGATCATATTCTTGGGAACGCAGGTAGATGATTTCATTGCCAACATCATTACTGCCCAATTGCTTTTCTTGGAATCCACGGATCCCAAGAAAGATGTTTTGCTATATGTAAATAGCCCAGGAGGGTCAGTAACTGCAGGCCTAGGAATCTATGATACCATGCAATACATCAATCCAGACGTGGCGACAATCTGTACAGGGATTGCGGCATCCATGGGTGCAGTATTGCTTGCGGGAGGTGCCAAAGACAAAAGATCTGCATTACAACATTCAAGGGTAATGATCCACCAGCCGTCTGGAGGCATGCAAGGTCAATCTAGAGATATGGAGATTTCCTTGAAATTGATCATGTCGATGAAAAAAGAGCTCTATGACATATTGGCGATGCATTCAGGCAAATCATACGATGATATAGAAAGGGATTCCGATAGAGATTATTGGATGAAAGCCCCAGAAGCCAAAGAATATGGTTTAATTGATGAAGTACTGATAAGAAAAGCAAAATAATGGCTCAAGTAACATGCTCCTTTTGTGGAAGGAATAAAAAAGATGTTGACCTTATGGTATCAGGTATCTCTGCCCATATATGCAACTTCTGTATAGACCAGGCATACCAGATTCTGGGTGAAGAGGAGAAAACCAAAAAACCGGAGAAAAACCAAAAGTTCAAGCTCAAAAAACCAAAAGAACTCACCGAGTTTCTCAATGAGTATGTCATTGGTCAGTTTGATGCGAAGAAAGTGTTGACTGTTGCTGTTTACAACCACTACAAAAGGCTGCAACAAAAATCGAATGATGATGAGATAAAGATTGAAAAATCAAATATCATCATGGTTGGTGAAACTGGTACCGGAAAAACCTATTTGGCCAAAACATTGGCGAAAGTATTGGAAGTACCGTTTTGCATAGCAGATGCCACCGTATTGACCGAAGCCGGCTATGTAGGAGAGGATGTGGAAAGTATCCTTACACGGTTGCTTCAGGCAGCTGACTACAATGTCGAGGCAGCAGAAAAAGGCATCGTATACATCGATGAGCTTGATAAAATCGCAAGAAAATCAGACAACCCATCCATCACCAGAGATGTCAGTGGTGAAGGTGTACAGCAGGCATTGTTGAAGCTTTTGGAAGGAACAATTGTAAATGTGCCACCCCAAGGTGGCAGAAAGCACCCTGACCAAAAGATGATTGCTGTCAATACCGAAAATATCTTGTTTGTATGTGGTGGTGCATTTGATGGCATCAGCAGACATATTGCAAGAAGACTGAACACACAGCCTTTGGGATTTGGAAAAGCGGAAGACAAAGCTCATGCTGATAGAGACAATTTATTGCAATATGTCACTGCACAGGATTTGAAATCATTTGGCTTGATTCCTGAACTGATAGGACGTCTTCCGGTAGTAACACATTTGGATCCTTTAGACAAAACTGCCCTCAAGAGCATCCTAACTGAACCAAAAAACGCATTGATCAGACAATATCAGAAACTGATGGAAATGGAAGGTGTCAATTTGGTGTTTGAAGAAAGTGGGGTTGACTACATTGTCGAAAAAGCGATGGAATACAACCTTGGAGCAAGAGGTTTGAGATCAATCTGTGAAGCGATCATTACCGATGCAATGTACGAATTGCCATCAAACGATGAAGTCAAGGAACTTATCATAGATGCCAAATATGCACATGAACAATTTGATAAATCAAAATTCAAAAAACTTCAGGTAGCTTAAAATTTAAAAAGGGGTGGAAAGTTGACAACTTTCCACCCCTTTTTAAATTTTACTTTTTCACATACAATCCTTCAATTATTGGATGTGATTAATCAACAACAGCTGCAAATAAAGTGAGTACATTATTTTAATTGACTGCTTGAATGAAAGTGGATATAGATATATCAGATATTTAACATGGTAGTTGTTTTAATATTTCGGCAAAAGCTTATTTCCACTGTATTTCTATTTATTTCAATCTCACAACTTGTTTTCAACTGACTATTTTTCCAAAGTTTTAGAATCCTTTTAAACTTTTCAAAATCATCTCCGCAGTAGTTTCAGAAGCTTGATTTTCCCCAATTTTATTTTTGATTTCATCATAGCCTTGTAACATCGTCCCCCGATAGACTGTATTGACCAAGATTTTATTGAGTTCACCAGCGACATTTTCAACATTAAAATCAGATTGGATAAGCTCTCTTACAACTTCTTTTCCTGCGATCAAGTTGACCAAGGAAATATACGGTACGCGGATTAAGTTCTTTGCAATCGTATAGCTCAATGAACTAACCTGAGTTCGATTGTTATCACAAAGTCAAAATCAATAAAAATATCCAGTTACAAGGCAAATTTTTGAGGGATAGCCTAAGCTATCGCTCAAAAATTTAACGCAGTAAATGGGTGTTATTATTGACTGAGCCGACTATTCGGTTTTAAACGGCAATCTACTTCACTTTTTCAATCCGCAATATCCCAATATTACTTCATAAAAAAGTTCGCACCTTCTTTTCGTAGTTCTCACCATTTAAAACCGTTCCTGCCTGCCGGCAGGCAGGTTGACAAAGTGAGAATAGGCGAACTCAGGTTACTAGTCTTATACACGACTACTTGGGAAATTCTAAACAAGGCTGTTTCAAGCGTAGCTGTACCCGAAGTCACAATAGCCGCATTGGCATGGTGTAAGATATCATAAGTCTGATCAAACACCACTTTGATCC